>JBDHZN010000017.1:0-27100 GCA_039811845.1 Micropruina sp. | reverse complement strand
CGGCGTTCGGTACGTTCCTGATGCGGCAGTACTTCATGGGCCTGCCCGCCGAACTCGGTGAAGCCGCCGAGATCGACGGTGCCGGTCCGTGGAAGACCTTCTTCAGCATCTACCTGCCGCTCTCAACACCCGGTTTGGCGATCGTCGGAATCCTGGCGTTCAACTACCACTGGAACGAGTTCTTCCGTCCGCTGATCATGACGATCAGCGAGCAGAACTTCACCCTGCCGCTCGGCCTGGTGTCGTTGCAGGGCAAGCTCGGCAGCGGTTCGGTCTCCACCGTGCTGGCCGGCGTCATCATCTCGATGATCCCGGCACTGCTGGTGTTCGTCTTCGGTCAGAAGCCGCTTCGTGAGGGCCTCACCGCGGGCGCCGGCAAGTAGCGCACTCCATGCGATGCCCGTCACCATCCGGGTGGCGGGCATCGTGCCGTCCGATCAATACAACTATCAGGTCTTGGAGCAGAGCATGACTGTCAGCATGAGCGAGGCGTTGCAGCGAGCGGAGCGAGCCGTCGGTGACCTGGCGCGCACCCGCGGCGACCGGTGGTACCCGCGGTTCCACATCGCAGGGGTGGCCGGCTGGATCAACGACCCGAACGGCCTGTGCCACTACAACGGCCGCTACCACGTGTACTTCCAGCACTACCCGTACGGCACCGACTGGGGGCTGATGCACTGGGGGCACGTGAGCAGCGCCGATCTGATCACGTGGCGCCGCGAGCCGATCGCGCTGGCGCCGAGCCTGCCCGGCGACCGGGACGGCGTCTTCTCCGGATCGGCGGTGGTCACCGACGCCGGCGAGTTGGCCGTTTACTACACCGGGCACGTCTGGCGTAACGGCGTCGACTTCACCGAGGGCATCGAGCAGTGCCAGATGCTCGCGGTCAGCAACGACGGCAACCACTTCGACAAGAAAGGGGTGGTCATCGACGCCCCGGACGGCATCCCGCAGTTCCGCGATCCCAAGGTATGGCGGCAGGGTGACACCTGGTACCTGGTGGTGGGCGTGGGGACGGCGGACCTCCACGGCGAGGTCTGGTTGTACCGCTCCGACGACATGTTCGCCTGGGAATTCGACCGGGTGCTGTACCGATCGCCACTGCCCGGAGTATTCATGCTGGAATGCCCGGACTTCTTCCCGCTCGGCGACGCCTGGGTGCTTCTGATCAGCCCGATGGGGGCCGGTCCGGACGGGTTCGATCGCCGTGACGTCCACAACGTCGGCTACGTGGTGGGCAACTGGCGGCCCGGCGGCGACTTCGAGGTGCTCGCCGAACACACCGAGCTGGACAAGGGTGGCAACTTCTACGCACCGCAAACCTTCGAGGCTCCGGACGGACGCCGCCTCCTGCTCGGCTGGATGGGCGGCGCTCCCGATCAGCCGATGCCGTCCCAGGCCGACGGCTGGTGTTCCCAGCTGACGGTGATGCGGGAACTGGCGCTGACCGACGACCACACGCTGACCATGTGGCCGATCGCCGAACTCGAAGTGTTGCGGACCGACAGCCATGAACGGGGCGCTCTGGAACTGGCCGACGACGAGTCGCGCATCATCGCCACCGACCTGACTGCCGGTGAGATCGACATCGAGATCGACCTGGCGGCGAGCACTGCCGAGCGAATCGGCCTGGCGGTGCACAAGACCGCGGGCGGGGACGAGACCGTGGTTGCCTATGACGTCCAGACCGGACGGGTCGTGCTCGACCGCTACCGCTCCGGCGCCGGGCAGCGCGGCTACCGCAGCGCGGCGGTGCGGGGCGGCACCCTGCGGATGCGCATCCTGCTGGACGCCTCGAGCGTCGAGGTGTTCCTCGACCAGGGACGCGAGGCGATGAGTTCGTTGGTCTTCCCCGGCGCGGGCGAGCGCTCCGTGGAGGTGTTCAGCGAGGCTGGCACGGCGTCCATCAGCAAGCTGGACGTGCACCGGCTGGGCAGCAGCTACGAGAACGCCGGAGCGCGGAGGACCGAAGCCCGCCGACATACGGGCTGAGTTGGTTGCCGCGCGCAGGTTGAGCTTTCGACGGGTGCAGGTTGAGCTTGTCGACGCTCGCGGGTTGAGCTTGTCGAAACCACACCCCCCTTGTCAGCAGCGTGCGGAGGTCTCGACAGGCTCGACCAGCGAAGGTCAGGGTCAGTCGACGGCCTCGGCGAGATACAGGACCGCCGTCTCGGGAAAGGTCGGGGCGTGGAACAGGCCGAACCGGGCCAGGGCAGCCCCGCTCAACTCGATGCCGAAGTCGTCGGTGGGGCGCAGCGTCTGACCCTGTCCGTGGGCCAGCGCGTCCAGCCGGTGTGCCAGGTCGTCGTCGGTGAGTTCCGGCTCCACGCCCCACCATGCCGGAGCCTTCTCCACCGGGGCGTGATCGAGCATCAGCGGCGTGACCCGATAGCGGCGGTCAGGATCCAGCCCGGGCAATGGCAGCCTGCCGCGGAAGACCACGTCCGGTCGCCCCAGCTCGGCGAAGGAGTAGATGGCCCGGCTCTGATCGGGCGCGACCACGCCATGAGCGGCGATTGTGGCGTCCGGGATGTCGAGCCGGATCAGATCCCCACCGAGCAGCAGCGAGCGATGTTCCTTGTAGAAGCCGACCCAGGCGCCGAGTTCGACCAGTTCGGCCGCGCTGGCCTTGGTCAGATCCCACTCGATGCCCAGATGACCGAAGATCGCGGTGGCCGCCCGGAAGCCGAGGCTGTGCGAGCGGCCCGTGGTGTGCGAGGCCCCGGAGGCGATGTGCGACCCGAGCAGTTCCGCCGGTAGAAGCTGCTGCGTCCACCGGTTCATCTGCTGACGCTCGAGTGGGTCGATGCAGTCCGAGACCCAGATCCGGTCCGTGTGCAGAATCGCCTCGATGTCGACCCGGGCACCCCCGGAGGAACACGACTCGATCTCCAGGCCGGGGTGTGCGGCTTTGAGCTCGTCCACCAGGCGGTAGTAGGCGAGTGTCTGCGCATGCACACCGGGACGCCCGGTGGGTGCGGTGCCGGCGTCGATCAGGTCTCGGTTGTGGTCCCACTTGAGGTAGGCGATCGGGTACTCGTCGAGGATGGCCATCATGGCGTCTCGGACGTAGGCGTAGCAGTCGGGAATGCCGAGGTTGATCACCTGCTGGCGACGCGATTCGACCGGCATCCGAGCACCGGTCGCCATCACCCACTCCGGATGGGCGCGGGCCGCGTCCGAGTCGAGGTTGATCATCTCGGGCTCGAACCACAGCCCGAACTGCATGCCCAGCTCGTTGACCTTGTTGACCAGGGGATGCAGGCCGTCGGGCCAGGTATCGGTGGCCACCGTCCAGTCGCCCAGGCCGGCGTGGTCGTCCCGGCGTGCTCCGAACCAGCCGTCGTCGAGCACGAAGCGCTCCACACCGACCGACGCGGCCGCCTCGGCCAGCGCCAGCAGCTTGTCCAGGTCGTGGTTGAAGTAGACCGCCTCCCACACGTTGAGAGTGACCGGACGATCCGCCGACGGGTGGTTGGGCCGGGCCCGCAGGAAGTTGTGGAAGCGCCGCGCCACGGCGTCCAGGCCGATGCCGTAGGAGCCGTACAGCCACGGCGAGGCATAGCTGTCGCCCGAGCCGAGGACGACCTCGCCGGGTAACAGCAGTTCGCCACCGGCGAGCAGCTGGTCACCGGTGTACATCCGTTCGGCGTAGTGGACGTGGTTTCCGCTCCACGCGGTATGAACCGACCAGATCTCGCCGTGGCCGAAACCGAAGCCCGGAGTCCCGGCGTGCAGCAGGTAGGCCGAGTCATGCCCGGTGTGACCCTTCCGGTTCTCGCGCAGGTGGACGCCGACCGTGAAGGGTGCGCGTTGCGGGATCCGTTCCTTCCCCCAGCGCCCGGCCAGGTCGAGCAGCTCGGTGGCCGACTGCGGCACCGGGTAGGCGAGCGCCAGCTCCTCCAGTTGGTACGGCTCGTCAGCCAGGTTGGTCAACCTCGCACGGCTGCGGAACAGGCCGTCGGGCAGCAGCTCCATGGTCAGGGTCAGTCCGAGCCCGGCGACCTCGTCGATCGCGTCCACCTCGACGGCGCCGGCGTCCATGGCGACCAAGGAACCCGCCTCGTCGGCGCCGTTGATGCGGAGCGCGGTGGTGCGGAACTTCGGCGACCAGTCCCGGCCGCCGCGGGAGCCGCGGATTCCCGGCCGGCCCACCCAGCCGGTCCAGTGCTCGGGCAGCAGGGAGAGCCGTACCGGCTGATCGGGTAGCTGGGATGCGGCCGGTGGGAGACCGGCCCGGATGAGGGTGCGCAGATCGGGGAGTTCAAGTTCGCCGAGATCGGCACCCCAGTACACCAGGGCGGGCAGCTCGGAAGCCGGCAGGTCGAGGATGACGCAGACCCCGGCTGCGCGAAGGACGACGCAGGCATCGGATCGTGCTCGGCAATCGCCGAGCGCAGCAGTAGTCACAAGAAGTCGCTTTCGGTGAAAGGCGGTCAGGGGGAAGGCGGTCAGGGGGAAAGGCGGTCAGGAGGGTGTGCAGCCGCAGGAGCGGCGGATCACCAATTCCGGGGCTAGCAGCCGGAATGATTCGGCGGTCTCGCCACCGGTGGCGAGACGGAACGCCTCGGCGGCGAGTTCGGCGATCGGCTGACGGGCAACCGTCAGCGATGGAAACGAGTACTCGGACTCGATGGTGCCGTCGAAGCTCACCACCGCGATGTCCTCAGGCACCCGGACGCCGGCCTCGTGAAGAGCGCGCAGCACGCCGATCGCCTGGACGTCCGAGGAGGCGAAAACGGCCTGGGGCGGCTTTCCCGCGGCGAGCATCCGCTGCATCGCCGCGTAGCCGCCGGGTCGGCTGAACGCGCCCCGGGCGATGGGTCCCTCCGCCAGCCCGTGCCGGCGCTGGCTGTCTCGCCAGCCCAGCTCGCGTGGATCGGCCAGCCCGCTGAGGTCTTCGCCGATGATCAGGCCGACGCGGGTGAGGCCGTGGACGGCGATCAGGTGCTCGACCAGCCGATCCGCACCCTGTCGCAGATCGGTGCCCACCGACGGCCGCCCGGGAACGGCCGCCATCGTGTCGAGCAGCACCGAGGGCACATCGGTGCGGACGTTGGCGAGCGGATCGCGATGCGCGGTGTCGCCGCGCACGATCAACCCCTCGACCTGGCGGCTGAGCAGACCTTCGATCAGACGAGTCTCGTGCCGTCGGCTACTCATCGTGCTGGCCAGCAGCAGCGCACGCCCGGAGATGGCGGCGAGACGCTGGAACTCGAGTGCCAACTCGGCGAAGAACGGGTTGCTGGAATCGGGCAGCACGAGTCCGATGGTGTCGCTGACGCCTCGGCTGAGCGCCCGGGCGCTGCCGTTGGGGCGGTAGCCGAGCAGGTCGATGGCATGCTGCACTTTCGCCGCGGTGCTCGCCGCGACCGGACGCGGGCCGCCGTTCACGACGTAGCTGACCACCGCCGTGCTGACACCGGCCACCCGAGCCACGTCAGCACGGGTCGCGACCGCCGGACGCTTGCTGTCTGCCATCGGACCTCCTCGTCGCAGGACACCATCTACGCGCGGTGAATCAGGATCGACCGTATCGGGCCCCGATGCCTTTTCCAAGCGCGTTCGCCATTGCGATGAACGAATCTACCCGGGTAGAGTGCGGCGCGCCGAGCCGATCGCATCGCTGCTGAGAGGTTCGCCAGCCGTCCCTCATCCCCAGGGGCAGCCGAATCAATGACGATCAGTTGAAGGGAACGTTCAGCATGAGCGGTTTCATCAGTCGCCGGAGCCTGCTCGCGGGCGCTGGCGCGACGGCGCTTCTGGCGCCATTGGCGGCGTGCTCCGGCCCACCGTCCGCGAGCGGCGGTGCGCTGGAGTTCTTTCAGTTCAAGTCCGAGGCGATCAAGCTCTTCGATCGCATCTGTGCCGAATACAACGCGACCAACCCCAGGGTCCAGGTTCAGCAGAATGCTCAGCCCGACAGCGAGACGGCGCTCCGCGTCCGGCTGGTGAAGGGCGACATGCCGGCGCTGGTCACGGTGAACGGCAACTACAACTTCGGCGCGCTGGCCAGGGCGGGCGTCTTCTACGACTTCTCGACGAGCGAACTGATCAAGAACGTCAGCCCGGCCATCGCCGCCATCCTGCCGACTCTCGGCCGGGGCGGTCCGGGAGAGGTCAACGCGGTGCCGTTCGCCAACAACGGCTCCGGCATCATCTACAACCGCGACATCTTCGAGCAGCATCGGCTCCAGCCGCCGACGACCTGGGATGAACTGATCGCGGTCGCCGACGAGCTGCAGGGCAAGGGTGTCGATCCCTTCTACTGGGGATTCAAGGACAACTGGACCGGTGCGCCGATGTTCTCGTCGATCTCGGGCAGTTTCCTGAACGGTGAAGTCGCCGCCTGGTACGAGAAGCGGCGGCTGGGGCAGGTGTCGTTCGGCGACCTCAAGCCGGTGTTGGACAAGATGCGGCAACTCGCTCAATACGGCAACAGCAACAAGTACGAGGTCGGCTACAACGACGGGAACCAAGGATTCTCCGCGGGGAAGTCGGCCATGTATGTGCACGGCACCTACGCGATTCCGGCGATCCGGTCGTACAACGACAAGATCCGGCTGGGCACCTTTGCCACCCCGGCCGACCGGGCCGCCGACTCCCGGGTGGTCTCCGGCGTCGATGTGGCGCTCACCTTCGGTAAGCAGCCGGTCGACGGAGCCATGGAGTTCTACACCTACCTGATGGCGGAGAAGAACATGGCGGCCTACTGCGCCGAACAGGTGGCCTTCCCGACCTTGACCGGAATGGAACCCCACGACGAGGCGCTCGAAGGGCTGGTGCCCTACTTCAAGGCACAACGGCTCGCAACCTATTCCGATCATGCCTTTCCGCAAGGCGTGAATCTGAACAACTACATGCAGCAGTTCCTGATCAACGGGGACACCGATGCCTTCATCCGCACGCTCGATGCGCAGTGGAACAAGGTCATCGCTCGAATCAACTCCACTTTGTGAGGCGGGCCATGGAAACACAGTTCAAGCCGAAGCGCATGGAGGGTCCCTACCTCTGGATGATCACGCCGGCAGCCCTGCTGTTCACGGCGCTGCTCACTGTTCCGCTGCTGACCGGCCTCTTCTATACCTTCACCAACTACCAGGGCTACGGCGAATGGAGATTCGTCGGATTCGCCAACTATCTGAACCTGTTCTCCGACGACATCATCTGGCAGTCCTACGGCTTCACCCTGCTGTACGCGGTCACCGCCACGATCCTGATCAACCTCATCGCCTTGTCGATGGCGTTGCTGCTCAACGCCAAGATCAGGGCGCAGACGTTCTGGCGCGGCATGTTCTTCCTGCCGAACATCTTGCCGGTGCTGATCGTGGCATACATCTTCAACTACCTGTTCACCAACAACCTGCCGGCGATCGGGCAGGCGCTCGGTATCGGCTGGCTCTCCACCTCGCTGCTGGCCAACGAGCAGCTGGCCTGGCTCGTCATCGTGTTCGTCGGGGTGTGGCAGTCGGTGGCGTTCAACACGATCATCTATCTGTCCGGGTTGCAGACCGTTCCCTACGAGGTCTACGAGGCCGGGGCGATCGACGGCGCGGTCGGCTGGCAGCGGTTCCGGCAGATCACCTTCCCGCTGATCATGCCCTTCTTCACCATCAACATGGTGTTGTCGTTCAAGGGTGCGCTGGGCGTCTTCGACCAGGTCGTCGCGCTGACCGGCGGTGGACCGGGCACGGCCACCCAGTCGATCTCGTTCCTGATCTTCCGCAACGGATTCCAGGGCGGCGAATACGCCTACCAGACCGCCAATGGAATCGTCTATTTCATTCTTGTGCTGGTCATCTCGTTCGCTCAGCTCAAGTTCTTCCAGGGCAAGGAGGACAACTGATGTTGAGCCGTCGCAATAGCCTATCCTGGTGGCTGACCGCGCTGGTCGCGGTGCTGTCGCTGACCATTCTGATTCCGCTCTACTTCGCCATAGTCACCGCTTTCAAGACGCCCACCGAACTGGCCACCTCCGGATTCGGCCTGCCGCAGGTGTGGAACTGGGAGAATTTCAGCACCGCCTGGACGCTGACCAGCTTCCCGAAGCGATTCCTCACCTCCGCGATCATCACGGTCGGTGCCGTGGTGCTCACCCTGGTCACCAACTCGATGGTCGCCTACGCGATCGCCCGCAACATGGACCGGCGCTGGGTACGCATGCTGTTCTACTACTTCGTGGCGGCGATGTTCGTTCCGTTCCCGATCATCATGTTGCCGGTGGTCAAGCAAACGGCCATGTTCGGCATCGACAACGAAGCCGGCCTGATTCTCATCTACATCGTCTACGGCCTGGCCTTCAACCTGCTGCTGTACACCAGCTACATCCGCTCCATTCCGGTGGAGATCGAGGAGTCGGCGTCCGTCGACGGTGCGAGCAGGTGGGCCATCTTCTGGCGCATCGTCTTCCCGCTGCTGACGCCGATGAACGCGACGGTCGGCATTCTGACCTGCCTGTGGGCATGGAACGACTTCCTGCTGCCGCTGGTGATCCTGACCGACCCGGGCACCCAGACGCTGCCGCTGGCGCAGTACGTGTTCCAGGGCCAGTTCAACACCAACTACACCGTGGCGTTCGCCTCCTATCTGATGGCGATTGCGCCGTTGGTGCTGGTCTATGTGTTCGCCCAGCGCTGGGTGATCTCCGGGGTCATGCGCGGCTCAAATCGTTGATCGACCCTCATCGGACCCGAGAATCGGGCCCGGCGCCGACTGACCGGTGCCGGGCCCGTTCCGTCGTCCAGCACCAGGTTTCACCGCGTGGCTCCGACAACTCCGTACAGCTTGGTCCGCTGGTTGGCGACGGGCAACCGCAGGTCACGCAATGGTTGCAACTTAGTCCCGCTGTCTACACGAGAAGAGTCGACTCCTGTTATGTTGCCTGCAGAGCGGGCACCCAGACGGCCGCTCATATCCATTCTGTTGCAAGGGGGCGACTGAAGTTATGAGGAAAAAGAGCCTTGCCCTGATCACGGGCCTGGCGGCGAGCAGCTTGTTGCTGACCGGCTGCCTGAGCGGTGGTGGAGAACCCGAGCCCGGTGCGTCCGCGACCGGACCCGCCACAGCCAAGGACACCATCCAGGTCATGTACGCCTTCTCGGGTGAGCAGTCCACCGCTTTCCAGAAGGACATGAAGACCTGGGCCGACACCCAGGGCATCAAGCTGGACTTCATCCAATCGAACGAGTTCGAGGTGCAGATCACCGCCAAGATCCAGTCCGGCAATGCGCCGGACATCGCGATCTTCCCGCAGCCGGGCATTCTCCGGCAGCTGGCGAAGGACGGTCAGGTCGCCGACCTGAGCACCCAGGTCGACCTGCCGAAGCTGCAGGCCGACGTGGTGCCCGGCTTCCTGGACGCCGCGACCGTCGACGGCAAGGTCTACGGCGCGCCGATGGCGATGAACGGCAAGTCCTTCTACTGGTACAACAAGCCCGCCTTCGAGGCCAAGGGCTACACGGTGCCTACCACCCACGCCGAGCTGCTGACGCTGCTCGACAAGATCAAGGCCGACGGCACCGCACCGCTGTGCTACGGCATGGAGTCCGGCTCGGCGACCGGCTGGCCGGCCACCGACTGGATCGAGGACTACGTACTGCAGACGTCGGGCACCGAGGTCTACGACAAGTGGGTCGCTGGTGAGATCAAATTCGACAGCCCCGAGATCCGCAAGGCATTCGACGTCTACAACCAGGTGCTGATGACCGACGGCAACGTCTTCGGCGGCATCAAGAACGCGCCGTCGAACGCGTTCGCGCAGGCGCTCAACCCGATGTTCGAGAAGACCCCGAAGTGCTACCTGGGCAAGCAGGGCAACTTCGTCACCCAGAAGGGCTTCTTCCCCGACGACGTGTTCGCCAAGCTCGACACCCAGGTGGGCATGTTCATGACCCCGACCGTCAACGGCGAGCACCCGGTGCTCGGCGGTGGCGACCTGGCCGCGGCCCTCAATAAGAACGACACCAACGTCAAGAAGGTGCTGTCGTTCATGACCTCCGATCCGACCTTCGGTGAGAACCAGGTGAAGACCGGTGCGTGGCTGTCGCCGTTGAAGTCGTTCCCGCTGGACAAGTACCCGAACAAGGTGCTGCAAGACGTGGTCAAGTCGATCCAGAGCGCCACGGTGTTCCGCTTCGACGGCTCCGACCAGATGCCGGGGGTGGTGGGTTCCGGCGCCTTCTGGACCGGAATGGTCAACTACACCAGCGGCCGGTCCAATTTGGACGACACCCTGAAGGGCATCGACGCGAAGTGGCCGACTGAGTAAAACCAGAGGTCCGAGTCTCAGTCTGGCGGTGCTGCGAAGGTGTTCGCGGCACCGCCAGGCGCGAACTTAGGAGAAATCGTGGTAGAGAAACTGGGGCTCGCCCTCGGCGCCGTGGTTATCGGCGTCGTCGGCGCAGTCGCGCTCTTCTGGTTGTTGAACAAGGCCTGCGAACTGCTTCCCCGCAAATGGGAGAACCGGCTCAAGCCGTATGCGTTGATCCTGCCTGCCTTCGCGGTGATCGGGATCTTCCTGCTGTACCCGGCGGTGGAAACCGTGATGTCGTCCTTCCGCAAAGGCAGTTACGGACGGTTGGGCCGCTGGGTCGGGTTCGACAACTATCGACATCTGTTCACCGATCCCGACTTCATCAACACGCTGATCAACAACGTGCTGTGGATCATCGTGGCGCCGGCCCTGATCGTTGCGATGGGTCTCGGCGTGGCGGTACTGGTCGACAAGTTGAACGCCCGGAGCGAGAAGATCGCAAAGTCGATCATCTTCTTGCCGATGGCGATCTCGATGGTCGGCGCGTCGACCATTTGGAACCTGGTCTTCGCCTGGAAGCCCGAGGGTCAGCCGCAGATCGGCCTGTTCAACCAGATCGTGGTCTGGCTCGGCGGTGCGCCGCAGACCTGGCTGCAGATCGACATGTTCCGCTTCAACACGTTCCTGCTGATGATGGTCTACGTCTGGACGCAGGTCGGCTATTCGATGGTGCTGCTCAGCTCGGCCTTGAAGGCCGTCCCCGAGGACACCATCGAGGCCGGACGCATCGACGGTGCGACCGAGGGGAAGATCTTCTTCCGGATCATCCTGCCGCAGGCCTGGCCGACCGTGATCACCGTATTCATCACGGTGCTGATCGGTGTCATGAAGGTCTTCGACATCGTCTATGCGATGACCAACGGCAACTACACCACCAACGTGCTCGGCAATGCCTTCTACGGGGCACTCTTCAAGGCGGGTGACCCGGGCACGGCCTCGGCCATCGTGGTGATCCTGATCATTGCGATCATCCCGGTCCTGATCTACCAGGTTCGGCAGTTCCGGATTCAGGAGGCCAACGCATGACCACCGCCACTCAGACCGTCAAGAAGAAGAGCGCCGGCCGCGAGGAGAACTCGGGTCGTTCGGTGGGAGCCGGCAAGGGCATTCTGGTCATTGAGATCATCGTGGTCATCATGTGCCTGCTTTGGCTGATTCCGACCATTGGCCTGTTCATCGCGTCCATCCGTCCGCGCAGCGAATCGAACTCGAATGGTTGGTGGAACGTATTCGCCAACCCGACGCAGATCACCATCGACAACTACGCCGAGGTGCTCACCACCGGCGCCATTCCGATGGGTCAGGCGTTCGTCAACTCGCTCGCGGTCGCGGTGCCCGCCACCGTGATCCCGATCCTGATTGCCGCCTTCGCCGCGTACGTGTTCACGTTCATGAAGTTCCCGGGCCGCGACGCCCTGTTCATCCTGATCGTGGGCCTGCTGGTGGTGCCGAACCAGGTTGCGTTCGTGCCGCTGTCGATCATCTTCCAGCAGATGGGCATCAACGGTCAGTTCGCCACCGTCTGGCTGGCGCACGCCGGCTTCGGCATGCCGCTGGCGCTGTACATCTTGCGCAACTACATGGCGTCGCTGCCGAAATCGGTCGTGGAATCGGCCGAGATCGACGGGGCGTCCCATTGGAAGACGTTCTGGCAGTTGATCATTCCGATGTCGACGCCGGCGTTGGCGTCATTCGCGATCTTCCAGTTCCTCTGGGTCTGGAACGATCTGCTGGTGGCGCTGATCTTCCTCGGCCAGGGCGACAACGCGGTGTTGACCATCGCGGTGGCCGGCCTGCTCGGCAGCCGTGGTGAGAACTGGCACCTGGTCACCGCCGGTGCCTTCGTGTCGATGATCATGCCGCTGATCGTCTTCTTCGCCCTGCAGCGCTACTTCGTCCGCGGCCTCACCTCAGGTGCGGTCAAGGGCTGACGAAACGCCGTATCGCCGGTTGAGCCCCGCTGTTGGTCGAGCTTGTCGAGACCCCATCACGAGGTTTCGACAAGCTCAACCAGCGGTGGATCAGGCTCGGCGCAGGTGGAGCAGAGTCGCCCGCTCCGGGTACAGGTCGGGGGCTCTGACGCCCAGTTCGCCCAGCACCGCGCCGGGAAGGGTGACACCCTCGCGCCACCAGCCCCAGTTCTCCGGTGACCGCAGCGACAGAGCCAGGTCGGAGGGGACGCCGTCCGGCAGCAGCTCCACCAGGTGGTAGTCGGCGCTCGGATCGAGGCCGGGCAGGCGCATCGCCACCGACGGCCGGACGGCCGAGGTGCTCATCCGCACGAACGTGAAGACGGCCTCGTCCCGGTCGGCCGAGACGACTCCGTGCGCACGCCAACTCGCGTCCAGAGCGTCGACATGCACCACGCGCCCGGTGTGCAGCAGTGGACGAAGCCGCTTGTGCAGCCCGATCCAGGCGGCCAGGTCACGACGTTCCTGCTCGCTCGCCTCCAGCAGGTTCCACTCGATGCCCATGTGCGAGAAGAGGGCGGTCGAGGCGCGCAACGTCAGGTTCAGCGTCCGGCCCGTGGTGTGGGATGTCGTCGACGCGACATGCGAACCGACCATCTCGGGTGGCAGCAGCAGCGCCGTGCCGGCCTCGATGTCCTGTCGCTCCAGTGGGTCGATGCAGTCCGAACCCCAGACCCGCACCGCGCGTTCCAGGATGCCCAGGTCGATCCGGCCACCGCCGCCGGCGCAGGACTCGATCTCCAACTCCGGGTGAGCAGTCAGCAGGGCATCCATCAACCGATAAGTGGCCAACGTCTGGGTGTGATACGCCGGCCTGCCGGTCAGCGGCGAGATCGCCTCGGAAAGGTCACGGTTGAAATCCCACTTGATGTAGTCGATCCGCACCCCGTCCAGGACAGCCAGCAGTTGATCGCGGACGTGTGCGAAGGCGTCCGGATTGCTCAGGTCGAGCACCTGCTGCTGACGCTCCTCCTGAGGCCGGTGGGTCCGCGGCGAGAGGATCCATTCCGGGTGGGCGCGAGCGACGTCCGAGTCGAGGTTGACCATCTCGGGCTCGAACCACAGGCCGAACTCCATGCCGCGGGCGTGGACGGCGTCCGCCAGCGGGGCGAGCCCGTCCGGCCAGGCATCGACCGAGACCACCCAGTCGCCGAGACCTGAGCGATCGTCGCGTCGCGAGCCGAACCAGCCGTCATCGAGCACGAATCGCTCCGCGCCGACCTCGGCGGCCACCTCGACCAGCGCCAGCAACGGCTCCAGTGAGTGGTCGAAGTACACCGCCTCCCAGGCGTTGAAGGTGACCGGCCGCGGCGAGGTGGGATGCCCGGGCCGCGCGCGCAAGTAGTCGTGGATGCGGCCGGCGGCCTCGTCCAGGCCCTCGCCCCAGGTGGCGATCAACCACGGCGTGGCATACGAGTCACCGGTGTTGAGCACCACTTCGCCCGGCAGCAGCAGTTCGCCGCCGAAGATCGCCTGAAAGCCGGTCGCCACCCGCTCGGCCAGCGTCCGGGTGTTGCCCGACCAGGCGACGTGCACGTAGTGCACCAGCCCACGGTTCCAGTCGGTGCCCGGTTCGCAGGTGCCGTGGATGCTCGAACCGGCGTGGGCGCGGGCCGTCCGGGTGGTGCGTTCATGGCTGCCGAGGGTGAACTCGTGGGTGCTGGTCTCGCGCTCACGCAGATGGTGGCCGGACTGGTCGAGCACCAGGGTCTCGCTGGGCGGCGTCGGCAGCGCGAGCAGCAACGAGTCGACCCCGTAGCCGTCGGCGCCACGGTTCGTCAGGGTGGCGCGGGTGCGTACCAGCCCGGACGCCGTCAGCGCGATCTCGATGGCGAGGTCGAGGTCGGCCTCGGCATCGTGCGCCTCGACCCGGACGTGTGACGGCGCCCGGTCGGTTCCCTCGGCAGCCACGACCTCGATCGCCGTCGGGTGGAAGTCGGAGAACTGCCCCAGCCCGGCTCGCGAACCGACCAGCCCCGGGGTGGTGGTCCAGCCCTCCGCCTGCTGGGGAACCAGGGACAGACGAGGCGGAACGTCGGCGTTGCCGGACACCACACCGGCCCGGGCGGAACGCCAGGCCGCCAGCTGGCCGTCGCTCAGCGGACCGAGATCGCGTCCCCAATGCAGCACCTCAGGCAGTGAGTCGGCCTCGCAGTGCAGCGCCAGGCACGTCCCACCCCGCCGCATCAGAACGGCCCGAGGGTCGTTCAGCCGAGCGGAGGGCGCGGTGGGTTCAGATGGTCGAGTGGACAACACGGGCTCCTTGAGAGTTCGGTTCCTTCACTGAGACGCAGCCAACGACCAAGGATCGCTAGGGCGTGATCGTCGTCCCGGCGCAGCCACAGGACTGGCGGACGATCAGGTCGGTGGGAAACTGCGCGAACACCTCGGCCGTGGCGTCGTCGACCAGCAGCTCGTAGGCCCGTCGGGCGATGGTGGCGACCGGCTGCCGGGCCACGGTCAGCGCCGGGTAGGTGAACGCGGACTCCGACGTGCCGTCGAAGCTGACCACCGCCACGTCGGACGGCACCTTCGTGCCGCTCTCGTGCAGCGCGCGCAGCACACCGGTCGCCTGCAGATCCGACGACGCGAACACGGCCTGCGGCGGGAGAGGTGCGGCCAGCAGCTGGTGCGCCGCCCGGTAGCCGCCGGTCCGGTCGAACGCCGCACGCGCGATGGGCCCCTCCGGCAGGCCGTGGCGACCGAGGGCGTCGCGCCAGCCCAGCTCGCGGGGATCGACCAGGCCGGGCAGGTCGCGCCCCACCACCAGGGCGACCCGAGTGAGGCCATGGACGGTGATCAGATGGTCGACCAGTTGATCGGCGCCGCCCCGGAGGTCGGAGCCGATCGAGCGCCGTCCGGGCAGCGGAACCATGGTGTCCAGCAGCACGCACGGCACATTGGTGCGAATGCCTGCCAACGGATCGTCGTGCGACGAACTGCCCCGGACGATCAGGCCGTCGATCTGGCGGCTCAGCATGCCGTCGATCAGTTGTCGCTGATGACGCAGGTCGCCGAGCGAATTGCCGAGCAGCACCGCCTTGCCGGTGCTGACCGCGAGCTGCTCGATCTCTTGGCTGAGTTCGGCGAAGAACAGATTGTCCAGGTGGGGGGTGATCAGCCCGATGGTGTCGCTGACCCCCCGACGCAGCGCACGCGCGCTGCCGTTGGGGCGATAACCCAGCAGGTCGATGGCCTGCTTCACCCGTTCGGCGGTGGTGGCCGCCACCGGGCGGGGACCATTGTTGATGACGTAGCTGACGACGGCGGTGCTCACTCCGGCGTAGCGCGCGACATCGGCTCGTGTCACCACGTGTGGGATGCGCGTGCTGCCGGGCATCGCCTGCACGTCCCCTCTCCCGTCGAGCCGCCACCGGGCACTGCGGGCGAACAGTCGCCACGATGCGCCGGACCGTCGAATCTACACGTATTGCGGCGGCCCGGGCAATGAACGATGAGCGGTTCTGACACCGCGCGTCAGCAAGGGTCTCGGGCCGCCGAAGGCGGGGCGTCCGGGAGACAATATCGAGGGTTCAACCGGGCGGTATCGGCCCGCCCGGACGCTCGGCCTGCACCAGGTCGAGCAACTCGTGCCACGCCTCGATCTTCATCCGTTCCCGCGCATAGGACGCGCCACGGTTGGCCTCGGCCGCCTCGATCCGCCGCCAGTCGTCGTAGCTGGACGGCACGAACCCACGTATCGCGAGGGCATCGACCAGGTCGACACGGTCGGCGCGCGGGCCGAGCTCAGCCAGGTCGGCCAGCACATGCTCCACGGTTTCGCGGGCGTCGGACTTGTTCGTGCCGATCACCCCGATCGGGCCGCGTTTGATCCAGCCGACCACGTATTCGCGCGGCGCGACCGTAGCGCCGTCGAGCACCCGGCCATGCTCGGAGGGGATCACCCCGAGCTTCTCGTCGAAGGCCACCCCGGGCAGCCGGACGGCGCGGTAGCCGATGGCGCGCAGCACCAGCTCGACCTTCAGCGTCTCGGTTGCGCCGGTGCCGACCACCCGTCCTTCGTCGAGCCGGGTGCGCTCCAGCACCAACTCGCGCACCGGGTCACCGCGCAGTTCGACCGGACGGCGCCAGAACAGGAAGTGCAGCCGCAGCCGCGGATCGGCCACCTCGGTCTCGGACGCCTCGCGCAGCACGGCGACGTTCGCCCGGGTGCGCCGGTCCAGGGCGTCGTCGTCGATGTCGTCGAACGCGTCGGAATCGACGCTGACCGCCACCCCGGGGGTGCGGCACAGTTCGCGCAGTTCGGTGGTGGTGAAGCTGGCGTGCTGCGGGCCGCGCCGTCCGACCACCCAGACATCGGTGAGCCGGGCCCGGCGCAGTTCGCCCAGCACGTCCTCGGGCATGTCGGTCACGGCGAGCGCCAGCGGCTCCTTGACCAGGATGCGGGCAACGTCCACGGCCACGTTGCCGACGCCGACCGCCACCGCTTGCCGCACGCCGTCCAGCGACTGCGGTTCGGCGTCCGGATGGCCCGAATACCAGGCCACGAACTCGCGCGCCGAGCGGCTGCCGGCGGTGTCCTCGCCGGGAACCCCCATCCGCAGGTCCTCGCTGGCGCCGACGGCGTAGATCACCGCGTCGTAGCCGGTGAGCAGCTCTTCGCGGGTGACGTCGCGGCCGAAGTGGACCATGCCGAGGAAGCGGACGGACGGCGTGTCGAACACCCGGGCCAGCGCGTGGGCGACCGCTTTGATCGAGGTGTGATCGGGCGCCACCCCGTATCGCAGCAGTCCGTACGGGGTCGGCAGGCGATCGAAGATGTCGACGGCAACGTCGTCGCGGGCGGACAGGAACTGGGCCGCGAACAGCCCGGACGGCCCGGCGCCGACGATCGCGACGCGAAAGCGGGGTTCCGGCATGGCCGAACACTACCGGCCGGAACCCGCGCCCTCGCTATGGGCGACGCGTCGTCAGAAGAACTTCGATGCAACGGTCGGCAGGTAGCCCAGAACCTGTCCGAGGGCGTTGGGATGGAAAGCGACCGGGTTCTCCGGGCCGGTGATCCAGGGCAGCCGAGCGCACCAGGCGTGGTTCCTGAACGACCTCGTCGGATTCGCGAACCGCGCGCCAACCGCGGCCGCTGCCTGCGACAGCCGCGTGTTCAGCAGGTCGATCGCGCCGTTCATCAGGCGCTGCTCCTTCGCGCTGTATTCCACCAGCGGACTGCAGTCCTTGCCGCTGAACAGCCGCGGGTAGCCGACCACGACCATCCGTGCCTGCGGGGCGCTCTGCCGGACGGCGGCGAACAGTGCGCTCGCCTGGCCGGTGAAGGTCGAGTTCATATAGGCCGTCGACTGGGCGACCGCCGCCGCGCATTCGTCGTCGTTGTTCTGCTGCGCGCAGAGCCCGAAGACCTGGGTGAAGCCGATGTCGTTGCCGCCGGCCTGCACGCTCACGTAGCGGGCGGACGAGGACACCGACGGCAACTGCTTGGTGGCGACATCGGTCATCGTCGCCCCGGCGCAGGCGAGTGTGGTCAGCTTCAGCCTGGCGGCCTTCGCCAGCAGCCGCGGGTAGGCGAGGTTCGAGCGGCCGCACGCGTCGGTCGCAGGTGCGGCCCCGGTACCCGCGGCGAACGAATCGCCGAGGGCGACATAGCTGCGTGGTGGCGCACTGTGATGGACGCCCCGGTGTTGCGGCACGGGGTGAGCGGACGCCCCCGGCGCCGCTACCAGAATCAGGGCGAGCGCTGTCACCGTGACAGCGCAGAACCGGCGGAACATGGACATGGTGGACCCTTCCCCTCCCGTGGCGAGGTGAGAATCGCAGGTCGTTCCGACGTCCGAACAGGTGGCAATTCTGCCACCCTGCGCCGCCCTGACGGGTCAGAAATACTGCCTCAGGGTGCGCCGCCATCTGGTTGCCGGCAGCCGTGGGTTCATCGCCGCCAGCGCCGTCGCGTACTTCGAGAACCGTGCCGGGCGATGGCCCAGGGACGACAACAACAAGTCCATTCCGCACGGCTGGCCCGCCGACCGGGTCTCGATGATCGCCAGCTCCGGACGGCTCAGCCAGGCACCGGTGCGGACGTCCCACCAGGTGAGGCCCGAGTCGATGGTGATGCGGGAGGTCGTCGGTTCGTGCAGCAGGGTGATCCGGCGGTAGTCGGCGCGCAACGACGCGCTTAGCTCGGCGATCGGTGGATTGCCGACGCCGGCCGCCCGCAATGTCTCGGCGACGAACCGCGCCCCGGCTTCCGAGAAGCCACCGTCGGGCAGGTGCTCGCCCGGCAGCCGGTGAGGGACGGTGTGCTGCTGCCCCGTCCGGACCTCCAGGAACGTGCCACCCGATTCGTACCGGCGGGTGCGAATCCTGAAGCGCTGCCGGCGTCCGCGGGCGGCCCGCCGGAAGGCGTCCAGCTCGGGGGTGTCCAGGTAGACCGAGGTGTGGCCCAGGTCACGGCGTCCGCCGGACTCAAGCACCCGGGTCGTCGTCGGATCCACCAGTTCCAGCGCCATCGAGGCATCCGCCGCGGAGAGGACGTATCTGCGGTGGACCCGGGTGAGTTGCGGACCACGACCGATGAGCTCGTTGAGGTCGATGGTGCGGATGCTGTCGAGGGCCGTCTCGTTGCTGGTGATCATGTCCTTGAGTTCAACCGGCAGCACTGTGCCTTCGCTGTGCCGGGCCGGGCAGCCGCCCGTGAACGCATTGCGGAGGTGACCGCCGCTGGTCGAGCTTGTCGAGGCCTCAGAGGTCGGCGAACACAGCTGCCAGCGCGGCCGGCTGGGTGACCATCGGCCAGTGCCCGGAGTCGAGATCGACCAGGTCGAGGTGCCGGGCCTTCGCCAGCTCGGGTAGTTCGCCGGCGGTGAGCCAGGCCTTGGCGTCGTCTGGGGTGAACTCGGGGCAGATCAGCGTGACCGGGACGTCGTAGCGGCCCTCGTTCTGCAGTTGGACGATGCCGCGGGCGACACCCTCGGGCACCGGGATCATCGTGGACGCCAGCCGCTCGCGGGTCGCGACGTCCAGATCCGCGGAGTCCGGACCCTCGAACGCCGACCAGCCGGGGAACGGCATCGCTTCGTCGACGATCGGCAGGAAGTCGGCGTAGGCCTCGCCGTCCGCGACCGGGAAACCGCCGATCAGGACGACCCGGGCCACCCGACGCCGATCGGCCGCGATCCAGGCCAGCGACGCCGCTGCCGAGTGCCCGACGACGACCGGAGGCTCGGCGCAACCGTCCACCGTGGCCAGGACGGCCGCGACCTGGTCCTCGAGGGTCGCGACGGTATCGCCGTCGCCCTGACCGGGTAGCGCCACAGGCAGCCCGCGATGGCCGAGCCGATCAAGTTCCCCGACCACGTCGCTCCAGATCTCCGGGCTCAGCCAGAGGCCGCCGATCAAGACAATGTCACTCATCGCTTCTCCTTCGGGTCGATTGCGCACCACGCTAGGAGGGAATCCGGACGATCCGCGTCCGCAACCGACCTACGATGACGCCATGGACGCCAGCCCCACCGCTCGGGCCCTGCGCACGCTCGACCTGATCCACCAGCGGCCCGGGATCCGTGCCGCGGACCTTGCCGACCGGCTCGGGGTGAGCGAGCGGGCCGTCCGGCGCTACGTCGGCACCCTGCGCGACGCCGGCATCCCGGTCACCGCCACCACCGGACCGTACGGCGGCTATCAGATCGGACGTGGCGTCCGGCTACCGCCGGTGGTGTTCAGCGGCGCCGAGGCGCTGGCGACGGTGATGGCAGTGCTGGATTCGCCGGCCGGCGCACCGGACCCCGACAGCCTGGCCGGATCCGGAGTCGCGAAGCTGTTGCGAGCACTGCCGGAATCGGTCGGACGGCCCGCCATGCAGTTCTGGCAGCATGTGGCGTCCGTCGGCTCACGGACGCCGCGGCCCGACCTCAGCGTCACCTCCGCCCTGGTCGAGGCGGTCGCGGCGGGCCGATGCGTCCGGATCTCGTATCGCAGCGCAGCCGGTCATGAGTGGACGAGCGAGGTCGACCCGTGGGCC
This sequence comes from Micropruina sp., assembly GCA_039811845.1. GTDB lineage: Bacteria > Actinomycetota > Actinomycetes > Propionibacteriales > Propionibacteriaceae > Micropruina. The sequence continues at coordinate 6,828 of JBDHZN010000017.1, read as the reverse complement.
GTCGTCGTGCGCTACGGACTCTGGTACCTGCTGTGTCGGACGAGCTCGGGCGAGCTGCGCACCTACCGGCTGGACCGGATCGGTTCGGTCGACCTGCTCAGCACCGCCTCCGAGGTGCCTGCCGAACTGGACGCCGGCGCCGTCCTGGAACGCAGCCTCGGCGAGGGCTGGGGACTGACCACCCGGGTGCGGTTCCATGCGCCCGCCGAGCGTGTCCGGCCCTGGCTGCGGGCACCGATGGGCCGCCTCGAGGCCGACGGAGAGGAGTGTGTGCTGACCGGCACCACCAGCAATCCGGAGATGTATGCGGGGGAGTGGCTGGCACAGGTGCCGTTCCCGTTCGTTGTCGAGGAGGGACCTGAGTTGCGGGCAGCCGTGGAGGAACTGGCCAACCGGCTGCGGGCGGCAATTCGGTAGCCGAAGTGCTGATCGCTGGTCGACCTACCGAAGCTCGCTTTCCCCTTGGGTGCCTGCTCGTGCGCGGGGGTGTGCACTCGAACTGGATTGTGGTGGATATCGCGACGGGTGGGGGAGTCGGCTCTGGTAGGAACCGTTTTATGGTTGATATGAATACCCCTCCGGGGTAGGTCAAATCAACCAGGATCCGGCTCGACGGATGTACGCGGCCGAGCAGTGCCCGGATAAGCACCACAGTGTGGGTCGAGGTCCCATCCGGTGCGCATGCCTGTCAGGTTCACCGTCGGGCAGAACTCGCCTCGCAGGGTCGGGTCGCAGTGCGCGACGGTGTCGCCCTCGAAGAACCCTGGCGTGTCGTCGACCTCGTCCCCGGCTTCGCGGACGGTGATCGAGGAGCGCAGCTGGCGGCGGTCACCTCGAGTCTCGGCCACGCCGAGGGGCGGATCGCCGACACCGTGCAGCACGAAGACCGACTGATTCTGTCGGGAACCCTGCCGACGCGGCGACTGCTCGAACTCGTCCGCAGCCTGCCCGATCTGACCCGCGGTGAGGGCGTACTGCAGACCGAGATCGATCACGACCAACCGGTCGTCGGGGCGCCACCGGTCCGCCCCCGGATCGGGCCCGATCCGCTCGACGGCGAGACCTGGTTCCGGGAACGGCCGCGATGACCTGGATTATGTGACCCCGGATCAGGTCCGACGCCGGACGAACTCGCGCCGGGCGTACTGACCCAAGGCGTAAGTGAAGTAGCCGTCCGCGGCCGCGCCGACGCCGCCGCCGACCAGCGGGATCCGCTTGGCGACCTGCACTACCGCATGTTTGCCGGCCATCTTCATGCCCAGGTCGCCGAACACCCGTTCGCTGACCGCATGCTCCAGAATCGGATCGAACACCGGTGCTGTGGCCACCCCCAGCGGCGTGCTGGGCAACTTGCCGGACGCCACCAGCTTGCGCACGTCGTCCTCACCGAGCATCGCCAGAGTCAACGCCGAGCGCACCCGCCGGTCGTTCAGGTCATAGCCGCGCAGGTGGGCGATCGCCGCGATCATTCGCATCTGGACGACCGCCAGCCCGGCCAGGTTGGCCGGCAGCGCCACCGGCAGCAACAGCAGGCCGCCCAGGTTGGTCAGGAAGCCCTGCGCCCCGGCCAGCCCGACGTGTTGCCGAACCACCGACTCGACGGCCGCCTCATGATCGCCGCGGGTCTGCAAACAGCGGGCGGCCGCGTCCTTGGCGCCCGGAATGGTCATATTGCCGTCGATGGCGAACTCGAGGATCTGCCGGAGCACATTGCCGGCCACCTCGGGCGCGCGCTGAACGAGGGTCTTGCTGGTTTCCGGGGAGGAGCTGGGTTCCTGGGTGGACATGCGGTGACTCCTGAGCGTCGCGGGATTCGCCGTCCACACTACTCACGGTGCCCCCAGCCACTATCGGGGGTGACCCGGCGGCATCCCTGGCTGCGGACCCGGCATCTTGGTCGTGTCATCCGAGAACCGCGGTCCAGATCGGCGGCTGACGGCGTGTCGCGCACTCGGGGTGACGACCAGACCGTGGATTTCAGAGTCGGGACCCCCGTCCCCGCAATCGGCGGACCCTGATGGCACAATCGAGCAATGAGTCGCCCGGGCATCTTCGGACCGCCGCGGGACTGGCCGGCGCAGGACCTGATCGGGCTCTCCGACGAGCTCGACCCCGACCTCGTGGTGTTGGCCTACCGCTGCGGTGTGTTCCCGATGCCCCTGCACAACTCCTGGTTCCCGGCCCGGATGGGTTGGTGGTCGCCGATGCGGCGCGGCGTCCTGCTGCCCGACGGCATGCGGGTCACCCGCTCGCTGCGGCAGGCCACGAAACGCTATGTGACCACCGTCGATGCCGCTTTCGACCAGGTGATCAGCCGGTGCGCCGACCCGAGCCGTCCGCACGGCTGGATCGACGACGACATCGTCAACGCGTTCACCCTGCTGCACGAGCACGGGGTGGTGCACAGCGTCGAGACCTGGACTCCCGACGGACGGCTCGCCGGCGGTCTGTACGGGGTGTCACTGGGCGGCCTGTTCGCCGGCGAATCGATGTTCCACGATCCCGAGATCGGACGGGACGCGTCCAAGGTGGCATTGCTGCGACTGGTCCGGGCGATGCAGCGCGACGGCGGAACCGAGCGGCTGATCGACGTCCAATGGCGCACCGACCACCTGGCCTCGCTCGGGGTGATCGAGATCGATCGCGACGAATACCTGGCGGCGCTCGACGAAACCCTCGGCCTGCCCGGGCCCGACTGGGCGTCGGAGCGAGAACTGAGTGAGCGGGGAATGGAGGACGACGGTGCCTGAACTGCCCGAGGTGGAGGCGCTGCGCTCGTTCCTCACCGACAAGCTGACCGGTGCGACCATCGCCCGCACCGAACTGTTGGCGTTCAGCGCGCTGAAGACGTTCCAGCTACCGCTCTCGGCGTTGCACGGGGGCGAGGTGGAACAGGTCCGCCGCTACGGGAAATTCATCGCGATCGACGTCTCGGGCAGCTGGTTGGTGTTCCATCTGGCCAGGGCCGGCTGGTTGCAATGGAAGGACGCCATGCCCACCAAGCCGGCTCGTCCCGGACGCGGTCCGTTGAGCCTGCGGGTGGTGCTGGCCGACGGCTCGGGTTTCGATCTGACCGAGATGGGCACCCAGCGCAAACTGGCGATCCATGTGGTCGGCGACCCGCAGGACGTGCCGATGCTGGCTAGCCTCGGCCCCGATCCGTTGGCCGACGAGTTCGACTCCGAGGCGTTGGGGGCGATCCTGGCCAAGGCCGGACGCGCCCAGCTCAAGGGGGTGCTGCGCGACCAGCGGGTGATCGCCGGCATCGGCAACGCCTATAGCGACGAGATCCTGCATGCCGCCAAGCTGAGCCCGTTCAAGCCGTCCAACGCCTTGTCGGACGAGGAACACGCCCGGCTGTTCGCCGCGATCAAGGACGAGTTGGGCGACGCGATCGCCCGTTCGGTCGGCCGGGCCGCCAAGGAGTTGAAGGGCGAGAAGAAGATCGGCCTGCGCGTCCACGGCCGCACCGGTGAACCCTGCGATGTCTGCGGGACACCGATCGCCGAGGTGTCTTTCGCCGACTCGTCCCTGCAGTACTGTCCCGGCTGCCAAACCGGCGGCAAGCCGCTCGCCGACCGCCGGATGTCCAAGCTGCTGAAGTAGCGATCGTTCCGAAAGAACCGTCCTTGGTCACCAGCCGAGGGCATCCAGGTCGGCGAGTAGGGCGGGCACGCTGGGGCTGCCGAAGTGGCGCACCTGGAGTAGCCGGTGGTGCAGGCCGAGTACCTGGCGGCGCTCGGCGAAGTCCTCCGGAATGGGCCATTCCTGTTCGTAGGCCTCCCAGAACTCGGGTGGGAACGGACGACGGGAGGGCCCGAGCATGTAGGCCAGGTCGAGTTCCCGGTCGGCGAAGCTGACCTCCGGGTCGATCACCCAACGGCCGGCGACGGTGTTGCCGGTCCACAGGTCGCCGTGCGTCAACGACACGACCGGACGGCTGGGCAGCAGCTCCTGGATCGGCCCGTCGCAGGCGCGTTCCAACCGCCGCGCCGCCTCGTCCGGCACCGTCGGATCGGACAAGTGTGCGCGCACCCGCCGTTCGGCGAAGAAGGTCGGCCAGTCGTCCGTCCAGGCGTTGGGTTGGACGAAGCGGCCAGCCCGGTTGTCGAGGTGCCAGCCGTAGCGCGGGCCGGTGCAGCGATGCATCCGGGCGACCGCCGCGCCGAGCGCCGCCCAGTCAGCGACACCATCCAGGTACTCCAGCAGCAGCGTGGATCCCTCCGCAGCCAGCACCTCCGGGGTGGGCACTCCAGCCTCCCGCAGCGCGCGTAGACCGTCGGCCTCGATGGCCGCCGGGTAGGGGCAGTTCTTGATCACGACCCGACCTCCATCGGCCAGGACGGCCAGCTGGGTGTCGCCGACCCAACCGCCGCCCAGCGGCTCGATGCTCCGTGGCTGCGGCAACCCTGTCGGCCAGCCGTCCATGAGGTGCGGCTCGGACGTCACCCGGGCACGGTAGCGCGACGGAGGCGGCACCGTTGGATAACGGGCCGGTCTCGACCTGGCCGCCGGTCTGGGGAGCGGGCGTTGGTGCCCGATATCCTCGGCGGTGCCGTCTACCCCGAGGAGTCCCATGTCGAGCGCGCTGGTTACTCGTGCTCGCACGGTCCTCGACCAGGAGTGGACGAAGAACTCCCGGCTCGGTCTGCGGCTGATCGTCGCCGCCACCATCGTGACCATCGTGATCGCCTTCATGGGTCCGTCGGCGGTCGCGTTGCGGCTCGGTCCGCGCAGCTCGCTGATGCCGCCCTGGTACCTGCCGGCGGGCATCGTCAGCCTCAACGAGTGGGTGGCGGTGCTGTCGCTGTGGATCGCCCTCATCGCAGGCTCGATCGGGTTGTGGATCTGCTATCGCGCCGTCGACACCGGCTGGCGGCCGAACATCCATCGGCTCTTCGTGCTGGGCGCGGTGCTCTGCCTGGTCACCTCGCTGGTACCGCCGCTGACTTCGGCCGATGTGCTGATGTACGCCGCCTACGGACGGCTGATGGTGCTGGGCTGGAACCCCTACGACATCACCCCGGCGAACATCGTCCGGCAGGAGTTCGATCCGGTGATGCGCTGGATGGAGGCGCCCTGGCAGGACACCCCCTCGGTGTACGGCCCGATCGCCTCGTTCAGCCAGTGGCTGGCCGCCACCCTGGGCGGCGAAAGCATGCACCAGGTGGTGTTCTGGCTGCAGATGTTCGCGGTGCTGCCGTTCCTGGTGGTGGCTTTCATCGCGGTGAAGATGGCGCACGGCGACCCGGCCTTCCAGACCCGCGCGGTGCTGTTCACCATTCTCAACCCGATCATGATCTGGTCGATCTGCGCGCAGGCCCACAACGAGCCGCTGACGCTGGTGTTCGCCGTCGCCGGACTGTGGTTCATGCGGCGCAACGCCTGGCTGGCCGGCGTCGGGATCGGCCTGGCCGGCTGCGTCAAGGTGTCGCTGGTCTACTACGGGTTGGCGATGGTGTGGGGCTACCGGCATCAGCCGCGCAAGCTGATCCAGTTGTGTGTGGCGGCCGCGGTGACCATCGGCCTCGGGTACGGACTGTTCGCCCCCGAGGCGTTGTTCGCGGCCGGCCGGAACACCTCGTACGTGTCGGCCGGCTCCTGGGCGGAGTGGCTGCTCGGCCTCGGCGTCGTCACGGTCGGCGACGGCATCACCCGCCGGGTGATCAGCGTGCTCGGCATGGCCGGCATGGTGGCGGTCGGGTGGATGCTGTCCCGGGTGCTGCCCTGGGAGACCGCGCCGGGCGCCCCGGCGGGAACCGATCCGAGGCGTGATCCGTTGACCATCGCGGTCCGGACGGCGGCGCTGCTGACCGCCGCGTGGCTGATCACCTCGCCGTACACGCTGAGCTGGTACGACCTGATCACCTGGGTGCCGTTGGCGCTGATGGCGGCCAACCGGCTCGATGTGATCACCATGTGGCGCGGCACCTGGCTGTCGCTGGCCTACGTCACCGGCCGGGTGATCGAGTTCGGGCCCGGCGTGGTGATCGCCGGTTTCGCGATGCGCGATGTGCTGTGCACCGCCGCCCAGATCGCAGCCATCGTCTGGGTGATCTGGTGGTGGCGTTCCGAGGGCGGCGAGATGCCCCGGATGAGCCTGCTGCGGGACGGCTGGCGCCGGTTCCGCGGTCGTCCGGCGACACCCTGACGCTTCGAGCGCCGAGGTCTGACCGGTGCCTGGTTACACTCCCCGGGTGAGTGGCACGGAGGTCGGACGGCGACGCAGTGTCGCCATTCGTGCCCTGGTCACGGTCGCGGTGACGGCGCTCGTGGTCACCGTTGCGTTGGCCGTGGTGGGCGCTGTCCGAGGAACAGTGCTACCGGCGCCGACGGTGCCGGCACCCACTGTCGGACCGGCTTCGATCCTGCCCAGCCAGCCTGTGCACCGGGTCAGCGTCGATCCGCTGAGCCGCAAACTGAGCGTCGAGCCGTACCTGAGTGGGCAAATGCCGGGCAAGCCGTTCGGTGTCGCCGACCCCACCTCGACCACCGGCCTGTTCACCGAGGCGACGCTGATCGCGTGGGCCACCGACCCGGGCTGGAAGCAGAACCAGAACCTGCCGGTCGGTCTCATCGTCGCCGACCTCGAGCCGCGCACCGTGGTGGTCGGTGACCTGGACGCCACCGGACGGGGCGTCCTCGCCGAGGTCGGCGCCCGCGTCTACCGCTCGCTGACCGATCTGCGGGTCAGCGACGTCCGCAGTGACCCGGAGACGGCGATCGGGCCGTATCCGGCACGTTGGGCGCACGCCACGGTGACCGGCACGCTGTCGGACGGCGCCGCCGAACGGGTCGAGTTGTCGATGCTGGTGGTGGCGCTGCCGA
>JBDHZN010000016.1:0-28156 GCA_039811845.1 Micropruina sp. | reverse complement strand
TCGTTGTCCGGACGCCTCACCCCGGCCGGCCGTGGATCGCGGCTCGATAGTTGTCAGCGCCAGCACGTAAGGTGCCATCCGTGGACGACGAGCGCGAGGACGAGCTGTTCGACTCCGAGCTCTATGAGGAGCCGGAGCCGTTCGAGCAGGACGGCCCGGACCTGTTCGGTGCCGAACCGGACGCCGCCGCGTCCGACGAGCCGGTCGCGCTCGAGGCGCCCCCGGGCCCCGCCCCGCGTGCACCGGAAGCCGCCGTGGTCGAGCGTCCCGAAGCGCCACTGGCGCTCTACCGTCGCTACCGGCCGGACACCTTCGCCGACGTGATCGGCCAGGAGCATGTCACCGAGCCGCTGCAGCGGGCATTGACCAACAACCGGGTCAACCACGCCTACCTGTTCTCGGGCCCACGCGGCTGCGGCAAGACCACCTCGGCGCGCATCCTGGCCCGGGCGTTGAACTGCGCCCAGGGGCCGACCCCGATTCCGTGCGGCGAGTGCCAGTCGTGCCGCGATCTGGCCCGTGGCGGGCCCGGCTCGATCGATGTGATCGAGATCGACGCCGCCTCGCACGGCGGTGTCGACGATGCCCGCGATCTGCGCGAACGCGCCTTCTTCGCCCCGGTTTCCAGCCGCTACAAGATCTACATCGTCGACGAGGCGCACATGGTGACCACGGCGGGCTTCAACGCCCTGCTCAAGGTCGTCGAAGAGCCGCCGCCCCATGTGAAGTTCATCTTCGCTACCACCGAGCCCGAGAAGGTGATCGGCACCATCCGGTCACGCACCCACCACTACCCGTTCCGGCTGGTGCCGCCGAAGACGCTGTCGGCCTACCTGGGTTCGCTGTGTGAGGCGGAAGGGGTCGCGGTCGACTCCGCCGCGCTGCCGCTGGTGGTCCGGGCCGGTGCCGGCTCGGTGCGTGATTCGCTGTCGGTGCTCGACCAGTTGCTCGGCGGCGCGGGCCCCGACGGGGTCACCTACACCCAGGCTGCGGCGCTGCTCGGCTACACCCCGGACGCCCTGCTCGACGAGATCGTGGACGCCTTCGCCGCCGGCGACGCCAACGGCGTCTTCGCCTCGATCGACAAGGTGATCGAGGTCGGCCAGGACCCGCGCCGCTTCGCCGAAGACCTGCTGCGCCGGCTGCGCGACCTGATCATCGTCGCCGCTGTCCCGGACGCGCTGACCAGCGGCCTGGTCGACGTCGCCGCCGACCAGGCGGAGCGGCTGCAGGGCCAGGCGAGCACGCTTGGACCGGGTGAGCTGACCCGGGCCGCCGAGGTGATCGCCGCCGGACTGACCGAGATGCGCGGCACTACCGCGCCCCGGCTGCACCTGGAACTGATGTGTGCCCGGGTGCTGCTGCCCGCAGCGGATGTCGGCGACCGCGGCGTCCATGCCCGGCTCGACCGGCTGGAACGCCGGCTCGAGATGACCGCCCCCGAGGCCCTGGACGTCACGGCCCGCCCGGTGACTCAGGCTGGTCAGCGGCCCGCTCCGAGCCCCGTCCAGCCGACGACCGGCGCTCCGGCGGCGGCCGCGCCGGCCAGGCCGTCCGAACCGTCAACCGCGTCCGAACCGTCAACCGCGTCCGAACCGCCGACCGCGTCCGAACCGCCGAGTGCGGATGTCGCCCCGACCGGGCAACGGCCCGCACCGGAGCGTCCGGCGTCCGCACCGGAGCGTCCGGCGCAGTCGGCGCCCGCGGAACCTCCGACCGCGCAGCCGGTAGCACCCGCCGAGCCGACCCCGGCGCCGGCACGGGGCGGACGGTCCTCGACCGGCTTGACCACCGTCGATTTCCGCCGGCTGTGGCCCGACATCCTCGACGAGGTGAAGAAGCGGCGCCGGTTCACCTGGATCCTGCTCAGCCAGAACGCCCATGTGGTCGACGTCCTCGACGGCGTCCTCACCCTCGGCATCGCCAACCCCGGCGCCCGGGACAGCTTCGGACGCGGCGGCAGCGAAGATGTGCTGCGCGAGTCGATCCTGCAGGTCACCGCCACCGGGGTGAGCATCAAGGTGATCGACGCCGGCCCGTCCGAGAATCCGGCACCGGCGCCCGTCCAGCAGGCGGCACCGTCTCCGGCGCAGCAGCCCTCGCCCCCGCGTCCGTCCGCCGCGGCTCAGGCACGGCAGAACATCCGTGCCACCAGCAATGCCGTCGAGCCGCCGCCCGAAGAGGACGAACCCAGCCGCGACGACGAGTCGCTCGAAGAGGCCAGCGCCAACCACGACGAACTGCTGGCCAAGCATCTCGGCGCCGAGCTCATCGCCGAAGAGGAGTAGCCGCACTCGATTCCGTTGGTCGAGCTTGTCGAGACCCTGGGCCGGCGACAGCGGTTTCGACAAGCTCAACCACCGGCGACCAGCATCGGCCGTCGCTCCCGGACGTCTCGGCCGGCGACCCACCGACTGCGAACCGGGTCATCCACGCACGCGTGGGTAACATTGCCCGGTGCCCCACCACCGATTGGAGACGTGATGTTCGGCGAGCAGGGATTCGACATGAACGCGCTGCTGGCGCAGGCCCAGGCCATGCAGTCGCAGATTCAGCGTGCCCAGGACGAGCTGGCGGCCAAGCAGGTGCGCGGCTCGGCGGGCGGTGACCTGGTCGAGGTGACCGTCAACGGTGCAGGCGAGCTGCTGGCCGTCGACATCAAGCCCGAGGCCTGGGACGAGGACGACCCGTCGACGCTCGGTGACCTGATCGTCGCCGCCGTCCGGGACGCCAACAAGAAGGTGGCCATCCTGGCCGAGAGTTCGATGCCGCCGCTGCCCGACCTGGGTGGTCTGGGCGGCCTCCCCGGCCAGTGAGCCGGGGGTAACGCGGTGTTCGAAGGCCCTATTCAGGAGCTGATCGACGAACTCGCCCGGCTGCCGGGGATCGGCCCGAAGGGTGCGCAGCGGATCGCGTTCCACATTCTCACCACCGATTCCACCGACGTCGAACGGCTGGCGGACGCCCTGCGGCACGTCGCCGAAAAGGTCCGGTTCTGCGAGCGCTGCTTCAACATCAGCGAAGGCGAGCTGTGCCGGATCTGCCGTGATCCGCGGCGTGACCAGACCGCCATCTGCGTCGTGGAGGAACCCAAGGACGTGATGGCGATCGAGCGGACCAACGAGTTCCGTGGGCTCTACCACGTGCTCGGCGGCGCCATCTCACCGATCGACAACGTCGGCCCCGGCGACCTGCACATTCGCGAGCTGGTCATCCGGCTCGGCGACGGCACGGTCACCGAGGTGATCCTGGCCACGGACCCCAACCTTGAGGGCGAGGCCACCGCTACCTACCTGTCCCGGTTGCTGGTGCCGATGGGGGTCACCGTGTCGCGGCTGGCGTCCGGGCTACCGGTGGGTGGCGACCTCGAGTACGCCGACGAGGTCACCTTGGGCCGTGCCTTCTCCGGACGCCGCCGGCTCGGCGAATCCGCCGCCGTCGGCTGATTCGGCTCGCACTCACAGCCTCCTGACAGTTGTCTGGCCAGGATCTCGACGCACGATGGAACCCATCGAGCCAAGAGGAGTTGAGAGATGGGTCCACGAGGAGGCGGAGGCTTCGGCTTCCTGCACCTGATCGCCGGCCTGGTCGGGTTTGCACTGTTCGTCGCGATCGTGCTCGGGCTGGTCGCCCTGGCGTTGGGCATCGCACGCAAGAAGGGCTGGGTGCCGCGATGGAAGCCCGGTCATGGTCCTGGGCGCGGCCCGCACCACGAGCCCGGTGCCCCGCCGCACGGGTCGCCGGGACCTTGGGAGGCGGTGCGGATCCTGGATGAGCGGCTGGCCCGGGGTGAGATCGAGATCGACGACTACCACGCCCGCCGCAACGCCCTGACCGCTACCGGCTATCCGCCGTTCCAGCAGCCACCGACCCCGCCCGGCCCGCCGTCGCCGGGGCACGCGCCGGACGGCCCGCCGCCGACCCGGGAGGAGCCGCAACCGCCGGCACCCTGACCGGCCGCACGCACACTGAAACAAGGATCGGGATCGGGCACGGACTACCGTGCTCGATCCCGATCGTTGTTTGTGACCGACGCGGCCGTTGGCCGGCCTCGCTTTGGGGGACTCCAGCGCTGCGGCTACGATGGGCGACTGTCGCAAGGCACTGATGGGGCCATCACCCCGGAGCTGCCGGAAGAACAGCGCGGCGTCCAGCTGGATCGCCGAGCCCACTAGAACCGGCCGCGGCGCACCACGAGCGGGTCGTCTCTGAGGCGGCCAAGAAGGGTGGTACCGCGGGGTTCGCCTCGTCCCTTCGTCCCTGGCCGGGTCAAGTCCCGGCAGTCAGCAGCCGACGAAGGAAGACCGATGACCGAGTATCGCCCCGTGCCGCCGCAGGTTGATCTGCCCGCGATGGAGCGCGAGATCCTCGACCTGTGGGACGCCCGGAACACGTTCGACAAGACGCTTCAGGCCACTCAGGGCGGCCCGGCATGGACGTTCTACGAGGGCCCGCCGACCGCCAACGGCACCCCCGGCACCCACCACATCGAAGCCCGGGTGTTCAAGGACGTCTTCCCGCGGTTCAAGACCATGCAGGGCTTCCACGTCGACCGCAAGGCCGGCTGGGACTGCCACGGTCTGCCCGTCGAACTGGCGGTTGAGAAGGAGTTGGGCTTCAACGGCAAGCCCGACATCGAGGCGTACGGCATCGAGGCGTTCAACGCCAAGTGCCGGGAATCGGTCGGACGGCACGTCGACGAGTTCACCGCGCTGACCCGCCGGATGGGTTATTGGGTGAACCTCGATCAGGCGTACTGGACGATGGACGCCTCGTTCGTCGAGTCGGTCTGGTGGGCGTTGAAGCAGATCTTCGACGCCGGCCTGCTGGTCGAGGACCATCGGGTCGCCCCGTACTGTCCGCGCTGCGGCACCACGCTGTCCGATCACGAGTTGGCGCAGGGCTATGAGGACGTCATCGATCCGTCCGTCTACGTCCGCTTCCCCCTGACCAGCGGCCCGCTGGCCGGCAAGGCGTCCCTGCTGGTCTGGACGACGACGCCGTGGACGCTGGTCAGCAACACCGCGGTCGCCGTCCATCCCGACGTGACCTATGTGGTGGCGACCAAGCTGGCCACCGCGTCCGACGACGAGCCGGAGACCCTGGTGGTCGCCGAACCGCTGGTCGAGAAGGTACTCGGCGAGGGCTGGCAGATCGAAGGCAGCTACACCGGCCGCGAGATGGAGCTGTGGAGGTACCAGCGACCGTTCGACCTGGTCGAATTTCCCGATGTGGTGGGCGGCACCCACTACGTGGTGCTGGCCGACTACGTCACCACCGAGGATGGCACCGGCCTGGTCCATCAGGCGCCCGCCTTCGGTGAGGACGACATGGTGGTCTGCCGCGCCTACGGGTTGCCGATGGTGAACCCGGTGCTCCCCGACGGCACCTTCGAGGCCGATCTGCCGCTGGTCGGCGGGGTCTTCTTCAAGACCGCGGACAAGTTGCTGGTCGCCGATCTGGCCGCGCGCGGCCTGCTGTACCGCGAACTGCCCTACGAGCACAGCTACCCGCACTGCTGGCGTTGCCACACCCCGCTGCTCTACTACGCGCAGCCGTCCTGGTACATCCGGACCACCCAGATCAAGGACGCCCTGCTGCGCGAGAACGAGGGCACCACCTGGTACCCCGAGCACATCAAGTGGGGCCGCTACGGTGACTGGCTGAACAACAACATCGACTGGGCGCTGTCCCGGTCGCGGTACTGGGGGACGCCGCTGCCGATCTGGCGCTGCCCCAACGGTCACCTGACCTGCGTCGGTTCGCGCGCCGAGCTGTCCGAGCTGAGCGGCGGCGACCAGTCAGCGCTCGACCCGCACCGTCCGTTCGTGGACGACGTCACCTTCGGCTGCCCGCACTGCCACGAGACGGCGCATCGGGTGCCCGAGGTGATCGACGCCTGGTTCGACTCGGGTTCGATGCCGTTCGCCCAGTGGGGTTACCCGTGGGCCGAGGGTTCGAAGGAGCGGTTCGCCGACGCCTACCCGGCCGACTTCATCTGTGAGGCGATCGACCAGACCCGTGGCTGGTTCTACTCGCTGATGGCGGTCGGCACGCTGGTCTTCGACGCGTCCTCGTACCGCAACGTGCTCTGCCTGGGCCACATCCTGGCCGAGGACGGCCGCAAGATGAGCAAGCATCTGGGCAACATCCTGGAACCGATCCCGCTGATGGACAAGCACGGGGCGGACGCGGTGCGCTGGTTCATGGCGGCCGGTGGTTCGCCCTGGGCGTCCCGGCGGGTGGGGCACACCACGATCACCGAGACCGTCCGCAAGGTGCTGCTGACCTACTGGAACTCCGTCGCGTTCCAGGCGCTGTACGCCCGCACCAACGGGTGGACGCCGTCCTCCTCACCGGTCGAGGCTCCCGCGCATGTGCTGGATCGCTGGCTGGTGTCGGTGCGGACCGCCCTGGTCCGTGAGACCACCGCGGCGCTGGAGAACTTCGACACCCAGCGGTACGGGGCACTGATCGCCGACTTCGTCGACGACCTGTCCAACTGGTACGTGCGGCGCTCGCGGCGGCGCTTCTGGGAGGGCGATCCGGGTGCGCTGCAGACCCTGCACGACACCCTCGACGTGGTCACCCGGCTGATGGCGCCGCTGGCCCCGTTCATCACCGAACGGGTCTGGCAGGACCTGGTGGTCGCCACCAACCCCGACGCCCCCGAATCGGTGCACCTGGCGTCCTGGCCGGTGGCCGACGAGGCACTGGTGGACGCCGAGCTGAACGACGCCATGCGATTGACCCGCCGGCTCGTCGAACTGGGCCGATCGGCGCGGGCCGAGGCGCGGGTGAAGACCCGGCAGCCGCTGTCCCGGGTGCTGGTGCCGTCCGGTTCGTTCGCCACGCTGGACGTCGAACTGCGCGCCGAGATCGCCGCTGAGCTGAACGTGCAGACGGTCGAGTCGTTCGCGTCCGCCGGTGACCTGGTCGACTACTCGGCCAAGGGCAACTTCCGTGCGCTGGGTAGGCGTTTCGGCAAGGACACCCCGAAGATCGCCGCCTCCATTGCGGCCGCGGACGCCGCCGAACTGGCTGCCGCGCTGGCGGCGTCCGGTAAGGCGAGTGTGGCCGGTGTCGAGGTGAGTGCCGACGAGGTGATCGTCTCCGAGCGCCCGCGCGAGGGCTGGTCGGTGGTCAACGAACAGGGCGAGACGGTGGCGCTCGACCTGGAGCTGACCCCCGAACTGGTCCGTGCCGGGCTGGCCCGCGAGGTCGTCCGACTGGTGCAGGAGAAGCGCAAGACGTCCGGTCTGGAGGTCTCCGACCGGATCACCCTGCGCTGGGCCGCCGACGGCGACCTGGCTGACGCGATCCGTGCCCACGCCGACACGATCGCCGCCGAGGTGCTGGCCACCGCCGTGATCGAGGCCGAGCCGTCCGACGATTGGACGACCGACGCCGACCTCGGTCTGTCCTTCGCCGTCATCAAGGCCTGACCCGTAAAACCCTCCCTAACTAGTTCAGCCCTCCCGCATGCGGGAGGGCTGAACTAGTTAGGGAGGGCCCTAGCGGGCTGTTGCCGGGGCGGCGGGGGAACGGGTCAGCTGTACGGCGGACGCGGGTAGCCGGTGCCGAGGGCACGGCGGCGCTGGCGCAGGTTGCTCTTCAGCGCACGCAGGATGGTGTTGACGATGAGGGCGCCGATCAGCACCGGCCAGAATCCTGCCCCGGTGAAGATCACCAGCACGAACGCCACCGGCCAGATCAGCCTGGCCAGGGTGACAACCACCGTCTCGAACTGCGACGGCGGCGGGACGGCGCTACCGGGCGCGGGCACCACGTAGCCCGACACCGGGGGCTGGCTCGTGCCGTACGCCGGGAAGTCGTTGTCGGTGGGTTCGTCCGGGATCGCGTCGTACGGCGTCGGACCGCCCGGCTGGAAGGGCGGCTGCTGCCACCGCTGCTCCGGTTCGCCGGTCGGCGGGTTGCTGGTCACCCTGCCAGGGTATGCGCGGATCCGGGAGCACCGGTTGACATCGGCAGCCCGGGGGCACATTCTGTCCTCGGACATGTGACTGGTCATGCAGGCAGGATCCAACGGTTCTCGCGCACGTCGTTGTGCGGGCGACATCCGTTGGGTCCTTTTTTGTTGCCTCGAACCGGTCCGGCTACGAACCGAGGGAGGAATACATGGACTACGACAAAACCGCGACGGCGATTCTCGAGCAGGTGGGCGGGGCATCCAACGTCGGCGCGCTGACGCACTGCTCGACCCGGCTCCGCTTCACCCTGGTGGACGGCGACAAGGCCGATGTGGAGGCGCTGAAGAGGGTCCCGGGCGTGATGGGGGTCGTCTCCACCGGCCAGTTGCAGGTGGTGATCGGCAACGAGGTGGTCGAGGTGTACCAGGCGCTGCGCCGGTTGCCGGGACTGGCCGGGGCCGCCGGCGCGCAGGCGTCCGGACCGGGCCCCAAGCGGTCGTGGGGTGCGGTGGTGATCGACTTCATCGTCGGAGTCTTCCAGCCGCTGATCCCGGCGATCGCCGGTGCCGGTGTGCTGAAGTCGTTGCTGCTCCTGCTCTCGTCGCTGGGCTGGATGAGCACCAAGTCGGACACCTACGTCGTGCTGTCGTCGATCGCCGACGCCACCTTCTTCTTCCTGCCGTCGATGGTGGCGGGCACCACGGCCAGCAAGCTCGGAGTCAACCGCCTGGTGGCCATCGCCGCTTGTGCTCCGTTGGTTCTGCCGTCTCTGACGGCCCTCATGAAGGACCCGGGGCTGACCGTCTTCGGCCTGCCTGTGACCAACGTCGCGTACAACTCGCAGGTCTTTCCGTCGCTGCTGATCGTGCTCTTCCTCGCTCTCATGGAGCGGTTCTGGACGCGGGTGTCGCCCAAGCCGATCCGGATCTTCTTCGTGCCGATGATGAGCCTGCTGATCACCGTTCCGGTGGGCCTGGTCGCCCTCGGCCCGCTCGGCTACAACCTCGGCCTGGTGTTCACCGGGGCGATCCTGTGGGTCTTCAGCACCTTCGGCTGGGTCGCCACGATGCTGCTGGCGATGGCGCTGCCGTTCCTGGTGTCGCTGGGCATGCACAAGCCCTTCCTGCCGTATGCGATCAACCAGTACTCGACGACCGGCTCCGAGCCGCTCTATCTGCCGGCCTCGCTGGCGCACAACATTGCCGAGTCCGGCGCCATGTTCGGCGTCGCCGTCCGCACCAAGAACGGCGATGTCCGCTCGACAGCGCTCTCTGCCGGCATCTCGGCGCTGTTCGGAATCACCGAACCCGCCCTGTACGGCGTCACCATTCAGAACAAGCGCGCGCTGTGGAGCGTGCTGGTCGGCGCCGGCCTGGGTGGCGCCTACGTCGGACTGACCCATGTCGCCGGTTTCGCCGTGGTGGGCCCCGGCCTGGCCAGCATGTCGATGTTCATCGATCCGACCAATCCGATGAACATCGTCAACGCCTTCATCGGCTTCGGCATCGCCTTCGTCGCCAGCCTGGCCGCGTCGTTGATGTTCTGGAAGGACTCCGATTCGGCGAGCGTGGAGGCCATCCAGGAGCGCGCAGCGTCCCGGGCGCCTGCCGCGCCGCCGGCGTCCGAGACGGCTGTTGCCGCCACGGACGTGGCGGATTCGGAGCTGGTCAGCCCATTGACCGGAACCGTGATCCCGCTCAGCCAGGTGCCGGACGCCGTGTTCGCCGGCGGAGCCCTGGGGGAGGGTGTGGCGATCGTGCCGACCGTGGGCGTGGTGCACGCGCCCGCCGACGCCACCGTGGTCACGGTGTTCGAGTCGAAGCATGCGATCACCCTGCGCGCCGATTCCGGTGCCGAGATCCTGATCCACGTCGGCCTGGACACGGTGAAGCTGCAAGGTGCCCCCTTCGAGACGCTCGTCGTCAACGGGCAGCACGTGGGGGTCGGGGAGCCGCTGCTGAAGGTCGATCTGGAGGCGATCGAGCAGGCCGGCTACGACATCACCACGCCCGTCGTCGTGCTCAATTCCGCCAGGTATGGTCTGACTCCGTTGGCCGACGCCAAGGTGGAGGCCGGACGGCCGCTGCTGGCGCTGACCGTGAAGGGAGAAGCCGATGTCGCGCTTTTCTAACGGTTTCCTGTGGGGCGGTGCATTGGCGGCGAACCAGGTCGAGGGTGCCTGGGACGCCGACGGCCGGGGACCTTCGGTCGCCGACATCGCCACCTACAAGCCGAACGTCGACCCCAAGGAGTACGCCGCGCACCACGTGGTGACCTCGGAGGGAATCGCAGCGGCCCTCGCCGACCCCGACGTGACCTACTACCCGAAGCGCCGCGGGATCGATTTCTACCATCGTTGGCGCGAGGATCTGGCCCTGTTCGCCGAACTCGGGTTCGGCGTCCTTCGGGTGTCGATCGCGTGGAGCCGGCTCTACCCGACCGGTGAGGAAGAGACGCCCAATCCTGCGGGCGTCGCCTTCTACCGCGACCTGTTCACCGAGATGCGACGGCTCGGCATCGGGCCGCTGGTCACCCTGTCGCACTACGAGATGCCGATCGCGCTGGCCGTGAACTACAACGGCTGGAGCGACCGGCGGGTGGTCGAGATGTTCGTCCGGTTCGCCACCACCTGTTTCACCGAGTTCGGCTCGCTGGTGCAGCTCTGGCTGACCTTCAACGAGATCGACAGCATCCGCCGGCATCCCTTCACCACCGCGGGAGTGATCGAGGACAAGAGCCCCCAGGGTCTTGAGCAGGCGGTCTATGAGGCGCTGCACCATCAGTTCGTGGCCAGCGCGCTGGTGACCAGGCTCTGCCACGAACTGATTCCTGGTAGTCGGATGGGCTGCATGCTGACCAAGCTGACCACCTACCCGCTCACCTGCGAGCCCGAAGATGTGGCGGCGGCCCAGGCCAAGAACCTGGAGAACCACTTCTACACCGATGTGCAGACCTTCGGCGTCTACCCGCGGTTGATCCTGGCCGACCTGGAGCGGCGTGGTATCACGCTGCCGATCCTGCCCGGCGACAAGGAGTTGCTGGCCGCGCACACCGCCGACTTCGTGTCGTTCAGCTACTACATGTCGATGACCGAGTCGGTCAGCCCGGACGCCGAACGCACCCCCGGCAACACGGTGCTGGGGGTGAAGAACCCGTACCTGCCATCCAGCGAATGGGGCTGGCAGGTCGACCCGGTCGGGCTGCGGATCTCGCTGATCGAACTGTACGACCGGTACCGCAAACCGCTGTTCGTGGTCGAGAACGGGCTGGGTGCGCGCGACGAGCTGACCGCCGACGGGAAGATCCACGACCCGTACCGGATCGCCTACTTCCGGTCGCACCTGCGCGAGATGCGCAAGGCCGTCGAGCAGGGCGTGGAGTTGCTGGGCTACACCAGTTGGGCGCCGATCGACATGATCAGCGCCTCGTCCTCGCAGATCAGCAAGCGGTACGGGTTCATCCACGTCGACTTCGACGACCTGGGCAACGGCAGCGGCGAGCGACGGCGCAAGGACTCGTTCACCTGGTACCAGCGGGTGATCGCCAGCAACGGTGCCTCGCTGGACGAGGAGTGACGGGCGCGTTCTGAATGCGGATCAAAAAGGTGTTCAACTCCAGCGTCGTCCTGGCCACGGGCTCGGACGACGCGGAGTTGATCCTGCTCGGCAAGGGCATCGGCTACGGCCAGCGCCCCGGTGACCTGGTGCCCGAGGGGGCCCCGGACCGGTTCTTCGTGCCGGTCCGCAACCCGGTCGCCAAGGAACTGCTGCAGCTGTTGGACTCGATCGGACCCGAGTACCTCGAACTGACCCGCGAGATCATCGCCTACGCCGAGCAGGTGCTGGGCACGACGTTGCACCAGCACCTCTATGTGGCGCTCACCGACCATCTGCATTTCGCGGTCGAGCGGGCGCACGCCGGGCTGCCGGTGGTGAACCGGCTGGCCTGGGAGATCCGCAGCTACTACCCGGTCGAATACCGGATCGGCCGCTACGGTCTGGACCGGCTGCGCGAGCAACTCGACGTCCGGCTGCCCGACGACGAGGCGGCGAACATCGCCTTCCACATCGCCAACGCCCGGCACACCCAGGACCAGGTCGCCTTCGACGCTTTCGAGGCCGCCCGGCTGATCGACCAGGTGGTGACCATCGTCACCTACCGGATGGGCCTCGAACGGCAGCCCGACAATGTCCATTTCTCCCGGTTCGTCACCCACATGCAGTACTTCGCCGACCGGTTCTTCACCGACCGGATGCTGGCCAGCGGCGACGACTTCCTGTTCGACCAGCTCTCCCGGCGCTACCCCGGTGCGATCGCGTGCGCCGAGCGCGTCCGGGAACACATCCAGGACGCCTACCGCCAGCGCCTGCCCAACGAGGAGGTCGCCTACCTCGCCCTGCACATTCAGCGAGTCAGCGAGAAGGTGTAGAGCGCCGGAGATCGGGCGGCGATCGGGCCCGCGAAAAACGTCAGTGGGCGTGGTTAGCGTCACAGCATGACGAACCTGCCACTCCCGGAGGACTACGCCGCAGTCCTCGCTGACCTCAAGCGACGCGTGTCCCAGGCGCGCTACCAAGCGCAACGGCAGGTCAATACGGAGCTGATTCGCCTCTACTGGCAGATCGGAAAGATCCTCGCGGAGCGGACTGACCGGGCTCGTTGGGGGGACAGGGTGCTGACCCGACTCTCGTCCGACCTACGCTCCGAGTTCACCGGTGCAACGGGTCTGTCGGTGCGGAACCTGAAATATATGCGCTCGTTCGCGCGTACCTGGTCAGCCCTCGATGAGACTGGGCAACAACCTGTTGCCCAATTGCCCTGGGGTCATGTGACAGTGCTGCTCGACAAGCTAGGCGACCAAGAGCAGCGTGACTGGTACGCCGCAGAGGCGGTCACCCATGGCTGGAGCCGCGCCGTTCTGGAGCACCACATCAAGACGCATGCCCACCAGCGTTTCGCAGCTGCTCCGGCCAACTTCGACCGCATCCTGACGGCCGATGGCTCCGACCAAGCGCGACACCTGACGAAGGACCCGTATGTGTTCGACTTCCTCAGGCTCGAACGCGACTTCGGCGAACGTGAACTCGAGAATGACTTGGTCGAACAAGGAACTCCGCCGACCACAGCATGCCGCCACCGTCGGCCTGTTGCTGTGCACCGACAAGAACGACCGGGTCGTTCGCTATTCGCTCGCAACCAGCAATCAGCCCATGGCGATCGCCAGTTACGACATGTTGGCACCCGCCGAGCAGGCCGCGTTGCCGTCCGAGGCCGATCTCACTCGGGCCCTCGAGTGACGGTCAGCAGGGTGCCCAGCTCGGCGGTCGAATCGCCGCCGACGTAGATTTCGATCTCGGTGGCGTCCTGCACCCAATCGCGGGTCGCGGCACTCCAGTAGCGCAGCTGGTCCGGGCCCAGCTCGAAGATGACGGTCTCGGTCGCGCCGGCTGCGATGGGCAGCCGGCGGAAGGCTTTCAACTCGCGAATCGGACGGCTCGAGGTGCCGTAGCGCTGATGGATGTACAGCTGCGCCACCTCGTCGGCGTCCATGGTCGAGGTGTTGGTGACGTCCACCGTGACCTCGACGGTCTGGCCGACCTCGATTTGCTCGGCCGACAGCTGCAGGTTCGCGTAGTCGAACGTCGCGTACGACAGGCCGTGGCCGAACGGGTACAGCGGGCCGGACGGCTCGCTCCAGTACCGGTGGTCCGCGTCGTCGGGCTGGAAGGTGCGCAGGTGCGAGTAGATCACCGGCACCTGACCGGCGTGCCGCGGCCAACTGAACGGCAGCCTGCCGGCGGGGGAGACGTCGCCGAACAGCAGCGCGGCCACCGCCTCACCGCCGCGGGTGCCCGGGTACCAGGCCTGCAGGATCGCCGGCACACTCTCCTGCGCCCAGCGCAGATCGACCGGACGCCCGGACATCACCACGAGCACCGTCGGTGTTCCGGTGGCGACAATGCGCTGCAGCTGCTCCAGTTGGCGTCCGGGCAGTTCCAGGGTGTCGTTGGACGCCTTCTCGCCGATCTGGTTCTGCCGTTCACCGACCACCACCACGGCCACATCACTGATCGAGGCGAGCTCGACGGCCAGTGCGATCTCGGCGTCGTCGTCATGGTCGAGGGCCGTTCGGGCGACCACCGAGTCCATGTTGTCGAACATCGACGGGTAGAGCCGTTCGGGAATGCCGGCACCCGGGGCGAAGGTGACCTCGCCGGTGGCGCGGGCGCGGATGCCGTCCAGGATGGTGGCGGTCTCGGTGGTGTCGTAGTCGAACGCCCACGGGCCAAGGGCGTCGCGCGGCGAGTCGGCGAGCTGACCGATCACGGCGATCGAGCCGGTATCGGCGGCCAGCGGCAGCGCGTTGCCGACGTTCTTCAGCAGCACCGCCGAACGCTCCGCAGCCGTCCGGGCCACCTCGCGATGCTCGGGAGCAGTCAAGATCGCCGTGCTGCCGGCTTCGTCGGCGTACGGATTCTCGAACAGGCCGAGCCGGAATTTGGCCCGCAGGATGCGTCGCACCGCCTCGTCGATCACCTGCTCGTCGACCAGGCCGGTGGCGACGGCGTCCGGCAGGTGCGCGAAGGCCGGGTCTTCCATGGTCATCTCGAGATCGAGTCCGGCGTTCATGGCGCGCGCGCCGGCGTCGGCCAGATCCTTGGCGAAGTGCTGGGTGACCAGGGAACGGACGGCGCCGGCGTCCGACACCACGAAACCATCGAAGCCGAACTCGTCGCGCAGCACCTCGGTCAGTAGCCAGCGGTTGCCGGAGGCAGGCACCCCGTTGAGGTCCATGTAGGCGCTCATGATGTTCGCCGCACCGGCTTCCACGGCGGCCCGGAACGGCGGCAGGTAGACGTTCCACAGCTCCGAATCGGAGATCTCGGAATCCTCGTAGTCGCGACCGCCGCGCGCCGCACCGTAGCCGGCGAAATGCTTCGGACCGGACAGGATCGACTCCGGCCCGAAATCGCCCTGGAACCCGCGGACATGGGCCGCCGCCACCGCACCCCCCAGCACCGGATCCTCACCGGCGCCCTCGACGATCCGGCCCCAGCGCGGATCGCGGGCGATGTCGACCATGGGTGCGAACGCCCAATGGATGCCGACCGCGCGGGCCTCACGGGCCGCGACCGCCTCACCCACGGCGATCATCTCCGGATCCCACGAAGCCGCCTGGGCGATCGGCACCGGGAAAATGGTCCGGAAGCCGTGGATCACGTCGTAGCCGAACAGCACCGGAATGCCGAACCGGCTGCCCTCGATCGCCATCCGCTGCAACCGGTTCGCCGTCGCCGGATCACGGACGAACAGCAGGGACCCGGCACCCCCTTCGGCCAGCGCGGCTTCCACCTTGCGCGGCGACTCCAAGAACTGGTGGGCCTCGGCGGAGCCGTCGTCGGCCAGATGCTGGGCGAAGGTGCCGAAATAGAAGTACTGGGTGACCTGTCCCGCCTTCTCTTCCAGGCTGAGCCGGGCGAGCAGGTCCTCGACCCGCTCGTCGATGCTGAGCCTGGGGTTCTGGAACGGCAGATCGGTCATGGTTCTCCTTCGAACACGTGTCGCACCTCAACGCTGGCGATGCTTGAGGAACGCTGATCAAACGCAACCACCGCTGGTTGAGCTTGTCGAAACCCCTTTCCTCAGAGGTCTCGACCGACGATGGATCAGCGATTCCTTGGTAACAGCCTGCCAGGTCGGTCGGACACCTGGCAGGGGCGCGACCGCGATCCGGCGACGGCACTCCGACAAGTGGGAACGCAGCCAGGTGGGCCTGTGCGGCTGTGGTATTCATGGCGAATCCGAGAGGAGCGTGGCCAACGATGACCGATTCCGCCGTGACCAACCCCGCTGTCGAGCAACTGATCGCCCGATCGCACAGCCTGGGCGCCGACCCCCGCACCACCAACTACGGCGGGGGCAACACCTCGGCGAAGGGGACGGCGATCGACCCGGCCACCGGCGGTCCGGTCGAACTGTTGTGGGTGAAGGGCTCCGGCGGTGACCTGGGCACGTTGGCGCCGTCCGGCTTGGCGGTGCTGCGGCTGGACCGGATGCGGGCGTTGACCGGTGTCTACCCGGGCGTCGAGCGTGAGGACGAGATGGTCGCCGCCTTCGAGTACTGCCTACACGGCAAAGGTGGCGCGGCGCCGTCCATCGACACCACGATGCACGGCTTCGTGGCCGCGCCGCACGTCGACCATCTGCACCCCGACGCCGGGCTGGCCATCGCCACCGCCGCCGACGGCCCGGAACTCACCCGGCAGATCTTCGGTGACAAGGTGCGGTGGGTGCCGTGGCGGCGTCCGGGTTTCCAGCTCGGCCTCGACATCGCCGCTATCGCCAATGACGATCCGGACGTCGTCGGCTGCATTCTCGGTGGCCACGGCATCACCGCCTGGGGGCAGACCTCACAGGAGTGCGAGGCGAACTCGCTGTGGATCATCCGCACCATCGACGACTACATCGCCGCCCGCGGGAAGGCCGACCCGTTCGGTGCGGCACGAGAGAGTTTCACCGCGCTCCCGGACGCCGAACGCCGCGCCCGCGCGCTGGCCCTGGCCCCCACCCTGCGGGCGATCGCCTCGCAGGACCGGCGGATGGTCGGGCATTTCACCGACACCGACGTGGTGCTCGACTTCCTGGCCTCGGAAAAGGCGCCGGCGCTGGCCGAACTGGGCACCTCGTGCCCCGACCACTTCCTGCGCACCAAGGTCAAGCCGATGCTGCTCGACCTGCCGCCCACCGCGCCGCTGGCGCAGACCATCGAACGGCTGCATGAACTGCATGCCGCCTACCGCGACGACTACGCCGGCTACTACGCGCGCAACGCCGAAGAGGACAGCCCGGCTATCCGCGGCGCCGACCCGCTGATCATCCTGATTCCCGGAGTCGGCATGTTCTCCTACGGCATCAACTCCCAGACCGCGCGCGTGGCCGGCGCCTTCTACACCAACACCATCAACGTGATGCGCGGCGCGGAGGCATTGTCGACCTACGCCCCGGTGCCCGAGCGGGAGAAGTTCCGGATCGAGTACTGGGCGCTGGAGGAGGCCAAGCTGCAACGGCTGCCCAAGCCGAAAGCGCTGGCCGCCAAGGTGGCCTTGATCACCGGTGGCGCCGGCGGCATCGGCAGCGCGATCGCCCGACGCTTCGCCGCCGAAGGCGCCTGCGTGGTCCTCGCCGACCTGGACGAGGCCAAAGCGCAGCGGATCGCGTCCGAGGTCGGCAACGCCGACGTGGCGCTCGGGCTGGGCTGCGACGTCCGGGACGCCGAGCAGGTGCAGGCCGCGATCGACGCCACAGTGCTCGCCTTCGGCGGGCTGGACATCGTGATCAACAACGCCGGCCTGGCGGTGTCGAAGCCGCTGCTGGAAACGACCGAGGCCGACTGGGACGCCGAACACGACGTGCTCGCCAAGGGTTCGTTCCTGGTCTCCCGTGCAGCGGCGAAAGTGCTGGTCGGGCAGGGGCTGGGCGGCGACATCGTCTACATCAGCTCGAAGAACTCGGTGTTCGCCGGACCGAACAACATCGCCTACTCGTCGGCGAAGGCCGACCAGTCGCACCAGGTCCGGCTGCTGGCCGCCGAACTGGGCCAGCACGGCATCAAGGTCAACGGCATCAACCCGGACGCCGTCGTCCGCGACAGCGGCATCTTCGCCGGCGCCTGGGCCGCCAACCGGGCCGCCACCTACGGGGTGCCCGAGGAGGAACTCGGCGCCTACTACGCGCAACGCAGCCTGCTCAAACGCGAGGTGCTGCCCGAGCACGTCGCAGGTGTCGCGTTCGTGTTGTGCACCGACGAGTTCTCGCACACCACCGGCCTGCACGTCCCGGTCGATTCCGGGGTGACCGGAGCTTTCCTGCGCTGACCCGAGCCGACGGTCGAGCTTGTCGAGACCCGATCCCCGTTGGTCGAGCTTGTCGAGACCTGGATTCGCGAGCGCCGATAGAGGTTTCGACAAGCTCAACCACCGGTGGGTGCGTGCTGACGGAGCCGTCGGTCGAGCTTGTCGAGACCTGGATGCGCGAGCGCCGACGGAGGGTTTCGACAAGCTCAACCGGCGGTGGGACGCGTTGATCGATGAGCCTTTTCGCGAGGTTCAAATTGCGGAAATGCTGCTGACCCACCGAAAAAGAGGAATCGCTTGCGCGCATCGGGTTTTGGGCTTTGACTAGCAGTTGAGCGGGTTTCGGGGCCGTGATTGGCGCGGCTCCGAGGCACCCGTGGAGGAGGGCCATGAACGTCCCGACCAGCACCGTCGCGCTGTTCGCCACCTGCATCAACGACACGATGTTCCCGGAGACGCCCAAGGCGGTGGTCCGGCTGCTCGAGCGGCTCGGCTGCCGGGTGGACTTTCCGCTGCAGCAGACCTGTTGCGGACAGATGTTCACCAACACCGGGTACTTCCATGAGGCGATGCCGTCGGTGCGGAACTTCGTGGACACCTTCGAGCGCTACGACTACGTGGTCGGGCCGTCCGGCTCGTGCGTCGGTTCGGTGCGCGATCAGCATCCGATGCTCGCCCACCGGCACGGTGACCCGGGCCTGCAGCGGCGGGTCGAGGCGATCGTGGCGAAGACCTACGACCTGAGCGAGTTCCTGGTCGACGTGCTTGGCGTGACGGACGTCGGCGCCTACTTTCCGCATCGCGTCACCTACCATCCGACCTGCCATTCACTACGGGTGACGAAGGTCGGTGAGCGGCCCTACCGGCTGCTGTCCGCGGTCCGTGGGCTCACCCTGGTCGAGTTGCCGAACGCCCAGCAGTGCTGCGGTTTCGGCGGCACTTTCTCGCTGAAGAACTCCGACGTCTCGGTGGCGATGGGCACCGACAAGGTGCGGGCCGTCCTCGACACCGGCGCCGAATACGTGGTGACCGGGGACAACTCCTGCCTGATGCACATCGGCGGCCTGCTCAGCCGGATGCGGGCCGGCGTCACACCGATCCATCTGGCCGAGATCCTGGCCAGCACCGAGGACGCTCTGGTCGCCGCCGGTGCCACCGCCCCGCAGCAGGGAGGTGCGCGATGAGCGCCGCCCGTCGCACCCCGGCACCGCCGCCCGGCGACCTGCAGGACATGCCGAAGTTTCCCAAGAATGCCGCCAGGGAGCTCCGCAACACCCAGCTGCGCAAGAACCTGCGGCACGCGACCACCACGATCCGCGAGAAGCGGGCCAACGTGGTGGCAGAACTGCCGCACTGGGAACAGCTGCGGCGGGCCGGTGAGGCGATCAAGAACCGCACCCTGCGCCACCTCGACGACTACCTGCTGCAACTGGAGGAGTCGCTGACCCGCAACGGCGCGATCGTGCACTGGGCGTCCGATGCGGCAGAGGCGAACCAGATCGTGATCGACGTGGCCCGGGCCAAGGGCGCCGACGAGGTGGTCAAGGTGAAGTCGATGGCCACCCAGGAGATCGACCTTAACGAGGCGCTCGAAGCGGCCGGCATCGCCGCCTGGGAGACCGATCTGGCCGAACTCATCGTCCAACTCGGGCATGACCGGCCCAGCCACATCCTGGTGCCGGCGATCCACCGCAACCGGTCCGAGGTGCGTGAGATCTTCACCGAAGAGATGGGCCGCTACGGTACGCCGCCGCCGGACGGGCTGACCGACGACCCGGCGATGCTGGCCGGCGCCGCCCGCGTCCATCTGCGGGAGAAGTTCCTGCGCGCCAAGGTGGCGGTCTCCGGCGCCAACTTCGCCGTCGCTGACTCGGGCACCTTGGTGGTGGTCGAATCCGAGGGCAACGGCCGGATGTGCCTGACCCTGCCCGAGACGCTGATCTCCATCGTCGGCATCGAGAAGACGGTGCCCACGTTCGACGACTTGGAGGTCTTCCTGCAGCTGCTGCCACGCTCGTCCACGGCGGAACGGATGAACCCGTACACCTCGATGTGGTCGGGGGTGCGCGACGGCGACGGCCCGCAGGAGGTGCATGTGGTGCTGCTCGACAACGGCCGCACCAAGGTGCTCGCCGACGAGGTCGGACGCCAAGCGCTGCGCTGCATCCGCTGCTCGGCCTGCCTAAATATCTGCCCGGTCTACGAACGAGTCGGCGGGCATGCCTACGGCTCGGTCTATCCCGGCCCGATCGGTGCCATCCTCACCCCGCAGCTGCGCGGTACCGCCTCCGCGGTGGACGCCTCGCTGCCGTTCGCGTCCTCGCTGTGCGGTGCCTGCTACGAGGTGTGCCCGGTGCGGATCAACATTCCCGAGGTGCTGGTGCACCTGCGCAACCAGGTGGTCGAGTCGCACGGCCCGAGCGTCGAGGGCACGATCATGAAGGCCGGCGGCTGGGTGATGGGCGACGGACGGCGGCTCGCCCTGGTGCAGAAGGGTTCCGAACTGGCCGGACGCGTCCTGCCCGGCGAGGTGATCGGTCCGCTGCCCGGTCCGGCAGCCGGCTGGACCGGTGCTCGCGACCTGCCCAAGCCACCCACCCAGACCTTCCGCGACTGGTGGGTCGCCGAGCATCAGGGCGGCGGCGATGAGTAGCCGGGACGCCATCCTGGGTCGGGTCCGTTCGGCGGTGGCCGATGTGCCGGCGGTGTCCGCCGCCGACGATGTCGCGATCGACTGGGAATACGGGCAGCGGCCAACCACCGCAGCCGACGACACCCTCGGACTGTTCGTCGAACGGGTCGAGGACTACCGGGCCGAGGTCAGCTGGGTGATGCCCGCCGAGGTCGCTGCCCGGATCGCCGACGCGCTGGGCGACCATGAGGTGACCTCCGCGGTGGTCCCGTCCGGTGCGCCGCAGGAATGGCGCGACGCGATCGCCGCGAAGGGAATCACGGTGCTCACCGACGATCCGGTGCTCAGCCACGCCGAACTGGACGGCACCGGCGCAGTGGTCACCGCGGCCCGGGTGGGGATCGCCGAGACTGGCACCATCGTCCTCGACCACGGCCCCGACCAGGGACGTAGGGCGCTCTCGCTGGTGCCCGACCTGCACGTCTGCGTGATCCGCGCCGACCAAGTGGTCGCCGACGTGCCCGAGGCGGTGGCCCGGTTGCGGCCGTCCATCGACGCCCGGCAGCCGCTGACCTGGATCAGCGGGCCGTCCGCGACCAGCGACATCGAACTTTCCCGGGTTGAAGGGGTGCACGGTCCCCGCACCCTGCGGGTGCTGTTGGTCGACAGCTGACGTCCTCGTCATCCCGGTCGCCTTCGTCATCCCGGCGAATGCCGGGATCTCGCTGGACGCACTCGGCGTTTGAGATCCCGGAGCAAGTCCGGGACGACAAAAGGGGAGGGCGTGGAGTCCACCGCCTGTTCACCGACCTGACCCATGCCGTTGGCCATTGCGTCGATCCCCCTGCCTAGCGTCAGGGCCATGAGCGCCTCTGATGAAGCCCGGATGAAGCGGGCGGGGAAAAGCGTGCAGCCAGGCCTAGCGTCGCGCCCATGACCACTTCCGACGACACTGCGCGCTCCCCGCGGGTGCTGGTGCTGGCTGATACCGACAGCCGCTGGAAGTGGGGGCTGCTGACCGCCCGGCAACTCTTCCCGGCGTCCCTGCCCGTCGGCCTGCTGCTCCATTCGCTGCGCGGCCCCTCGGCGCAGCAACTCGCCGACAGCGGGGTGGAACAGCGGCCGACGATCATCGAGAGCATTCCCGCGTTCGTGGCGTCCGAGGAACTCGACGCCGTCGACGTCATCGTGCTGGCCCTGCCCGGCGGTGGGGTGCAGGCGGTGCTGCACGGGTTGGCACGGCGCTGGAACACACCCGGACGGCGCCCGCTGGTGATCAGTGGCTACGTCGGAGTCGTCTACGAGAAGCACGTTGAGGGCCTGCTGCTCCGGGCCGGCTCGGACGTCATCCTGGCCAACAGCCCAGCCGACGCCGAATCGTTCCGGACCATGCTCGCCGGTGCCGGTCGTGACCCCTCCGTGGTGCTGCCGACCGTGCTGCCGTTCCTCGGACCCGCCGATTCTGCCCGGGAATCGGGCAGCCCGTTCACCGTCACTTTCGCCACCCAACCCGGCGTACCGGGTCCGCGGATCGACCGCGAGTTCGTGGTCCGCCGGCTGATCCGACACGCCACCCTGCATCCGGAGCGCGAGGTGCTGCTCAAGGTGCGTACCCGGATCGGTGAGCACACCACCCATCGCGAGGACCATCCGTACCAGCTGCTCGGACCCGGCCTCGGCGTCGAGAAGCCGGCCAACCTGCACGTGGTGCACGGCAACATGGGCGAGGTCCTGGACCGCACCGACCTGCTGGTCACGGTGTCGTCCACGGCCGCCGTCGAAGCCATGCACCGCGGCATCCCGACCGCCATCCTCACCGATTTCGGCCTCAAAGAACGGCTCGGCAACCACTACTTCATGGGTTCCGGCTGCCTGGCCTCGTTCACCGACCTGGACGCCGGCGCGACACCGCGAGTGGACCCCGAGTGGGCCCGTGACCGCGGCATCGGCCCTAGTGACGCCGTCGAGCAGGCTCAGCGACGTCTCGCTGATCTCGTCGGGCACTACGTCCGACCCCCGCTGCGGCCCGGCTACACGATGGACAACGCGGGCGCCATGCTGCCCGACCTGCTGGGCCGCTACGGGCTGAGCGCGTACGGCCGCGAGTTGGAGGCCGACGACGACTGGGCCAGCGATCTGCCCTCAGCGGTGCGCTCACTGGTGTCGCGGGCGGCCCGCACCGCCTACCGGCAGGGTGTGCACACCGTCGCGCCGACGCTGCGGCGATTGGCGCGGCTGTGAGTGTGCTGGTGGTGATCCCGGCCCGCGGTGGTTCCAAGGGAGTGCCGGGCAAGAACGTGGCTCCGGTCGGCGGTGTTCCGCTGGTCGCGCGTGCCGTGCACGCCGCGGTCGCCTCCGGGGTCGGTGCGGTGACGGTGTCCACCGACGACGACCGGATCGCCGACGCCGCGAGCGTTGCGGGTGCGTTTGTCACCCGCCGTCCGGACGCGTTGGCCGGCGACGCGGCGTCCAGCGAATCTGCCCTGCTGCATGCCCTGGACGAGCACCGGGCCCGCGCCGGGCGGGACGCCGAGGTGCTGGTGATGGTGCAGTGCACCAGCCCGTTCCTCACCGCGGCCGAAATCACCGACTGCGTGGCGGCCGTCGAGGCCGGTGCGGACAGCGCGTTCACCGCCGCGCCGAGCCACGGCTTCCTGTGGCAGCGCGACGGATCGGGCGACGCGGTGGGCGTCAACCATGACAAGGCGACCCGCCCGCGCCGGCAGGACCGGACGCCCGAGTTCCTGGAGACCGGCGCCGTCTACGCGATGCGGGTCGACGGCTTCCGGCGTTCCGGGCACCGGTTCTTCGGCCGCGCCGTGCTGATCGAGACCGACCCGG
Organism: Micropruina sp.; assembly: GCA_039811845.1. Classification (GTDB taxonomy): domain Bacteria; phylum Actinomycetota; class Actinomycetes; order Propionibacteriales; family Propionibacteriaceae; genus Micropruina. The sequence continues at coordinate 4,898 of JBDHZN010000016.1, read as the reverse complement.
CCCGCGTCCTCGAGATCGATGAGCCGGACGACCTGGAACGGGCCCGGTTGCTCGCCCCCTTGCTGGACGCGGACACGTCCGTTCCGCATCGCGTCGACCTGGACGCGGTGGTGCTCGACTTCGACGGCACCCAGACCGACGACTCGGTGCTGGTGGCGTCCGACGGCAGCGAACAGGTGCGGGTGCATCGCGGCGACGGGCTCGGCATCGCCGCGCTGCGCCGTTCCGGGCTGCCGGTGCTGATCCTCTCCAGCGAAACCAATCCGGTGGTGCGGGCCCGGGCCCGCAAGCTCGGCGTCCCGGTGCTGCATGGGGTCGACGACAAGGCCACCGTGCTGCGCGACTGGTGCGCACGCGAGGGTGTCGATCCGGCCCGCGTGCTCTATGCCGGCAACGACGTCAACGACCTCGGCTGCTTCTCACTCGTCGGGTGGCCGGTTGCGGTCGCCTCCGCCCATCCGGTCGTGCGCGAACGTGCGCGGCTGGTCACCTCCGTGCCGGGAGGGCACGGAGCCATTCGTGAAATCGCTTCCTGGATCCTCGGAAAGGACCTCGACTCATGACCACCATCTCCCCCGTGATCGGCTGATCGGCGACCGCCGCGTCGGCCCCGGCCAGCCCGTCTACCTCACCGCCGAGATCGGCCTGAACCACAACGGTGAGGTGAGCACCGCGCTCGCCCTGATCGACGTCGCGATCGCCGCCGGCGCGGACGCCGTGAAGTTCCAGAAGCGGACGCCGGACGTCTGTACCCCGCGCGATCAGTGGGACGTGGAGCGCGACACCCCCTGGGGCCGGATGCGCTACATCGACTACCGGCACCGCATCGAGTTCGGCGCCGACGAATACCGGATCATCGACGAATACTGCCGTGACAAGGGCATCGACTGGTTCGCCTCGCCGTGGGACGTGGCCAGCGTCGACTTTCTGGACGGCTTCGACGTGCCCGCCCACAAGATCGCCTCGGCCTGCCTGACCGACGACGAGTTGTTGCGGGCGATCCGGGCCTCCGGACGCACCGCGATCCTCTCCACCGGCATGTCGACGCCGGCACAGATCCGGCACGCGGTTGAGGTGCTGGGCAGCGGCAATGTGTTGCTCTGCCATGCCACCTCGACCTACCCGGCCGCCAACGACGAACTCAACCTGCGGATGATCAACACGCTGATGACCGAGTATCCGAACGTCCCGGTCGGCTATTCCGGTCATGAACGCGGCCTGCAGACCACGGTGGCGGCCGCCGCGCTGGGCGCCTGTTTCCTCGAGCGACACATCACCCTGGACCGCACCATGTGGGGCTCCGACCAGGCCGCCTCGCTGGAGCCGGCCGGGTTGGCCCGGCTGGTGCGCGATGTCCGGGTGATCTCGGAGTCGCTGGGTGACGGAGTGAAGAAGGTCTACGACGGTGAGTACGCGGCGATGCGGAAACTGCGCCGGGTGGCGGGCGTGGTGGCCGATCAGGCCGCGCGGGTGGCTTGAGGCCGCCATGGCCAAGAAGACCCGGAAGAGCCACAAGCCCAAGCGCACCACGCTCGCCCTGGTGGAGAGCCCGGCGCAACTGCTCAACGTCATCGAGTGGGCGTTCGCCCACGGCGCCGAGGCGCAGACCCGGCTCGCGGTGCTGCCACCTCGCGACGTCACCACCCGGTTGCAGCTCGAGGCGGTGGCCGACCTGGCCCGGGAGGCCGGGCTGGCCGCCACCTGGTACGAGCCGCGGAGGTCGGCCGCTTCGCTGGTCACGGTGGCCTGGGAGTTGTTCCCCAAGTTGGCCAAGGCGGAGCGGCTGGTAGTGGGGGACCCGTTCTCCCGCTTCGTGCAGGCGGTGCTGCCGCTGGCCGATGTGAGCGAGGTCGTCGTCGTCGATGACGGCACGGCCACCATCTCGTTCATCACGCAACTGGCCCGCGGTGACCGGTTGAGCCGCTGGCATCTGGCCGAGAGCGGACGCGACGTGGTGATCGACCTGCTGTCGGAGCACGCGCGGGACTTCTTCACGCCGTCAAAGCGGGATGGCCGCAACATCGAGGTGTTCACCGCGATGCCGGTGCAGGCGCCGTCCGGGACGCGGCAGAGCACCAACACCTTCGCCTGGACGCGGAGCCGGTTCGGTCCACCGGTGGTCACCGACACCGCAGATGTGGTCGGCACTTCGCTGGTCGAAACCGGCGTGGTGGACGCCGACCGCTACCTGGCCGGTGTGGTGGCCGTCACCGAACGCTTCGGCGCCGGCCGGTACTTCGCGCACCGCCGCGAGAGCGACGCCAAGCTGGCCACCATCGAGGCCCGCACCGGTCTGCGGGTGGTGCGCCCCGACGTCCCCCTGGAGATCGCCGTCCGCCGCGGCCCGGTCAGTCGCCTGATGGTCAGCTACCCGTCCACCGTGATGCACACGCTGCCCCTGGTGCTGGTCGACACCCCCGTCGAACTGGCCGTCGCCGACGTCCCGACCGCCTGGCTGACCCCCGGTGCCCCCGTCGCCGCCGGCGACTTCCTGGAGCACGTCACCAGCACCGCCCGCAAACGCCACACCCTGGTCTGATGATTGTGGTTGGTGTGCTCCTGCCATTGGTTCCGGCCAGCCCACGTGAGGAAGCGCTGATCGACGGCCCACCGCTGGCTGAGCTTTAACCCTTATCGGCGCGGTACCCCTCTGGGGCCTCGACACGTTCGACCAACGACAATCAGGTTCCGGTAACTGCTGGGGCCTGCTGCAGGTTTGGGTGTGCGCTCAAACCGGATTCTGGTGGTTATCATCGGCGGGTCAGAGGCCTGTTCGAGCTCGAACCGCCTTGTGGTGGTTATGGATACCCCTGGAGGGTATACCGTATCAACCAGAACTCGGTTCGACCCGGAGTCCGCCGTCGGCGGTCTCTCGATAAGCACCATAATCCGGTTCGGACCTTTGACCGGATTGCGGATTTCCGGGTCGGCAATGGATGTGCTGATGTCGCGGGGCAACTTCGCTGGCAGGCCAGGCGAGTGCTGCAGTCCGGTTCGCTCAGATCTGCTCGAGAACCTCGGCCATGATCCGCTGGACGGCGATCGTATCGTCCAGCGGCATGACCGGGCTCTCGGTCAGTCCGGCGGCCAGGCATTCGCCGACGTGCTCGATCTCGTAGCGGTAGCCGGCGTCGAACTCCAGCGTCTCCGGGGTCTTCTCGCGCCAGATGGTGACGGACACCGCCCGGTGGAACCGCGGGTGCACGTCGACCCAGCCCTTCGTGCCGGTCAGCATCATCCGGCCCGGGCCGTAGGTGGTGAACGCACCGGCCAGGGTGGCCGAACGGCCGTCGGCGTAGCCCAGCAGCACCGAGAACTCGCCCTCGACGCCGGTGGAGTAGCGGCCGCCGACCGCGCGCACCACGTCCGGGGTGCCGAGGAAGTGCTGTGCGAACGAGAGCACATAGACCCCGAGGTCGAGGACGGCGCCGCCGCCCTTCGCCGGGTCGAAGAGCCGGTCCTCGGCGTCGAACTCGCGAAATGCCGTCAGATCGCCCTGGCAGCCGCGGATCTCACCGAGTTCGCCGTGCTCGATCAGCGCGCGGACGTGCCGGACTGCCGGGTTGAACCGGGTCCACATGGCCTCCATCGCGAACACGCCGGCCTCGCGGGCGGCCGCCGCGATGCGTTCGGTGTCGGCGACGGTGGCGGTGAATGCCTTCTCGACCAGCACGGCCTTGCCCGCCGCGATCGCGGCCAGCGCGATATCTGTGTGCTGCGGATGCGGGGTCGCGATGTAGATCGCCTGCACCGCGGGATCCTCCACCAGGGCTTCGTAGGAGGAGTGCCAGCGAGGAATGCCGTGCTCGGTGGCGAACACCTCGGCGCGCTCGGCCGAGCGTGAGCCGACCGCCACCAACTCCGCGTTGTCGGCCTGGTGGAACTCGGGGACGATCGCGGCTGCCATGCGTCCGGGCCCAGCGATGCCCCAGCGGATCGGTTCGGTCATGGGCGTCACGGTATCGGTTGCAGCGCCTCGTGGAACGAAAAGAACCGTCCCTTCGTACCGCGACCTGGGACGAAAAGAACCGTCCCTTTCCTACCCCTTCGTACCGCGAACCGGTGCGGCGTCCGTCGAACACAGTGGCGGACGCCGACCGAGGGGCGGCTGCTCGTCGGCGGCGTCGGCGGGTTCTGGCAAAGTAGAGAAGGTTGGTCTCCAGGAAGGGCAAAGCCTTGCGGGTCGTGCAGAAGTTCGGTGGGTCGTCGGTGGCGAACGCCGACAGCATCAAGCGGGTGGCCCAGCGCATCGTCGACACCAAGTCCCGCGGGGCCGAAGTGGTCGTGGTGATCTCGGCCATGGGTGACACCACCGACGAACTGATGGACCTGGCGCTCGAGGTGTCGCCGCAACCGCGTCCTCGTGAGCTCGACATGCTACTCACCGCGGGTGAGCGGATGAGCGCTGCGCTGCTGGCCATGGCGATCAACGATCTCGGTTTCGAGGCCCGCTCGTTCACCGGTTCGCAGGCCGGCGTGATCACCACCGGCACCCACGGCGACGCCCGGATCATCGACATCACCCCCGGCCGCATCCGCACCGCGCTCGAGGACGACGACATCGTCATCGTGGCCGGTTTTCAAGGGGTTTCGCAGACCTCCAAGGACATCACCACGTTGGGGCGCGGGGCGTCCGACACCACCGCGGTGGCGCTGGCCGCAGCCCTGAAGGCCGACTACTGCGAGATCTACTCCGACGTGGACGGCGTTTTCACCGCCGACCCGCGGATCGTGCCCGGGGCGTCCCGGATTCCCGAGATCTCCTATGAGGAGATGCTCGAGATGGCGGCGCAGGGCGCCAAGATTCTGCATCTGCGGTGCGTCGAGTACGCCCGCCGCGAGAACGTGCCGGTGCATGTCCGGTCGTCGTTCTCGACCAAGCCCGGCACCTGGGTCAA
>JBDHZN010000015.1:0-28879 GCA_039811845.1 Micropruina sp. | reverse complement strand
CGGCGCCAGTCGAACACCCAGATCCAGATCGTCATCGCGGCGATCACCGGCATCGCCCAGGCCAGCAGCATCGCGACCTGCAGGATCAGCCGGGTCACCTTGCCGACGGCGTTCATCAGCAACGCCACCAGCACCCCGAGCAGCACGGTGATCGCCGCGTTGGCCAGGCAGAACACGATCGACCGGATGACCACCGCCCAGGTCTGCCGATCGCCGAACAGCTGGACGTAGTTGGCCAGCCCGACGAACTCCGGCGGCTTGCCGAACTGCTGGGCCAGTCCGAACTTCTGCAGCGAGGTGACGAACTGCCAGACCAGCGGATAGCCCAGGGCGACCAGCAGTGCAGCGATCGCCGGGATCAGCAGCAGGTACGGCGCGACGTTGAACCGGCGGCGCCGTGGTTGCGCGGACGACGCGCGCCCGGCGCCCGGTGGTGCGCTCACGGCTGTCATCGGATTCCTCTCTGGTCGTGTTTCGTCATCCTGGCTTGCCCCTGGATGACGGCCCGGCGTCTGTTCGCACGTTTGGGGACGGTTCTTCTTCGTTCGAAATTCGCACTTTCAGGAACCGTCCCCCGATGTTCGAGGTGCGGAGATCCCGGCGTCCGCCGGGATGACGTGAGACCTTCGTCATCCCGGGCCTGCCCCGGGATCTCCGGGCTCACCCGATCAGCGAACCGTCCTCGGTGTTGCTCACTTGCCGTTCAGCATCGGGGTGAGCAGAGCGTCGTACTCCTTGGCGAGGGCGGTGACATCGCCGCCCTCGGCGATCTTGGCGAAGAGCTCCTCGAGCTTGCCGGAGGTTTCGACCGTCGCCCAGCCCGGTGCGGCCGGGGTCAGTTTCGAGTTGGACGCCGACTCGATCAGTGCCTTGGCGAACTGGTCGGTGCCGAGGCTGGAGACGTAGTCGGAGTTGGCCGGGCCGAGGCCGTTCTTACCGAGCATCTGCTGGTACTCAGGGGAGAAGATGATCTTCATCAGGTCCCGCGAGCCGGCCTGGTTCTTCGACTTGGCCGAGATGCCGATGTTCGAACCCCCGGCGAACACCGGGGCAGGCTTGCCGTCGTTGCCGGGCAGCACGAAGACACCGAATTTGCCGTCGTTCCAGACCCGCTTGTCGTTCTTCAGGTCACCGATCGACCAGTGCGCCCAGCCCGGGGCCATGATCGTGGCGGCAGCCAAGCTGGTCTTGCCGGTCACCTTCTTGGGGTTGTCGGCGTCGTCCTTGATCACGTCGGAGTCGTTGATGTACAGCCACGGCGACTGATCCTTGGCGGTCTTCGGCGCCTTCGAGGCGTCCGCGAAGATGCCCTGCAGCTGGGTCAGGCCTTTGATGGTGTTCGGATCGGACAGCGTCGAGGTCCACTGGCCGCCCTCGTTCTTGGCCAGTTCGCCGCCGTTGGCGAAGACCCACGAGATGCCGTTGCGCCAGTCCTGACCACCGATGAAGAAGCCGGAGAAGTCCTTGATGTTCTTCGGGTTCTTGCTGGTGATCGTCTTCACCGTGGCGTTGAACTCGTCCAGCGTCTTCGGCACGCTCACCCCGGCTGCCGAGTAGATGTCCTTGCGGTAGAACATGTAGCGCGAGCCGAAGTAGTACGGCAGCGTGTAGTTCTTGCCGTCCACCTTGCCGACCTCGACGAACGACTGCAGCAGCTTGTCGCCGCCCAGTTCGGGGTACAGATCGGAGATGTCCGAGAAGGCTCCGACGTTGGTGAAGGTGGGCGACTGGGTGTTGCCGATCTCGACCACGTCCGGGGTGTTGTTCTCGTCGGGCAACGCGGTGGTCAGCTTGGTGACCAGATCGGGCCAGGCCTGCTCCTCGATGGTGAGCGTGCCGCCGTTCTTCGCCTGGTAAGTGGTCTTCAGGTAGTCGCGCAGGGCGTCCGGGGTGTCACCGCCGGCGAGCCATAGCGTGATGTTCTGCGGCCCGGCCGACACGGCGGCGGACGGGCTGCTGGCTGTTCCGGACGAGCAGGCGCCCAGGGCCAGGGCCGAGGCGGTCACCAGTGTGAGCGCCGACAGCTTCTTGTTCATTGCGTTCCTTTCGGTCGTGCGGGTTGACGGGCTGTGCTTGGTGGGGTCAGGTGACCCCGAGTTCGGTGAGCGTCACCAGGGCTCCCGCCCCCAGTAGGACGGCGTCTTGGCCGAGGGAGCTGGCGACGAGTTCGAGTTGCGGCCGGAACTGGGATCGGGTGCGTTCGACGATGCAGGAGCGGGCGGCGTCCAGCAGCGCAGGGGTGACGATGTCGGCCGGCCCGCCGACGACGATGTGCTGGAGGCCGAGCATGCCGACCACCGGCGCCAGCGCCAGCCCGAGCCGGCGTCCGGCCCGGCCCAGAATGTCGTCGGCACGCTCGGGATCGGCGTCCATCTGGGTACGCAGCACGGGAACCGACGCCCACGCCTCCAGGCAGCCGGTCTTCCCGCACCCGCACAGCGGGCCGTTCTCGCCGATCGCGACGTGACCGATCTCACCGGCGTCGCTGGCCGCGCCGTGCACCAGTCGGCCGCCGACCAGCAGGCCCGCGCCGACGCCGCGGGAGAATTGGATCCGGACCAGATCGCTGGGTGCGCCGGCGAAGCGGCGCTCGGCCAGCGCAGCCACGTTGGCGTCGTTCTCGACCTTGACCGGCAGACCCAGGTCGTCGTGCAGGCGGGCCTGCAGCGGCATGTCGGTCCAGCACAGATTGGGCGCCCACAACACGGTGCCCGACAGGTCGACGGTGCCCGGGGTGCCGACCCCGAGCCCGAGGATCGGATGGCTGGCGGCCTCGACCAGTTCGGCGGCGAGGGTGCGGGCGGCGTCCAGTGCTTGTTGCCCGGTAGCGCCGTCGAGCGCGCGAACCTTGGTCAGCACCGGCTCGCCGCGCAAGGACAGCACGGCTCCCCGCACCTGGTCGCGAGCGGAGAGGTCGATGGCCAGGATGTCCCGGCCCGCCGGGTTGAGCGCCAATAGCGTGGACGGCTTCCCGGGGCGGCCCATTTCGCTAGTTCCGGTCTCGATCACCAGGCCGGAGTCGATGAGTTCGGCCACCAGATCGGAGATGGTGACCTTGGTCAAGCCGGTCTCACGGGCCAGGTCGGCGCGGGAGAGTGGCGGGTTGTCGGTGACCGCTTGCAGCACGAACGAGCGATTGCTGCGGCGGGCGTCCTTGGGCCGCAGCTTGCGTCGGATCGGGTACTGCATGGAAGTTAGTAAACCTTCCTAACTTCTACGTGCCTACGGATCGTGACGAATGGTTACCGACTCGTGACCAACTGCGAAGATGGGGACATGGCTGACCTGACCCCGCGAGCTATCGCCTGGGCGACGACCATGTCCGGCCACCCCGGCGAGGCCGTGGTGCGGGCCCATGCCGAACCAGGCATCCGGCTGGGCCTGCAGCGGCCGATCTTGCGCGAGCAGCGCGAGGCATGGGAGGCCGAGCGGCTGGTGCCTGGCGCGACCCTGGCGTACGGGGCCGGTAACAGGGTGCGTCCGGAGGCGCCCGATCCGGAGCGGACCTGCTTCGAACGTGACCGCGACCGCATCGTTCACTCGACCGCGTTCCGGCGGCTGGCCGGCAAGACCCAGGTGGTCGTCCATCCCACCGATCACCAGCGGACCCGGCTCACCCATGCCCTCGAGGTGGCCCAGGTGGCGACCTCGATCGCCCGCGGCGTGGGCGCCAATGTGGCACTCGCGGAGGCGATCGCGCTGGGCCACGACTGCGGCCACGGTCCGGGCGGCCATGCCAGCGAGGATGCCTTCGACGCCTTCCTGCCCGAGGGCTACGACCACGGCCCGTGGGGTGCGGACGTGGTGCTCACCCCGCTCAACCTCTGCCTGGAAACCCTGGACGGCATCCGCAATCACTCCTGGTCGCGGCCCACTCCGGCCACGGTGGAGGGTGAGATCGTCAGCTGGGCCGACCGGATCGCCTACTGTGCGCATGATCTTGAGGACGCCGTCGGCGCCGGCATCGTGGCTCTGGCGGACGTGCCTGACACGGTGGTCGAGGTGGCCGGGGCGACCCGGCGGGAGCAACTCAGCATCTTCGTCCGCGAGGTGATCGGTACCGCGGTCGCCACCGGCGAGATCGGGATGAGTGCCCCGGTGGCGGACGCGCTGGCCGAACTGCGCGGCTTCAACTACGAACGGATCTATACCCGGGCGGAGTCGCTCGCCCAGTCGGCGGCGGTGATCGCGGTGCTGCAGGCGCTGGTGTCGTTCTATCTGGAGAACCCCGGACGGCTGCCGGAGCCGCCCGAGGACCCCGACCGGCTGGTGCATGCCACGGTCGCTTACGTCGGCGGGATGACCGACCGGTTCGCATTCGACACCGCCGTCCAGCTGCTCGGCTGGGATCCGGCGCGGCTGCCGCGTCCGCAGTAGTCAGTCGTCCTGCGTACACTGCCGGATGTGGCGGGCTTGATCAACGAAGAAGATCTGGCGACCGTCCGTGAGCGCAGCCGGATCGAGGACGTCGTCGGCTCCTACGTGACGCTGCGTCCGGCGGGTGGGGGAGCGCTGGTCGGGCTGTGCCCGTTCCATGACGAGAAGACCCCGTCGTTCCGGGTGACTCCCGCCCGGGGCTTCTACTACTGCTTCGGCTGCAATGTCGGCGGCGACGTGATCGGCTTCGTGCAGGCGATCAACAACTGCAGTTTCGTCGAGGCGGTCGAGTTCCTCGCCGACCGGGTCGGCGTCCAGTTGCGCTACACCGACGGGGGCGGCGGCGCCCGGGTCGAACCCGGACTGCGGTCGCGGATCCTCGAAGCGAACCGGCTGGCCGCCGAGTTCTTCGCCGCCCAGCTGACCGGCCCCGAAGCCGTCGCCGGACGCCAGTTCCTGGCCGAGCGCGGCTTCGACCGGGACACCGCCGAGCACTTCGGCGTCGGCTTCGCCCCGATGGGCGGACGCGAGCTCGCCAAGCACCTGCGGGCGCACAAGTTCAGCGACGACGAGTTGGTCAAGGCGAGCCTGATCCGCGAGGGCGGCTGGGACTACTTCCAGGGCCGGCTGCTGTGGCCGATCCGGGACGCCGGCCGCTCGGTGCTCGGTTTCGGCGCCCGGCGGCTGTTCGACGACGACCGGATGCCGGCGAAGTACATCAACACCCGGGAGACCCCGGTCTACAAGAAGTCGCACGTGCTCTACGGCCTCGACCTGGCCCGGCAGAACATCGCCAAGAAGAACCAGGCGGTGATCGTCGAGGGGTACACCGATGTGATGGCGGCCCATCTGGCCGGTATCGATACGGCCGTGGCGTCCTGCGGCACGGCGTTCGGCGATGACCATGCCAGGCTGCTGTCCCGGCTGATCGGCACCACGGACGCGCTGGCCGGCGAGGTGATCTTCACCTTCGACGGCGACGCCGCCGGCCAGGCTGCGGCGCTGAAGGTGTTCTCCGGCGACCAGCACTTCATCTCGCAGACCTATGTGGCGATCGAGCCGAGTGGGCTAGACCCCTGCGACCTGCGCATCCAGCACGGCGACGCCGCCGTCCGTGAACTGGTCGGACGCCGCGAGCCGCTGTACCGCTACGTGATGGCCAGCACCATCGCCGGGTTCGACCTGGATCGCGTGGACGGCCGGCTCGCCGCGCTGCGGGCCGCCGCGCCGCTGGTCAGCAGCGTCCGGGACGGCTCACTGGTGAACGGCTATGTGCACGAACTCGCCAAGATGCTGGGCGCCGAGGTCGAGGAGGTTCGGCGTGAGGTGTCCCGGGCCGGACGCCGCAAGCTGTCGGCGAACCATGACCGGCAGCATGAACGGCCCCCGCAGGCCGTGCCGACGTCCGATGAACCGACCTTGGTGGGGCTACCGATGCCGAACCCGCGTGATCGCTCCCTCGAGGTGGAACGCGGCACGCTGCGACTCATGGTGCGCGCACCCGAGGTGTTCGTGACCGGCTGGAACGAGGTCGGTGCCGACGACTTCACCCACCCCACCTACCGGGCCATCTTCGCCGCCATCGCCGACGCCGGAACCCCCGGCGGCGACTGGCCGCAGCCCGTGGTGGCGGCCAATCCCGACCCGGCGGTGTCATCGGTCATCGCGGCGCTGACCACCGAGCCGCTGCTGCGTCCGGCCAACCCGGCCTACGCGTCCGAATACGTGGCGAAGCTGCGCCTGCTCACCGTGTCGCGGGCGATCGCGAACCTGAAGTCGAAGCTGCAGCGCACCAACCCGATCGACGACCACCCCGGCTACAACCGCATGTTCGCCACCCTGCTCGATTTGGAGAAGAAGCGGCGAGAGCTGACCGAGGTCGCTGCCGGCCCCGCCGACTAGCGGGTCGTCATCTGGTCGATGCCGACCGCGATCGCCAGGACTGGGTGACAGGGCAGTGACCAGGTGCCCGCGGGTCGCAACGCAAAAGCCCCCGGGCCAGCAGTTGAGCTAGCCAGAGGGCCTTTTCGGGAAGCTCCCCCGCCTGGACTCGAACCAGGAACCTACGGATTAACAGTCCGACGCTCTGCCAATTGAGCTACAGGGGATCGCGCGGCGCGCGAGAAGAAACGTTACCAGAACGCTCACGCGATGTCGTATTCAGCCCGCAGCCGAACCAGTTCGGCGTCGGTCTGGTCGATCTGCGCGGTGTCGAAGCCGCCACCGTGCCTGGTCACCGTCCACAGCAGGCTGGCGTGCTCGTCGTCGAGCGGACGCCGGGCGACGATCATCGCCGCCCGACCCCGGTTCAGCTCGAAGCGTTCCTGAACGACGATGCTGGCATCCACCCGCTCGCGGAACAGATCGGGGAGCGAGCCGGGGTCACGCAGCAGCACCTCGCCATCGCTCCCATTGGTGAGTCGCCAGCGCAGCCGTCCGCTGTCGGAATCCCAACCACCGGAGGCGATCTCGTGCCAGGGCACGAAACGCCAACCGTCCGGTTGCTGGATGGCGAGTTGCCCGGCCAGCCCGACGACCGGGCCGTCCGCGCCCTGCGCCCAGGCCAACACCCGGACCCGGTGTCCGACGGCGCTGGTGAGGCTGCGGAAGGCCGCGGACGGCAGACCGGCGCGATCGAAAAGACCCATTCGGTCATTATTGCGGCCTCACGCGGCCTGATCGGCCAGGATCCAGCCACGCAGCCGCCGCAATGCCCGGGTCTCGTGCCGTCGCAGCGTGCTGAGCGACATGCCCAGCCTTGCTGCGGCCGGAGCCTGCCGCAACGGGCAGTCACCACCCAGGCCGAAACGTGTCCGCACCACGGCTGCCTCCACGGCGGGGAGTGCTCTCAGCAGGGGACGCAGGTCGGTGTCATCGGTCGGCTCGGGGTGCGGTTCGACGACCACCAGGTCCGGGTCCAGTGGCGCCCATGCCGACAGATGCCGGACCCGGGCCACCCAGCGTTCGCTGCGGCCCAGGACCTGGGCGACGTCGGCATCGCTCGCCGGACGGCGCAGCTCGGCGGTCAGCTCGTCGGCCAATCCCCGGACGCCGCGGGCGCGCAACGCGGTCCGCACCGAGGCGGGCACCCGCTGCTCGACCGCGGCATCGCAGACCCGCCGTTTGATCCAGGTACTGGCGTAGGTGCTGAAGCGGTAGCCGCTGGTGTGGTCCCAGCGCACCAAGGCCTCGGTCAGGCCGAGGAATCCCTCCTGGAAGAGCTCGTCCAGACCGGCCGGTGAGCGCCGGGCCTCCTGGGTGGCGATGCTCTGCACCAGTCGGACGTTGGCGAGCAGGAATCGTTGCCAGGCGTCGCGTCCCTGTCGCTCCAGCACAGTCAGCTCCGCGGCCGTCCCCGCCGACGCGGTGCCCTGCGCCAGCTGCTCGCTGGCGAGTAGTCCCGCCTCGATGGCCCGTGCCAGCCGGATCTCTTCGTCGGCTTCCAGCAATCTGATGGTCTCGGTCATGGCGTCGATGCTGGCCATGGGGGCCGCGCCGATCACCTGCAACGGCCCCATTGTGGAGGCAACACCGTGACAACACCGATCTGTGTGGACGTGTCACAAAAAGGTCAATCCCAGCCGGACAAGGAGCGATGGGACCAGTGGCGCTCAGCGGTTGACCAGCAACGAGACCAGGTAGACAAGGATCGGCAGGCAGGCCAGACCGAGCAGGATGGCGTTGAGCACCAGGTGGTCGCGCAGTACGGCGATGAACTCGCGGATCACCGCGGTCGGCCAGTAGTAGCGGGCCGTCGGCGAACCGACCGAGTAGCCGGCGATCCCGAGCCGGCGCATCAGCAGCGCCGCCCGGAAGGCATGGAAGTTGTTGGTGACGGCCGCGATCGGTCCCACGACGCCGCGTGCGGCAAGTAGTTCGGCGCTGTAGGCAAGGTTCTGTTCGGTGTTGCGGGACCGCTCCTCGGCCACCACGCGATCCTGGGGGAACCCGTCGTCGGTCAGGTACTCGGCCATCGCCCTGCCCTCCGGCACCGGCTCGTCGGGGCCCTGGCCGCCGGAGGTGACCAGCAGGGGAGGGTGGTCGGCGAACTTGTCGTACAAGGCGCGCCCGCGGCGGATCCGGGACGCCAGCAACGGTGGCACCTTGCCGCGGATCAGCCCCGAACCCAGCACCACGACCGCTGCCACCGGCCGCCCGCGCCGGCCCATCACGGCGGGGTAGAGCGCCCCGTAGAGCAGGAAGGCGACGAAGCCGAAACCCAGGTAGCCCAGCGGCAACCCGAGCAACAGCAAACCGGCCGCCCATTGGCTCGATGCGGTCACCACGACCATCACCCACAGGCCGATGTAGCCGAGCATCCCGACGCCCAAGCCGAGTCCCAGCAGCCGCGACAGTGCGAAACCTTCACGGCGGAGCAGGGTGATTCCGGTGACGATCAGGAAGCCGGCCAGCGCGATCACGGTGCCGAGCATGAGCACCAGCAGCGCGAGAAACGTGTAGCCGCCGAGTCTCGGGTCGAACGAATCGGCCGCGCCGACGGTCAGGCCGACGGCGGACATCAGCAGCCAGATGAGCAGGGCGAGCAGGTAGAGCGCGGTGCGCATCTTGCGCGGATCACTGGTGACGCTGATCACCAGCGCGACCAGGAGCACGGCCACTCCGTCCGGAAGTCCCAACATCGTCAGCGACCTCAGATCAGCTCGTCGTGCTCACCGGCGATCCAGGCCAGGTAGCGGTTGGCGGAGAACCGGACCGTGGCCAGGGCGTCGTCGGCGATGCGTCCGGCGAAGTTGTCGTAGAGCCGACGGTAGGGGTGTTCGTCGAAGCCGTCCACGATCTGCCGGACGCCGCGCGGCGACATCGGGATCATGTTCGGGTAGCTGCGCTGGAAGCTGACGTTGCCGTCCGGCCGCACCGAACAGGCGTCGCCGGCGAGCAGCACACCCGAGTCGTCCGCGCCCCGCCAGTGTGCGACGGTCTGGCCGGGGAAGTGGCCACCGACCTGGCTGGCCCAGATTCCGGGCACCGGTTCGAACGAGGTGTCCCAGGCGACGATCACCGGATCCTTGCGTTGCACCCAGCCCAGATCCTTCCGGGCGACGTACACCGGGATACCGCCGAAGGCGCGACTCCAGGCGACCTGCGCACCGTACATGTGCGGATGGCTGGCCAGGATCGCGGCGACCCCGCCCAGCCGTTCCATCGTGTCCAGCGCGTCCGGATCGACGAACGGCGGGACGTCGAACAGCAGGTTTCCCCCCGTGCCGCGGACCAGCAGCGCGGTCTGCCCGATGCCCACCTTCGGCTCGGCGCGCAGCCCCCACAGGGCCGGGTTCCAGCTCGGTGATCACCAGTCGATGTCCCTCGGCCAGCAGACTTTGGGTGCTCGCCCACGCCGGTCCGGACGGCGGCACATACTGCCGTTCGTCGGTGCAGATCGGGCACGCTTTCGGTGGCTCGGCCGCCACCGCCTGCTCCACGCCGCAGATGCGGCAGATCCATTCCGTCACTGGCTATTGCCTGCCTTTCGCGCGGGCGTGCTACTCGAATTTGATTTGCGTTAAATATTACCAGCTGCTGCCGAGCGGCATTGGATTGCATTCTCAGGCATTTCCTAATGCGCGAGAGGGTGTTTCCGCGACGACAACGGTTAGGCTGCCGGTCAAGCATTACGAGTCGTTGCGAGGTCGCTGCGATGTCTGAGCCGGTACGCGTCCACTTCACCCCCCGAAGGACCGAGATGTCATTTGCCAGTCTGCCCGCATTCAACGAGGCGCACCCGCCATTCGCCGACTCCATCGACGTGATGCCGCCGATTCGCACCGAGTCGGGAACCGTGGGAACGGTCATCGTCGAGCCGATCGATTTCGACCTGGTTCACGACCCGGCGTATCCGTGGGAGAAGATGCCGACGGCGACACCGCGGGAGCGGGAGGCCCGAGACCAGGTCCGGAACAATCAGCGGGCCGAGGTCGCGCAGTACATCGTCAGCAGGGAACGGCTCTGGGAACTGGCGCAGCGACTACAGTTCGCCGAGCGACTCGAGGTTGAGGTCACCCATACGCAGGGCATCGAGACCACGCACGAGGAGACCGAAACCCGTACCCGTACGGAGGTGATTGGGCTGACGTTGGGCCTGGAGCTGAGCGGCAATCTATTCAGCCCCGGAGGAGGGGGAAAGGCGGCCGCAGCCCGGCTGTTCAAGGGTGCCCGGGCGCAGACCAGCGCCGAGTTCACCTACGAGCTCACCAACGAACTCCAGTTTCAGAAAATGGACAGCCAGACCTATCGCCGGGAAACCAGCATCACCACCCGGACGGAATATGCGGCGCAGGCGGTCTATTACGTCTGGCAACTGTCCGAAGCGCTGCAACTGAGTCGGAAACGGACCGACAGCGAAATTTCACCGGTCAGCGATATTGTCGCGGCGACCGGTTTCACCTGGACGGACAAACTCAGCTACGCGCCACCCCCGGAGGTCGCACAATGAGCGGTCATCACAAGCTCGATCCCGGCGGCGTCGCGACGTTCTCTACGCGCCCCGTCGGTCTCGCCACCAAGCTCTTCATCGAAGGTGGTGAGCACGATTCTCTCGCCGTGTGGCACATCGAACTGTGCTGCCAGGCAGATCACCAACTCGTCGTCGACCCCGGCAGCCAGCAGAGTGTCGACATCTCTTCGGCAGCCGGAGCGCTGGTCAGCGTGCGCAACGACGGCTGGGCTGCCTTCAGCACCTGGACGGACTACTGAGATGACCTCCACACAGCTGACCGCGGGCATCGCGGTCGACCCGGCCCTCGCGCGCTGTCTGGCATCGGAGGCCGGAGGCGCCCTCATCCGGCGAATCGGCACCGATCTCGTCCCCGCGATGGCAGGGGTGAACACCGGCCGCCGACGCCTGCTCAGGGCGAGCCAGTTGATCGCCGGCAACCGTTCGGTGGCACCGCCGGACGCCGGCCTGGTCGCGGCGGCGGTCGCCGACTGGGGCCGGGCACTCGACCTGATCAGCGCCTATGCCGCCGTTCTCGACCGCACGGGTCTGGCGGCGGTGGACGAGTTGTTCGGGCAACTCGATGATCCGACATCGCCCGCACGGGAGATCTGCCGGCTAGTGGCGACCACCGGGATGGGATTCTCCGGCGCCGAGTTCGACTGGGCGCTGGCGGAACTGCAGGCGGCGGCCTTCGAACCCATGCGGGTGATCTTCGACGACGACCCGGACTCCCTCCGCGCCACCTGCGCGTCCGCGTTCGCCGGGGATAACGGCCTGTTGCAGATCGGCTTCGTCGATCTCGGCAGCGACCCCGGCGTGACGGTGCAGGTACGCGCAGCATTCGTCCGTGCACGCCGCGCGGGTGTCACTTTGTCGGTTCTGCTGGTGCTGCCCGCCATGGTGCTCAGCACGGCCGCACTCTCGACGTCCGCCAATCCGATCCGCGACACCGCCGCGACCGTCGCCGCGGGGCACGCCGTGTTCCGCGCCTCGGCCGGCTGAACCCCACAAGACTCCACCCACCCACACCCCCGAGGAGAAAGAAACATGCCCTACCGCGACTGGGAGCCCGGTGAGCGAATGAGCTCACCCGGCAGCACCCGCCACACCTTCAAAGTCCGCAACCGGTCCGGTGAGCGCGGCAAGTACAGCCTGAAGATCGGTAGCCAAGGCACCGAGCAGTTCACCATCTCGAGCGGACAAACCGAACGCCACGACTGCGGCGATCAGGCCGTCGTCGGGGTGAACAAGGGCAAGGGCAACCTGGAGTGGCTCCGCGACTGACCGGTTGAACAGGAAAGGAACCCTCCCCTGAACCAAAGGGGACGGTTCCTTTTCGGTTCAGGAACAGCCCTGGCCAACGACCCTCAGCGGACGCCGTTGAGGTAGGCCAGCACGGCCCGGACCCGGCGGTTGTCCTCGTTCGGACCCAGATCGAGCTTGGCGAAGATGTTCGCCACATGTTTGGCGACCGCCGCCGGGGTGATCACCAGTTGGCCGGCGATCTGCTGATTGGCGGCGCCCTTCGCCATCAACGACAGCACCTCGAGTTCGCGCGGGGTCAGTCGGCTGAGCCTGGGGTCGGTCCGCCGGGCGTTGAGCAGCTGGGCGACCACCTCGGGATCCATCACCACCTCACCGGCAGCGACCAGTTCGGCCGACCGCATGAAGTCGGCCACCCGTCCGACACGTTCCTTCAGCAGGTAGCCGACACCACCGGCCGCGTTGGCCTCGAGCAGGGTCGCCGCGTACGCCGGGGCGACGTACTGGCTGACCATCAGCATCGGCAGCCCCGGGTAGCTCTCCCGCAGTTGGACGGCGGCACGCAGCCCGTCGTCGGTCATCGTCGGCGGCATTCTCACGTCGGTGATCACCAGATCGGGCAGCCCGTCGGTGCTCTCGGCCAGGCCCGTGCACCGGGCGATCAGCTCGGGGGCGTCCGCGGCCTCGGCGACCACCTGGTGCCCGGCCCGCTCCAGCAGCCCGACCAGGCCGGCCCGGATCAGCGCCGCGTCGTCGGCCACCAGAATCCGCATCAGTTCCCCTCTCCTGTTCGGCTCACCGTAGCGACGGCCTCCGACACTTCGCTCTCCGTCGGTCTCATCGGACGGGGTTCGGGAAGGACGCCCGGATCAGAGTTGGACCGCCCGGGGGACTGCTCACCCAGCACGCCCCGCCGAACGTCTGGACGCGTTCGATCATGCCGCTGAGCCCATGGCCGGGCCTGACCACGGCGCCGCCGATCCCGTCGTCGTACACCTCGACCTGCAGCGGGTCGCTGAGGTCGAGCCGGACGGCCACCGTGGTCGCGGCGGCGTGCTTGACGGCATTCGTGAACGCCTCGCTGATCAGGTAGTACACCGACAGCGCCAGTTGCTCGGAGGGCTGCCGCATCCCGTTGATGCCCACTGTGACGGGCAGCGGCTGGCGCTCGGCGAGTTCGGTGACGGCGGCGGCGAGGCCCCGGTCGGTGAGGATCTGCGGGTGGATGCCACGCACCGTGTCGCGCAGCGACGTCATCGCCGCCTCCATCGACGAATGGGCGGCGGCCAATGCGTCGCGGACCGCTTCCGGACGGCCGCTCTCCAGCGCGTATTCGGCTTCGCCGAGTTGCATGCTGAGCAACACCAGGTGCTGTTGGGCGCCGTCATGCAGATCGCGCTCGATCCGGCGCCGCTCGGCGGCGAAGACGTCGACCAGTTCCCGGCGTGAGCTGGTCAGCTGGTCGACCTGCTCGCGCAACTCGGTGCGCGGCCGGACCAGATCCTCGACCAGGATCGCCTGCACGCTGGCCAGCGCCCAGGCGACGTAGAGGCCGGCGATCAGGATGATGATCAGCATGAACCAGGTGCCGAGCTGCTCGGTGGGCGGCGATCCGACGCTGCCGATCAGTTGGCTGATCAGGCCGAGCACCAGAATGACCAGCACCGCACCGGGCAGGAAGTCGACCAGGGCGAACAGCACGGCGATGCCCCACACCGCCAGGTTGCCCTCACGCAGACCCGCCACATCCCAGGGATGCCGGATCGGTCCGCTGCGCAGGGGACCGGGCCGGTGCAACCCGAGCAGGCGCAGCCGGCGGGCCTCCAGGTTGGCCGTACCCCAGGCCACCAGTGGCAGCACGAAGATGCCCAGGATGCCGGCCAGCAACGCCGCGATGCCGCCCAGGATCGCTGTCGCGCAGTACGCCACGGCACCCCAGCCGAGCGGGCTGATCAGCATCCGCAACGGGTTCGGTGGCGGTTTCAGCCGGGCCCGGATCGCGGACTCGTGCGACGGGTTGGGTTGGGTCACCCTGCCACCCTAGAAGTGTCGGCACCTGCATGGCAGGGCGTCGGCACCACCATGGGGTAGCGCTGGCACTACCCACCAGACACCGGGCAGCGCCCGTGATCGCCGGGCCGCCGCACGGTTGGCTGATTGCATGACGACGAACCACCAGCGGGCCGCCCTGCAGGCCCAGCAGATCTCCAAATCCTTCGGCGACGTCCGGGCCCTCGACCGGGTCAGCATCGACATTCCTGCGGGGCAGTCGGTGTCGGTGATGGGGCCGTCCGGCTCCGGCAAGTCGACCCTGCTGCACTGCCTGGCCGGCATCCTGCGGCCCGATGAGGGCGACGTCAGCCTCGGTGGCGAGCCGGTGTCGCTGGCCTCGGACGCCGCCCGCAGCCGGATCCGGCTGGCCCGGATGGGCTTCGTCTTCCAGGACGGCCAGCTGCTGCCCGAACTCAGCGCGCTGGAGAACGTGGCACTGCCGCTGTTGCTGCTCGGACGCCCGCGCGCCGAAGCGTTCCGACGGGCGGGGGACTGCCTGCAGTGGCTGGGCCTGTCCGGCCTGGAAGCGCGCCGGCCCGGGCAGCTGTCCGGCGGCCAGGCGCACCGGGTCGCCATCGCTCGTGCCCTGGTCGGCCAGCCCGACCTGGTGCTCGCCGACGAACCCACCGGTGCCCTCGACCAGGCGACGGGCGCGGAGGTGATGCGGGTGCTGACTTCAGCGGTTGCCGCCGTCGGCGCCAGCCTGGTGGTGGTCACCCACGACGCCCACGTCGCCGACTGGTGTCAGCGGCACGTCGAGATCGTCGACGGCCGGGTCAGCAACGACTTTCTCACCCGGAGGGCCGCCTGATGCACCAGTTCCGTATCGCTCCGCTGTTGCTGCGAGGCCGCATCCGCGCCGGCACCGGGCTGATCGACCTGCTCGCCGTCCTCGCCTTCACCGTGAGCAGCTGGCTGCTGCTCTCGGTGCTCGCCGGCATCAACGCCTTCGTCAATCGCCAGTTCCACCCGCCGGCAGCCTTCGTGGCGGCACTCGGCGCGGACGCTACCGAGGGTGTGGCGGAACTGGTGATGTGGACGCTGCTGGCAGCCTGCGCCGGCGTGTTGCTGATTGTGCCGCTGGTCACCCTGGGCGCGGCCGCGGCCCGGATGGGCGCACTGGGTCGCGACCAGCGGCTCTCCACACTGCGGCTGCTCGGTCTGACCGGTGGCCAGGCCATCGCGCTGAGCACCGTGGAGACCATGCTGGCCGGGCTCATCGGCGGGGTGCTGGGCGTGGTCGGCTACCTGCTCACCCTGCCGGCCTGGGCGGCGATCGGTTTCCAGGCGACGCCGCTGAGCGGCGCCGAGATGCTGCTCCCGATCTGGGCGATCGCGGCGACCGTCGCCGGGCTGGTGGTGCTGGCCGGGCTGAGTTCGGTCACCGGCCTGATGCGGCTGACCATCTCTCCGCTCGGGGTGGCCCGCCGGGCACCGCGTCCGGCGCTCAAACTGTGGCGGCTGCTCGCCGTGCCGCTGGTGATCGCCGCCTGGATCATGGTGGCGCCGATGCTCAACCTGGCTCAGGAGTTCGTGGCCTCGGCGGCCGTGGTGCTGGTCGTGCTGGCCCTGTTCATGGGCGTGATCAACCTGGTCGGACCGTGGTTGCTGCAGCTGCTCGGGTTGCTGCTCACCCGGTCGGGACGACCCGCTGTGCTGCTGGCCGGACGCCGGCTGCTGGCCGATCCGAAGAGTGCCTGGCGGTCGGTCTCGGGGCTCGCCTTCGTCGGCTTCACCGGCGGTGCCCTGGTCAGCCTGCCCGACTTCAGCGCCTACAGCGAGGACCCGCTGCTGCGGATACTGGCTGAGGACGTCCGCACCGGCACCTACCTGACCCTCGGCATCGCCTTCCTGGTGGCCGCCACGTCCACCTTGCTGAACCAGGCCTCCGGGGTGCTCGACCGGCGGCGGGAACTGCGCCAGCTGGCCAACCTGGGCGTCCCGGGCAGGCTGCACGACCGCACCCGGCTGGTCGAGGTGGTCGCTCCTGCGGCGCTCAGCGCCCTGGGCTCCGGTGGCCTGGCGGTGTTGTTCTTCGCTCAGCTGCCCAGTATGCAACCCGCCTCGATCGGGCCGCTGCTGTTCGTGGCGTCCCTGCTGGCCGGCATCGCCCTGGTCTGGGCCGCCGGTGAGGCCTGCCGTCCGGTGCTGCGGGCCACCCTCGCCGGCGTCGGCGTCCGGGCCGAATAGACGGGTGCCGAGCCGGCGAGGACTAACCGACCGCAGTGGAGGCGAGTTGAACGATCAGGTTGATGGTGCAGGCGAGAACGACGGCCTGGGAATTCACGATGGAGTCCGATGACACCACGACGAAGGCGTCCGATTGAGTGGCGGACGCGGTCGCCCGCCGGCCGCCCTGGAAGCGGCGTTCCACGGGCACCCGGCCCGTCCCGCGACCAACCTGCCGGCGATCACCCCTACGATCGGGCCATGGGCCAACGCACTCTGATCCTGGCGGCCGGCGTCGGGGCTGGCCACAACCAGGCCGGCAGCGCCGTGGAGCGCGCGTTGGCTCACCACCCGGACGTCGACCAGGTGCGCCGGATCGACATCCTGGAGACCACCAACGAGGCGTTCCAGAAGCTTTATGACGACGGCTACTTCGCGCTGGTCGCCGAGGCCCCATGGGTGGTCGGCTGGGGCTACGACACGCAGGACTCGCCGTTCAAACGGGCGCCGTTGGTGCAATGGTGGGATCAACTGAACACCACCGGGGTGGTGCGGCGGATCCGTGACTACGATCCCGATCTGGTGATCTGCACGCACTTCCTGCCGGCCCGGCTGGTCGCTCTGATGCTGGCCCGTCGCCAGCTGCACGCCTCACTCACCGTGGTGACCACCGACTATGACTTCCAGGGCCTGTGGCTGACGTCGCCGTTCAACCACTTCTTCGTCGCCCGCGACGAGGCTCGTGAGCACATGGCCAACCTCGGCGTGCCACGCGACCGGGTGCATGCCTCGGGCATCCCGGTCCGGGCCGGGCTGGGTGAGCCGGTGGACACCGCGGCCGTCCGACGACGGTTCGGACTGAACCCCCGGCTGCCGGTGGTGCTGATCTCGGCCGGCGCTTCCGGCGGCAGCTACACGCTCAACATCGTCCGCCAGGTGCGGCGCAGCAAACAGCGCTTCCAGGCGGTCGTCGTCTGCGGCAACAACGAGGCGCTGCGGCGGGACGTGGTGGCCGCGGTCGGCGACGACACGGAGCGGTTCACGGTGCTCGGCTACACCGACGAGATGGTCGACCTGATGCGGGTCGCCACCCTGTTCGTCGGCAAACCGGGCGGGTTGTCGTCGTCGGAGTGCATGGCCGCGGGGCTGCCGATGGTGATCATCAACCCGATCCCCGGGCAGGAAGTGCGCAACGCCGACGTGCTGGTCGAGGAGGGCGCGGCGGTGCGCTGCAACTACGCCACGACCGTCGGCTACAAGATCGACCAGCTGCTCGCCGACCCGAAACGGATCCGCGAGATGGCGGCCAACGCCCGCAGGATCGGACGCCCCGACGCCGGCCGGACGGTCGCGGCCACCTCGGTGGAGGCGAGCCCGCGGTCGCTGTGGATCAGTCGCGAGGCGCAGAAGGCGATGCTGCAGGCCAGCCAGGACGGCATACCGGTGGCGGACCTGCCCGGCGAGCGCCGGCTCCGCGTCCTCACCGACCCGCACAGCGGCACCTCACTCGCGGTGGCCACCCAGTCCCAGTTGCGGCCGCTCGGAGTGACCCCCTGGTCGACGTCGGTGCGGCTGAACCGCCGCGCGTTGCGGGCGTTGCGCTGGCAGCCGGACAATCTCGACCTGGTGGTCACCGGCCGGTGGGTGCTGGGCGACGAGCGGTCACGGATCTTCGGGGTGAGCTGAGACTCGATCATCGTGGTCAACCCGCGACGGTCAACGAGCTCAGCCAACGAGAAGGCCGCGTTGACCAGCGCTAGCGCTGGAGTCCGCGTAGGTGTGCGAGCAGCGCATCCCGGGCCAGAGCCGGGTCGAGCAGGTCCGGGTGCAGGGCTGAGCGGACGGTCAGCCCGTCGATGAGCGCGGCCAGCCGGGCCGTCTCGACGGCGATGTCGAGACCCGCGGGCAGTGCGCCATCGCTGGCGGCAGTGGAGAGAATCGTCTCGATCAACTCGGTGGTCTGGGTCGCCGCCCGGCGCGATGTCTTCGCCAGGCGGGCATCGGTCCGCGCGGCGGTCTCGAACTCGATCCAGACGATCGCTTCCCGGCGGCGCGCGGCGTCCAGGGGAAGGAACTCAGCAAGGATGTCCGCGGTCGCGGCCAGCCGGGCGTCCGGATCGTGGGTGCCGCTGTGCAGTGTCGCGAGGGCGGTGTCGATCCGACTGCTCACGCGGGCGCCGACGCGCTCGACGACGACACTGAACGCAAAGGCGACCATCTCTTCGCGGCTGCCGAGGAAGTACCGGACCGAGCCGATGGCCAGTCCCGCGTGGTCGGCCACGTTGGCCAGTGTGACGTTGCGCGGGCCGCCCTCGTCCAGGGCACTGAAGACCGCCTCAGCGATGGCCACTCGGCGCTGGTCAGGATCCACGATCTTCGGCATGACTTTGGTTATAGCAGGGCCGTGCTAAGTTATTTAGCACGTCCATGCTACGAACGTGGGTTTCTGACGTTTCGTGGCGGGAAGGAGAGAACCATGATCGACACCCAGGCTCCGCCGGTGGCACCCACCCGGCTGTACTACATCGACAAGCTGCGGGTCGCCCTGACCGTTCTGGTCGTCGCGCACCACTGCGCGGTGACCTACTCGCTGCTCCCGGCGTGGTTCTACCTCGAACCGGCGGACGACCCCACGGCGGCCGGGCTGACCGCGTTCGTCATCGTGAACCAGACCTGGTTCATGGGGCTGTTCTTCCTGATCTCCGGGGTCTTCGTCCCCGGCTCCTACCAGCGCAAAGGCGGCGACCGGTTCCTGCGTGATCGGCTGCTCAGGCTGGGCGTGCCACTGCTCGGCTTCGTCCTGCTGATTCGTCCGCTGGTGAACCTGCCCCAGCTGATCCCGAGCCTGCTGGCCGGCGAGCAGTTCTCCTTTCTGGAGTACTACGTCACGGTCGGTGACCCGGGACCCATGTGGTTCGTCGAGGTCCTCCTGGTGTTCTCGTTCGGCTACGTACTGGTTCGGCGGCTGCGCCCGGTGTCCACCGCCGGTACCGAGCCGCGTCCGGTCACCGCCGCCATGATCGCCGGCGTCATCGCGGTGCTGGCCGTAACGACGATCCTGTGGCGTTTGCTGGTGCCCATCGACAGCTATTGGCCGGTTGTCGGCTTGCCGAGCCCGGCCTACCTGCCGCAGTACCTGCTGTTCTTCGTGATCGGCACCTACGCGGGCAGCCGCGGCTGGCTTCAGGGCCTGACCCGGCGGCAGGGCCGGATCGGATGGCTGCTGGCACTGATCGGTGCGGCGTTGTTCGGCTGGGGGACATGGGCGGCGGACAGCGTGCCGCCGTTCGCCGGCTGGGTCGCCGATCTGGGTGAGGCCGCACTTGCCGTTGGGCTGATCATCGGGCTCGTGGTGCTCTACCGCGACTACGCGAACCGCGCGCCGTCGGCCTTTGCGAAGCTCTGCTCCGAGCAGGCGTTCGCCGTCTACGTCATCCACCCACTCGTGCTGGTCACCGTGGCGTTGCTGCTGCGACCGGTGGCCGCTCCCGCCGTGGTCAAGTTCGGGCTGCTGCTGGCGATCTCACTGCCGCTGTGCTGGGGACTCGCCGCTCTTCTGCGCCGAATCCCGGCGGCGCGCAGGGTGTTGTGAGCTCATTGGGCGTCCAGCCATCGCGGCGGCTCCTGACCGGCCCGCGGTGGATCGCGGCTCAGCCCCCGCAGCCCGCGCCGATCTCCACCTCGGTCGGATGGACGATCGGAGTGGTGCGCACCGTCACCGGCCCGTACTCGCCGGCCGGCCCGGTGAAAGTCACCGAGAGCGTGACCTTCTTGCCGAGATCGTTGATGGTCATGAACGACGGCACCGGACGTCCCAGGTCGGTGGAGTCGGTCGGCCGCCAGTTCCACGACTTCTCTGTCCGACGAGGGGAGTCGGTCACCGTGGTGCCCGCCGGGCCGTAGACGAAGAGCTGGGTTCGGTACACCTTCGTCGCCGGATCGCCGCCGACGACGTAGAACGGCAGCTTGGCGTTCTGCGCCTTGGTCAGGTCGAACCACAGCGTGGTCGACACCGTGTACGAGCGCGTTCCGTCGGCATTGCAGGTAGTGGTCGCCTTCACCTTCGACCGCAGGTAGTAGTCGATCTTGGAGCCCAGCGAGGCGTCGCGATAGAACACGCCGATCGTGGTCGACTCCTTGTTGTCGGTCGGCAGGATGCCGGCCAACGGGGTGGAGGCGATCTGCTGCTGAATCGCGGGATCGGCGCTCCAGAACATGACGCTGCCGGCCTCGATGCCCTCGGCGAGGGCAGGCACCAGCTTGGCGACGTTGAAATCACCGGCCACCAGCTTGTCCATCACAGACACGGCGACTTCTTTGAAGATCTTGTCGGCAACCTTGGGCTGATAGAGCTGGTAGGCGCGGCTGAGCAGGAACGAGGCCGCGTTGTCGCTGTTGATCGTGTGACCGTCGACCTTCACCGGACCGGTGGCGCGCATCACCCGGGCCAGCGCCAGCGGATCGACCGAGATCACCCCGTCGACCTTGCCCGGGTCGATGTCGCGGTTCCAGAACGCCCGGATCGTCTTGGCGGCGGTGGGGAAGTCCGGACGTCCGACGCTGGTGTTGATGTGCGTGATCAGGTAGTCGTTGTACAGCTTGAGCGCGCTCTTGTCGATGTCGCTCTTCACCGCCACGCCGTTGCGGTACTGGGTGCTGTCAGCCTGTTTGACGATCTTGGCGGTGCCGTCGGCGAACCGGACCAGGCTCTGCGACGCGACGCTGCCGCCCAGCGCCAGCACCTCGGCATTGCTCTGCGCCGCCAGGATGTAGTTGCGCGGGCCGTCGGCGCCGAGCATGCCCGGCATCAGCTGCAACACGGGGTCGGCGGCGTCCATGATGTCGCCGAGCTGATCGACCCCGCCGCGCACCTGCGGCACCAAATCGGGGCTCTGCCGGACCTGCTTGATCTCGGCGGTGAGCGTACTGATCTCGGCCGAGGCGCGCTGCACCACCGGGAGGAGTCGCTGCAGCGTGGGCTCGGAGCCGGGGGCGTCGAGCGCGGCCATCGCCGGAACCGCCAACCCCGCGCTCAACTCGTTCAAAGAGCGGGAAGCGAGCCGCGCGGCCTTCAGGTTCGGGCCGATCACGGGCGTCTGCTCCGCCAGCGCCCACAGCGCGCCGTCGCTCGCCGCGACCGCGGCGGCCGACCGGTCCGCCACCACCTGAAGGGCCGCTTTCGGGTCACCGCCCTTGCGGACGTCGTTGACCGCGGCTTGCGCAGCGGTGAGCTCGTTCTGCACCGTCAGCACCCGTGAGCCCAGCCAGGCTGCGACGGCACCGAGCACCACCACCACGGCCAGCACGGACAGAACAATCCAGCGGGCTCGACGGCGCCTGCGAGCCGGCCGGGTGGGAGCGGAATCGGCTGAGGGGGTGTCGTCGCCCGCCGCCTCGGAATCGGGAGCGGCAGTCGTCATGGTGTTGATCGTAGCCAGCCGGACGGAGTCGGACGGCCCGACAGCCGGGGGTGGATGTGAGGCACTAGATTTGACCATCTCTCTGGGGGTGACGAGTGACGTCGGACGGTATCGGTCAAGCACCGCGGTTGCGGTGGGCGATCGACACCGCCGCCACTCCGGGACGCTGGGGCGATCTGTGGGGCGATACGCACTTCGCGGAGTCGCTGGCCCGTGCGCTGCGCAGGCTCGGCCAGCAGGTGACGATCGACCGCCGCGACACCCGGGAGCGGGCCAGCCGGGCCGAGGATGACGTGGTACTGGCCCTGCGCGGGCTCGAGATCGGCCCGCCGCAACCAGGAGCGATCAACCTGCTGTGGGTGATCTCGCACCCCGACGACCTGACCGCCGACGAGGCGCGCCGCTACGACGCCGTGTTCGCCGCCGGGCCGCGCTGGGCCCACGAACGTGCCGACGAGTGGGGCATTGCCATCACCCCGCTGCCGCAATGCACCGACGTCGAGTTGTGCCACCCGGGCCGGGCCGAGGGTGCGGCACCCGAGACCGCCGGCAGGGTGCTGTTCATCGGCAACGCCCGGCGTGGCGCGCACCGTCCGCTGGTCGAGGCGGCGGCCGCTGCGGCCGATGTGGCGATCATCGGCACCGGCTGGGAGGACACGCCGCAGGCGGGCAGGCTGGTGGCGAAGTCGGTGCCCAACGCCGACGTGGGCGCCCACTACGCCGCGGCCCGGATCGTGCTCAACGACCATTGGCAGGACATGCGCCGGGCCGGCTTCATCTCGAACCGGCTGTTCGACGCGGTGGCCTGCGGGGCGCGCGTGTTGAGCGACGAGATCGACGGCCTGACCGAACTCTTCGGCGCAAGCGTGGTCGGCTGCGACGCCGAGCATGAGGTGGCGGCGATCCTCGGTGCCGATCCGGATGAGCTCTGGCCCGACCGGACGCAGCGGCTCGCGGCGGCCGAACGGATTCGTGTCGAGCATTCGTTCGACCGCCGCGCCGCGACCCTGCTGGAGCACGCGCTGGCGTTGCGGGAAGCCCGCGTCGGCGCGTCCGGACGGTCGTCGACTCCGGGCGCCCGCAGATGGTGGCAGGTCGGACGGTCTCGCCGCCGCTGATGGCAGGAAGGCGTCCACGGGTCTCAGATCTTGGTGACCTTGCCGCCGCTCTGCTTGTGGATCGTGGCCGACTTGTTCTTGACGAACGAGTTGGCGACGGTGGCGAGCTTGCCCTTGGTCTTGACCAGGATGCCGTACTTGCGGTTGGCCTCGAAGGTGACCGACTTGGCGATCCGCCCGCTGGTGCCGCTGCCGGAGACCACCAGGCCGCTGGCCTTGTTGGCGCGGACCAGGTTGCCCGTGCCGTTGACGGTGAGCTTCGACTTTCCGGTCACCGTGATGCCCTCGGCCTTGCCGTCGGTCACCCGGTTGTCGCTGTCGACCGACAGGCTGCCCTTGTCGGAGACCGAGATGTTGCTGCGCCCCGAGGTGCTGATCGTCGACCCCTGCAGGGTCGCCGAGCCCTTGGACGGCACCGACAGGCCGTAGCGGGAGGTTCCGGTGATGGTCACCCGTGCGAGTCGAACCTGGGTGCCCGAGCCGGAGGCCAGCACACCGTTGTAGCGGTTGCCGCTGACCACGCTGTCGCTGACCGTGGCCTTCACGCCGGCGGTGGTCCCCACGCCGTGCCGGCCGTTGCCGGACAGCGTGCTCCTGGCCAGCGTGACGTCGACCGAGCCGGTCAGCGAGGCGCCGCACACCTTGTTCGACGACATGCTGGTGTTGGTCACGGTCGCCCGTGCCGAGGCGACGCCGAGACCGTGCCCGACCTTGCCGGTGGTGGAGCCGGACACGGCGAGACCGTTGTTGTCGAGCGCGCTGTCGGTGATGGTGCCGACCGCCCCGCTGGACAGCTGCATGCCGTTGCGGCGGTTCTTGACCGCCCGCACGTTGGACGCGGTCAGCCTGGAGGCCTCGGCGACGTAGACGCCGTCGTTGGCATTGCCGGTGCTGGTCACGTCGGACAGCGTGAGCTGGGTCTTGGCGTAGCCGACGATGCCGTTCTTCTTGGCGTTGCGGACGGTGACGTTCGCCACCCGGACGGTGGACGCCTTGGTGCCGATCACGCTGGACGCCTTGCCCGCGGCGTCCCAGACGCCGCCGTAGACGCCGGCGTTGACCGCGTTGAACCAGAGCAGTTGATCGGCCGACTTGGAGAGCACCACCGTCGTGTGGGGATCGGCGACCAGGTAGACGTTGTTCGCGACCCTGATCTGCGCGGTGAGCTTGACGGTTCCGGCGGGGAGCGAGACGACTCGCGGCTGACCGGCGCTCGCCGCGGCCTTGGTGGCGGCGGCCAGCTCGGCGGTGATGTCACCGGTATGGCTGATCCGCATCACCTGGTAGCGTCCGCCGACGGCGAGTGCAGAGGTGGCATCGCGGAGGTCGACGGCATGCGCGGTCGGTGCGATCGCGAAGCTGGCAAGAGTAGCTGTGGTAGCGGCAAGCACCGTGATGATGCGCCGCTGTGGGGTTCCTGTCATTCGGTTGGAGACTTCCTGGGTCGGCTGATCCTGAATCCCCCATGTACTTCCCCCGAAGGCAGCAGTATAGCGTCTCTCGACGACTGCTCGCGTCGTCCTCGGAGGCGGATCCCAGCCGGCCGAACGCGGAGCGGGTCAGGCGGTGCTGCTTCCCTCACCGGTCCCGGTCAGCCGGAGTTCGGCTCGGTCGCCCCGGGTGCCGAGGCTGACCTGGACGGTGCCGTTGTCGGCATTCTCGTCGGTGGCGTCCGGGGCACGGCGCAGCCACCGGGCGGTGCTGCCGGTCGGGGTGAGGAAGCCGAGCCGCACCGTGAACGCGCCGTCGGGCAGCGCGTCCAGCGGCACCTCCAGTTCGCCGGTATGCTGCCGCGGGTCCTCGTCGTCGGAGTACAGCGTCACCGGCCATTCGCCGATCGGGGCGCCGTCCTGCAGCGGCCGCGCCACGACGCCGTCCAGGGCGGTGTTCAGGTGGCTGGCGCCCCGGATCCGCAATCGAACCCTGAGCCGCAGACACGCCGCGTCGACGCGGAGCTCGTCGGCCCATGCCCGGGTGGCCCCGGTGCGGGCGAGCTGCCGGGTGGCATCGCCGCTGCTGGGCAGGTCCAGGTAGAGGTCGCCGC
Source organism: Micropruina sp. (assembly GCA_039811845.1). Lineage (GTDB taxonomy): Bacteria > Actinomycetota > Actinomycetes > Propionibacteriales > Propionibacteriaceae > Micropruina. The sequence goes on along the minus strand of JBDHZN010000015.1, from coordinate 3,982 downwards.
GGTGCGCCCGCAGTCGGCCGACCCGGGCCTCCAGATCCAGGAAGCTGGGCAGGTCGTCCTCGAGCATTGTCACGTAGGCCGCGCGCTGGTCGGCACCCGTGGTCGCCTGCTCGACGACCACCGGCTCGATCCGCTCGACCACCGTTTTCGTGCGGCGGAAGAACTCGGGCAGTCGGTCGGCGGGCAGCAGGCTCGGCGCACGCCGGGCGAAGCCCTGGAAGCTGCGGACGATGAACGCGTCGAGCAGCGGACGGCGGCCCGGGAGCAGCCCTTCGCGCATGCCGGCCAGCATCTCGATCACCTTCAGGTGATCCCAGTAGTTGTCCAGCCGGGTGAAGTGGCTGTCCATCACCGAGCCGCCCTCGGCCCGCTTGCGGTAGCGGTGCACCACGTCGCCGACCAGTGCGAAGCGTGGCACGCGGAGCATGGCCGGCACATTGACCACGGTGTCCTGATGGTGGATGCCCTCGGCGAACCGCAGACCTGAACGGCGCAGCCACCGGGTCGAGTACAGCTTGTTGCAGGTGCGGGCGTCGTGCGCCAGCAGCGGGACGTCCTCGATGGCGACGTCGCGGATGCTGCCGGCCTCGAAGTAGGGCGTCCACAGCCACGTCCGGGACTGCGGGAACTGCTCGGTGGCACCCACCGCGAGGTCGCGTCCGTGGTGGGCGGCGGCGCCGCTGAGCAGCTCGATGGCGCGGGCGGTCAACTCGTCGTCGCCGTCCAGGAAGAGCACCTGCCTGGTGCGGACCAGATCGAGCCCGTTGTTGCGGGCCGCCCCGGCACCTGGGCCGCCGTTGGCTTGGTGGACGACAGCGATGCGGGAGTGTGCGGCGGCGTACTCGTCGGCGAGCCGTCCGGTGTCGTCGGTGCTGCCGTCGTCGACCACCAGGATGCGGCAGCGATCCCACCAGGTCTGCGCCAGCACCGAGTCGAGGCAGCGGGCCAGGTAGCGCTCGACGTTGTGCGCCGGGACGACGATCGTGACGCCCGGTTCCAGTCGGCGCAGCAGGCTGCCCAGCCGGGCCATCTCAGCTGCCCCTTCTCGCCGCGCGAGCCAGGTCGGCGGCGGCACGGGTCAGCCGTCCCAGCCGGCGCCGGATGCCGGCAGCGACTCGACGGACGGGGTGTGGCGGGGGTGAGGGTCGTTTGCGCCGGAACTGAGCCTCGGCGTGGGCTTCGGCGATCAGCCGGTACAGCGCCTGGGCGTCCGGCGCCGGGTCGATCGTGCCCAGGCGCTCCACCAGATCGGCGCCGAGCCCGGTGGCCTGCTCGCTGGCCTGTCGCAGCACCCGGTGGATCACCGCGCCGATCTGCCGGGCGACGTCCGGGTCGAAGCGGCGGCCGTGTACCAGCCGGAACATCTCGACCGCGCAGACGAAGTAGCCGCGGGCCGCCACCGCACGACTCGCCGTGCCCATGATCGAATGGGGGCGCAGACGGCGTCCGTACAGCCGTGCCGGCAGATGTGCGGCGCGGCCGGCGGCCAGCATCACCTGGAAGGTGAACAGGTTGTCCTCGTGGGAGATCCCGGGCCGGAAACGGATGTCATGCGCCTCAATGACGCTGCGGCGCACCAGGTAGAGGCAGGCGCTCGCCCGGTAGTGCCGCCGCGCGTTCATCCGGGCCAGCAGCCCAGGTCCGCTCGAGGTTTCCCGGTAGTCGCCGGGGCGCTGGTAGTAGGTGGCCATCCGCCGCCACCGGCGGTCTCCCACCCCGGGATCTCGCACGGACTCGGCGTCGAAGGCGAGTAGGTCGAGCTGTTCGGCGTCGGCGTGGTCGACCAGCTCGGCGAGGCCGTCGAAGCGCCAGAAGTCGTCGCTGTCGACGAAGCACAGATAGCGGCCGCGGGCGACCCCGAGGGCCGCATTGCGCGCCTGGGACTGCCCGGCGTGCGACAGGGTCAGCACCCGCACGCGGGGCTCGGATGCGGCGATCCTGGCCAGCAGCCTGCCGCTGGCGTCGGTGGACCCGTCGTCGGCGCAGATGATCTCGATGTCGACACCCGACTGCCGCAGCACGCTGGCCAGGCAGTCCCGCAGGTAGGTCTCGGTGTTGTGCACCGGGATGATCACGCTGACGTCGGGACCGGGGCCGCCATCGGCATCGGCGAGGACGATGGCGGGCGCCGGCGTGGCAGGGTCCGGGTGGGCGGCGCTGTCCGCGTCCGGACCGATCACCGCAAGCAGGGCGGAGTGCGCCTGCGCCCGCGCCGAAGCCGCCTGCTGCTGGGTCTGCTGCAGCCGCTGGAAGATCAGCTCGGTCGTGCTGCGGTTCAGGATGTCGGCCACCAGCGCGGGGTAGTCGCGGCGCAGGAAGTAGTCGTCGGCCCGCCCGGTGACCCCGAGCCGGGGCAGGACGTCGTCGCGGAGAGCTTCGTGGACTGCGGCGAAGGACTCCGCCGTGCCGGCCTTGCGCAGAGCGGTGAGGCTGACCTCCACCACCAGATTCGTGAAGGCACGCTCGAGTGCCGGCCAGCGTCCGGTTCGTTCCAGCTCGCTACGAATGGCGGTCAACGCGTCGACGAAATCGAGGGGTGACTCGTGCAGCGTGGACTGGAGGCTGGTGCCGTGCCCGACCCGGTAATCGATGCCGTAGGTGTGGATGTAGCTGATTCGCTCCGCGTGCGCCAATGCGAGCGCAGTGAAGTAGAGGTCGTTGGTGCGCCTCAACTCCTGGAACCGCAAGTTAGTGCGACTAACGAATTCTGCCCGGAACAGCTTGTTCCAGGGCGCCGGGTTGACCGCGAGAAAAAGGTTGTCGCCCAGCGCACTCGGGGCGAGCGGGGTACGTCGCGGAAAGTGTCTCAGCCTTACCCCCCATTCCACCGGCGAGACATCGCCGGTGGACTCGTCCGAGATTCTGAATCTGGTGAGGACAATGTCGGCAGAGTCGGCCACCGCTTTCTCGTGCAGTTCCTCCAGCAGGGTCGGGGCAAACCAGTCATCGCTGTCGAGAAAGGCGAGATAGTCACCGCAGGCCACTGCCAGGCCGGCATTGCGTGCGGCGCCGGCACTGCCGATCGCGGGACCGGTGAGCCGTCGGACGCGGGCGTCCAGCGCCACGACCTCGTCGATGATGGCGGCCGTGCCATCGGTCGACCCATCGTCGACAACGATGATCTCGAGGTCGGTCAGGGTCTGGGCGGTGAGGCAGCCCAGACACTCCCGGAGTTGTCGTTCGCCGTTGTGTACGGGAACGATCACAGACACAGCGGGCATGGAGCGGTTCCCTCGGGGGGTCGGCGAGCGCGGGTCTTCGCAGCCTACCGTGAGCCGAGCGTTCCGCCCCGGCCCAGCCGACCAGGTGTCGCGTCGGACCGTTGCCGGCAGGCCGGCACAGCGGCGTGAGACAACGATGCCGGTGGTCGTGACAAAGACATTTTCCTATAGACTCGATCCATCTCCTCACATCGCCGGTGGAGGATTCTGGCCGGAAAGGTTTGTGCGAATGCGAATGATTCGGAGTGTTGCTGCGGTCGCCCTCGGATTGGTATTGACGGTGGCGGCGCTGGTTGCGCCGGCAGGGGTGAGTCAGGCCGCCGCGGCGGGAAAGCTGACTCTGAGTGCGGGGCGCACCATCACCGCTCAGTTCTCGGGAACGAAGCTCGACAAGAATCGTGTGGTGAATCTCCAGCGTTCGTCGGACGGACAGGCCTGGACCACGGTCAAGTCGGTGAAGATGAGTTCGAAGGGAGCGGTCAACTTCGGCATCGTCGCCAGTGATCCCGGCTATTACCGTGCCGTCGCCAAGGCCTTCAGCTACAAGGACAAGAAGAAAAAGAAGGTCAGCTCTGAAGTAGTGGGTGAGACCCGGCGGTTGGCCGCGCCGTCGTTCGCTGAGGAGTTCGCCGGCAGCACACTGTCCGAGACATGGCGGGCCCGCGACGAGGTCGGCTATCAGGCCAACGGCCGGCTGTGCTCGGCCCCGGTCAGCGGCAACACCTCGGTCTCCGGCGGCTCTGCCGTGCTGAAGATGACCA
>JBDHZN010000014.1:0-29099 GCA_039811845.1 Micropruina sp. | reverse complement strand
CAGCTACCTCGAGGTGCCCGAGGAGCCCGGTGCGCACGTCGTCCTGCTCGACGACCAGACCGTGCTGATGTCCGACAAGGCGCCCCGGACGGCCGAGTTGTTCGCCGCGCGCGGGCTGCGGGTGGTGACCGTGGACATCGGCGAGTACGAGAAGCTCGAGGGCTGCGTCACCTGCCTGTCCATCCGGGCACGCGGCTGAACCCAGGTGGACGACCTGCTGGCCGAACTCGCCGACGCCGACCGGCGTTCGCGGGCAGCACCCTCGCACGTCACCGTGTCCGAGGCGCTGAAGCGGCGCATCGCGCTCGGCGGGTTCGCCGCGGACGACCGGCTGCCGACCGAGCGCGAACTCGCCGCGCTGCTGGAGGTCGGGCGCAACACGATCAGGCGTGCCGTCCACGAACTGGCCGAGCAGGGCGTGGTCGAGACGACACTCGGCCGCAACGGCGGCACTCGGGTCAGGGCCGGCGCATCGACCGGACGCGGCGACCGGGAGCGGATCGCCGCCGAGTTCCGTCGGGCGCTCGAGGAACATATGGAGTTCCGGTCGGTGATCGAACCGACGGCGGCAGCCCTGGCGGCGCAGCGAGCGACGTCGGCGCAGCGGGCGACGATCCGGCGCGCCCTGGACGCCCCGGCGGCCGGGCTGGCCGGCTATCACCAAGCCGACAACCTGCTGCACTTCGCCATCGCCCGCGCCTCGGGCAACCCGGTGCTCGCCGACGCCGTCGCGTCCGCCCGGGCGCAGATGTTCACCGACGCCAACGTGCTGTGGCTGCGCTTCGACTGGCAGGAGCTGTACGGCGAGCAGTCCCCGCCGGAAGAGCTGCGCCGGGACCACCAGCCCATCGTGGCGGCCATCGACCACGGGGACGCCGTGGCGGCGGAAGCACAGATGCGCGCGCACCTGACGGCGTCCCGCGTCCAGTTCGAACAAATCCTGGAGCACCTCGGAACGCGCCCGGACTGAACCTCGGGACTCAGTCGGTGCCGATGATGAACTCGGACGTCGAGCGGTGCGCCGTGGGCGGGACGACGAAGCCGTTCATCACCGCCGACAGGCGTAGCGCGTGCTCGGAGTGGAAGACGTCCTCCAAGCTCATCGGTTCGCCGTCCGGGCCGGACAGCGGCACCCGCCAGTTGGGGTACTGGTCGACGGTGCCGGGCTGGTTCTGAGTGCGATGATCGCCGACGGCGTCGGTGAGCGCCGCGCAGAGCATCCGGGCCGGGGTGGCGACCAGGAAGCGGTGCATGGCGAGCACGATGTCCTCGGTGGACGGATCGTCGACGGTCAGTAGGCCGCGCTCGCGCAGCATCCGCAGCCAGTCGTCGCGCTCCCGCGCCGCGCCGGCCAGTTCCACGTCCAGGTCCTCGGTGAGCAGGCCCAGCTCGTGCTGCAGCTTGACGTGGGCGGCGTCCAGATACCCGGCGGTCGGTGGCAGATCGTGGGTGGTCACCGAGGCCATGCAGTACTCGCGCCACGCCTGGGGCGGCAGGATCTGACCGTCGTCGCCGCGCTCGAACCAGGCGATCGAGGTGCCCAGGATGCCGCGGTCACGCAGGTAGACCCGCACCCACGGTTCGACCACACCGAGGTCCTCGCCGACCACCACCGCACCGGCCCGTTGCGCCTCGAGCACCAGGATGCCGACCATCGCCTCGTGGTTGTACCGGACGTAGGTGCCGTGCGTGGGGCCCATCCCCTCGGGCACCCACCAGAGCCGGAACAGGCCCATGATGTGGTCGACCCGGATGCCGCCGGAGTGCCGCAGAATGCCGGCCACCATGTTGCGGAACGGGGCGTAGCTGAGGTCGGCCAACCGGTCCGGACGCCACGGCGCCTGACCCCAGTCCTGGCCGGTCTGGTTGAAGTGGTCCGGCGGCGCCCCCACCGAGACGCCACGGGCGAAGGTGTCGCCCAGCATCCACGCCTCGGCACTGTGCCCGCTCACGCCCACGGCCAGGTCGTTCATAATCCCGACCCGCATACCGGACGCCTTCGCCGCCGACTGGGCGTCGCGCAGCTGCTCGTCGGCCACCCATTGCAGCCAGGAGAAGAAGACGATCTCGCCGACGTGATCGACCGCGAACTGCGCCACCTCCGGCGAGGACGGACGGCGCAGCTCGACCGGCCACTCCCGCCAGTTCATCCCGTATTCGTGCACCAGCGCGCACCAGGTCGCGAACTGGGACAGCGGCCGCCCCTCTTTGCGGACGAAGTCGTTCAGGCTCATCAGCCGGGTCGGCTTCAAGCCCGCCTCGAAGATCACCCGCAGTGCCTTCAGCTTGGCCCGCCACACCTTGTCGCGCTTGATCAGCGGCTCGTTGGCCAGGTTCTTGGCGAGCTTGCCGCGCAGCTGGGCGACCCTGGCCCGCTGCCGCTCGTCGAGGGCGGCGTACTCGGCGATCGCCTCGGGACGGATGTAGATCGGGTTCACGTAGCGCCGCGAGGTGGGCAGGTAGGGCGACGGCTCCAGCGGAGTCATCGGCTGGGCCGCGTGCAGCGGGTTGACCAGCACGTAGGAGGCGAACTGCTGGGTGGCCGACCAGGTGGCCAGGTCGGACAGATCGGCCAGGTCGCCGATCCCCCACGAGTCAGCCGACCGGACGCTGTACAGCTGGGTGGCGTAACCCCACACCCGCTTCTCGCCCATCGCCGGTGGGAAGCCCAGGAAGTGCGGCGACACGATCAGGCTGGCTTCCGCCGTCCATTCCGCGGTGCGGCAACCGATCCGGTGGTAGCCGGGCGGCAGGTCGCCAGGCACCTCGAAGCTGGCCTCCCCCACCAGGTGGTCATCGACCATCCGGGCCGGTTCGTCGTTGGCCAGCTGCCGCAGGTCGCGGGTGCCGCCGTCCTCGAGCCGGACCCAGACCTCCACCGCGGCACCGTCGGGGACGTGCACCCGCACCTCCTGGGGTGCGCCCTGCTGCATCACGGTGCAGGGCGGCAGCGCCCGTCGCCAGGCCCGCAGCCGGCGCTCCTCCACCGCGGCCGCGGCGGTCTCGGCGGTGCTGGCGTCGATCTCCATCGCCGCCAGTACGGCGATCACGGTCTCGTCCGAGATCTCGGTGAGCCGACCCTTCCAATCCCAGAACTCAGTGGCGATGCCGAATTCGGCAGCCAGTTCGGCGAGATACGGGTTCGACAGGGCCATCGTTGGAATCCTTGCGTCGGTGAACGGCACCACCCTAGGGGACACACCCACCGCCGCACGCGGAGGTTCCATGGCGCGCCCGCGGCTGGCTGGTCAGCTACCGGACGGCGCCTCGAAGTCGACCAGCAACGTCCGCAGTGCGGTGGCCAGCTGGTGCCGCACCGGCGCCGTCAACGGCTCCAGGACGCCGCTCTCGAAAGCGACCAGATCGTCCATCGCCGCACCCACGGTGTCCGCACCCTCAGCGGTGAGCCGGACCCGGACGCCGCGCCGATCGGCAGGATTGGCCAGGCGCTCGACCAGCCCGCGCTCGGTGAGCCGGTCGATCCGGTTGGTCATCGTGCCGCTGGACGACAGCGTCTGGTGAATCAGCTCGCCCGGCGACAACTCATAGGGCGGGCCTTCGCGGCGCAGCGCGGCCAGCACGTCGAACTCCCAGACCTCCAGCCCATGGGCGGCGAAACACCGCTTGCGGGCGAGATCGAGATGCCGGGCCAGCCGGCTCACCCGGGACAGCACCGCCAGCGGCTCGGTGTCGAGGCTGGGCGCCTCGGCCCGCCAGGCGGCGATGATGCGGTCGACCTCGTCCATCGTGGCTATTCCTCGGCGGCGGCGGGTACGGGGCCGATCCGATAGGCCAGCAGCACGGCGATCGCGCCGACCACCACCATCATCACCATCAGGCCGCCGAAGGTGAACGGCAACTCGGCGGTCAGGTGGAAGTGGGCGAACCAGGCGCCGGCCAGACCGGTGAACAGGCTGCTCCCCAGGGACTCGCCGACCTGCAGCGAGGAGGTGTTGCGACCCAGCTCGGCCTCGTCGGAGAGCTGCATCACGGCCAGCGACGTGCTGGGGTTCTGCAGGCCCATGCCGAAGCCGGCGATGATCCAGGCGATCATCACCAGGCCGAGCCAGGACTGCGGGAAGAAGGACGCCACGGCGAGCACCGCGACACCGAGCGCGATGCCGCCGACGCCGACGATGATCATCTGGTCGCGCCGCCAGGACAGCCAGCTCTGCGACTGCAGCAGCGCGCCCAGCATCCAGCCCACCGAGCCGACGGTCAGCGTGACGCCGGTGATCACCGCCTCGAGGCCGCGGGCCTCGGTCAGCATCAACGGCAGGAACGACTGGGCGCCGAAGAAGGCGCCGGCGCTGAACAACCGGGCACCCACCACGCCGGAGATGCCGCGTCCGGTCCAGTTGATGGTCTTGGGCAGCAGCGGCGGCAGGCCGAACACCACCGCGGCCAGGCCGACCGCCGCCCACAACGCGGACCACAGGTCGAGCTCTTGGCCGGCCCACTGGATCAGTGCCAGCCCGGCGGCCACGGCAGCGGCCAGCAGCATCAGCCGTTTCTTCAGTTCGTGCGGTTCTTCGGGGGTGAGTTCGATGTGCCGCAGCGGCCGCAGCACCAGGAGCCCGCCCACCGCCATGAAGGGCAGCACCGACCAGAATACGAAGTGCCAGGAGCTGATCTGGACGATCCAGCCGGCCAGCGGCGGACCGACGAAGGCCGGCAGCATCCAGCAGGCCGAGAACCACATCATCAGCCTGGCCCGTTGTGCCTCGTCGTAGGCGCGGGCGATCAGCACCATCACGGCGACGTTCATGGTGCCGGCGCCGAGACCCTGGGTGAACCGGGCCACCAGCAGCACCCACATGCTCGGGGCCAGCGCGGCCAGCACCAGACCGGCGGCGAAGATGCCGAAGCCCCACATCATCGGCTGAATCGGTCCGTAGCGGTCGCTGAACTGTCCGGACGCCACGATGCTGAAGGTCATCGCGATCACGAATGCGGTGAAGGTCCACGCGTAGAGCGACAGATTGCCCAGGTCGCGGGAGGCGGCCGGCATCGCGGTGAGGACGGCGTAGGACTCGAACGAGATCGCCATCACGCACATCATCAGCCCGATCGTGAGCCACCGACGATCGGCCTTCCCGCTCACTGGGCCACCTTCTGCACGGCTCGGAGTCTACGACGCCGTCGCGCCACCCGAACCGGTACGCGCCGGGGGTCCGGACACCACCGCGAGCAGATTGGACGCCTTGAGTCGCGTTTCCGCCCACTCGCCCGCCGGGTCGGAATCCCAGGTGATGCCGCCCCCCGTGCCGAGGTGGAGGCGTCCCTCCGCGGCCCAGAAGGTGCGGATCGCGACGTTCAGCTCACCCTCGGCACGGTCGGCGTCCACCCAGCCGACGGCACCGCAGTACACCCCGCGGGGCACCGACTCGAGCCGGCGAATCACCTCCAGCGCGGCCAGCTTGGGGGCGCCGGTGACCGAACCGGGCGGGAAGGTGGCGGCGACCAGTTCGGGCCAGCCGGCGTCCGGACGGAGACGGCCGCGCACGGTGGAGACCAGATGGAAAAGGCCCGGGTGGGCCTCGACGGAGAGCAGCGCGGGGGTTTCCACCGTGCCGGTCACGCAGACCCGGCCCAGGTCGTTGCGGACCAGGTCGACGATCATCACGTTCTCGGCCGAGTCCTTGGCCAGGAAGCCGTCCGCACTGGCCGCGGTGCCCTTGATCGGCGACGACCAGACCGTGCTGCCACGGCGTCCGAGGAAGAGCTCGGGTGAGGCGGAGGCGACATGGATGCCCTGCTCGGGCAGTTGGACGACAGCGCTGAACGGTGCCGGATTGCCCTGCGCCAGCGCCGCCCCCAGGGCGGCGATCGACCAGTCGGACGGCAGCGGGGCACTGAGCCGTCGGGTCAGGTTCACCTGATAGACCCCGCCGGCCGCGATCTCGTCACGGATCGCGGCGACGCCGGCGGTGAACGCGGCCTCGTCCAGTGAGGTCGTCCAGGAGTCGCGGGCCGGGCCGTGCCAGGGGCGTCCGCGCCACGGCGTCGCCGGCCTCACCTGGTCGAACCGGGCGCACACCGGGTCGCCCTCGAAGGGCAGCACCACCGCCCAGAAGCCGGACGAGTCCAGCGCCGCCAGGTCTGCGGTCACATCGCGCAGACCGGTCACCAGCCGTCCGCCGACCACCGCGAGCGCCTCCACCCAGTCATCCCACCATGCCGGACGCGAACGACCCAAGCCGGGTCACCTGGGGCGGTCAAGCCGGTCTGTGGTGGTTTTCACGCCCCTGGTTGGTTCGTCCACGCGCTCGGACCACTTTGTGGTGCTTTTCGCTGATCCCCGGACCCTCCATTCCCACCACAAAGCGGTTTGAGGTCCCTGAGGTCCGACGCGCTCGCGTCATACCCACCACAAATCGGTTCGGACGACCACTAGCCCACGGAATCTGGAGACCGCGTGCCGAGCCACGCACCGCGGCAGGTGATTAGAGTGTGGGGCTATGACCGAGATGGCACCCGGCGCACAGACGATCCTCGACGAGCGCACCGATCTGCGGGTCGACGAGGGCGACCACGAACGATTCAGCCACTACGTGCCGAAGAACAAGCTCACCGAGGCGATGGTGATGGGGACGCCGGTGGTGGCGCTGTGCGGCAAGGTGTGGGTGCCGAGCCGCAACCCGGACAAATTCCCGGTCTGCCCGGAGTGCAAAGAGATCTGGGCGTCGATGCGCCCCGGCGACGACGCCTGAGCCGCAGCCATGTCTCACACCCTGATCGTGATGCGTCACGCCAAGTCGTCGTGGAGCACCGACGATCCCGACCACGAGCGCCCGCTGGCGGCCCGCGGGATGCGTGACGCCGCCGTCGCCGGTGCGATCCTCGCCGACTACCCGATCGGGGCCGTGCTGTCGTCCTCGTCGACCCGGACCCGGGAAACCTGGCGGACGGCCGAACTCGGCGGAGCAACCGCCGCTCAGGTCACCTTCACCGACGCCCTCTACGGAGCCTGGGAAGACTCGGTGGTCGACCTGCTGCGTGAACTCGACGAGACGGTCGGCACCGCGATGGTGCTGGGCCACGAGCCGACGATGAGTTCGCTGATCGAGCTGCTGGCCGAGCCGTCCGATTTGGCCGACGAGGCCGTCCGGCACTACCCGACCAGCGCGCTGGCGGTGCTGGAGCTCGACTGCCGGTGGGCCGACCTCGGCGCCGGTCGTGGCCGGCTCGTCCGATTCGAGATCCCGCGCGGCTGACTCCGCAACGCAGCCACCGCTGGTTGAGCTGCGTCGAAACCCTGTTGGCTCGAGGTGCTCCGGGTCTCGACAAGCTCGACCAACGGGGGTTGAGTCTCGACCAACGAGTTGCGTCTCGGATCAGGACGCTGTCCGGCCCAGGCCGATCTGCAGGTAGGCGGCGCCGAACAGGCCGGTGAGCAGCACCGTCGCGTAGCGCTCGACGACGGAGTCCTCGAAGTGCTCCAGCCGGGTGATCCGGATGTCGGCGGCCTGGGCGGTGCGTTCCAGGCGTAGCCGGGCCTCGGCGGACGCGGCGTCGTCTTGGCCGTCGTCGATCAGCACCAGGCCCGGACGCCGTTCCTGGGTGCCTTCCTCGAACGGGTCGGCGAACGGGTCGCGCGGCGGAGCCTGGTGCAGCAGCGATCGCAGGTCGGAGGCGTCGGCGGCCAGCCCGATGCGTCCGGACGCCAGCCGCAGCGCCTCGACGATGCGCCGGCTGGCCCGCGCCGCCAGCACCGAACCACCCCAGACCAGCGGGGACGCGTCGGCGAGGTCGAGGGCCATCGTCTTGGCCGGGTTGACCGACACGTCAGTGCGGGCCGCGCAGCGCTCGGCGACGCCGTCCATCGCTGCGGCGATCGCCTCCGGATTGGTGTAGGGCCCCAGCCCGAGCCGGTGCAGCGCCACCAGGAACACCACCGCGGCCGCCAGCGGGTCGCCGGTGTTCACCGGCAGCAGCGTGGTCGACCGGGACGCCGACCGCTCGGCCAGCGGGGAATCCGGCGGGCAGGCCACGATCAGCCGGCAGCCGCGGCGGACCGCCTCATGCGCCACCGCCATGCTTTCCGGGCCGCGGCGTCCGATCAGCAGCACAATGTCCAGCGGACCCACCCAGCCGGGCAGGCCGAGTGCCGGCCAGGCGACGAACGGCACCGGGCAGACCGGTTCGAGCACCGCGCGCAACAGCCGTGCCTCGGGTCCGTAGGCGATCACCGCACGGGGCCGGTCCACGTCGTCGAGGACCGCCAGCGGCGCCTCGGCCATCGCTGCCTCGCGGCGCACCCGGGCACCCGAGGACGCCAGGTTCATCAACAGCGGTGCGGCGGCGGCCAGCACCTCGGGATCCTCCAGCCGGGAATCGTCGAAGTCGAACATGGCTCAGTCGCGGGTCGGCCGCCGGGCCTCGTCGATCAGCAGGATCGGGATGCCCCCGCGCAACGGGTAGGCCAGGCCGCAGTCGGTGCCGGTGCAGACCAGTTCGGAGGCCTCGTAGTCCCAGGTGAAGGTGCTGTGGCAGGCCGGGCAGACCAGCAGGTCGAGCACGTCATGGGTCAGGTCAGGCATCTGCTTCTCCTCGGATGATGGCCAGGGCCTCGTCGCGCAGCGACGCCATCTCGGCGGCGTCGCGGGATTCGATGTTGAGCCGCAGCAGCGGTTCGGTGTTCGACGCTCGGACGTTCACCCACCAGCCGTCGCCTTCGATGGTGAGCCCGTCGTCGGTGTTCTGGACGCCGCGTCCGGCGAACGCCTCGGCGAGCCGCGCCAGCATGGCGGGCACGTCGGCCACGGTCGAGTTGATCTCACCGGACGCCGCGAAGACCGGCAGCCCGGCCACCAGCTCGGACATGGTGCCCGAGCTGCGGCCGAGCAGCGCCATCACGTGCAGCCCGGCCAGCATGCCGGTGTCGGCACCCCAGAAGTCGCGGAAGTAGTAGTGGGCGGAATGCTCGCCGCCGAAGATCGCGTGATGCTCGGCCATCTTCGCCTTGACCGAGGTGTGCCCCACCTTGGAGACCACCAGCGCTCCCCCGGCGTCGGCGACCACCTTGTCGACGGCACGCGAGGTGATGGTGTTGATCACGATGGTGCCGCCGGGTTCGCGGGCCAGTTCCTGCTGGGCGATCAGCGCGGTGATCAGCGATGGGCTGACCACCTCGCCGCGCTCGTCGACGATGAAGCAGCGGTCGGCGTCACCGTCGAAGACCAGCGCCAGGTCGGCCCGGTTCTCCAGCACGGCCCGCTGGGCGTCGACCAGGTTGGCGGGTTCGAGCGGGTTCGGCGGATGGTTCGGGAAGGAACCGTCCAGTTCGGTGAACAGGCCGATCGTCTCGATGTCGAGCGGGCCGAACACTGCCGGTGCGGTGTGCCCGGCCATCCCGTTGCCGGCGTCGTAGACGACCCTCAACCGGCGCATGCCGTCCAGCGGGACCAGGCTGTGCAGGTGCGCGGCGTACTCGGCGAGCACGTCCTGGCTGCGCGCGGTGCCCCGCTCTGCGGCCGGCGCCAGTTCGGGACCCATCGCCAGCTCGGCGATCTGCTTCAGCATCGCCGGCTCGATCGGTGCAGCCTGAGCGAGACAGAATTTGATGCCGTTGTAGTCGGCCGGGTTGTGCGAGGCGGTCAGCTGGACGCCCGGCATGTCGAAGAACCCGGACGCGAACCAGAGCTGGTCGGTGCTGGCCAGCCCGATGTCGATCACCGACGCCCCTTGCCCGACAGCGCCCTCGATGAAGGCGGCGGCCAGCTCGACCCCGGTGGTGCGCATGTCGCGGCCCAGAACGAACTCCTGCCCGGCCAGGCCGAGCACGGCGACGAACGCGGCGCCGACGGCACGGGCCCCGGCCACATCCCATTCGGGCTGGTCACCGGTGACCACACCACGAATGTCGTTGGCTTTGAAGATGGAGGGGGTAAGCACGTGGGCAGCCTAGTGCCCCCGAGCGCCGGCGGTCGGCACCACGGCGCTCGTGGTGACGCAGCCGTGCGAAACAGCTAGATGAGTAAGTCCAGGGGGCGTGCCGGCGAGCGGCGCTCGGCGCCGCGCTGGCAAGGCGCCGACGCGAAGGCATACCGGGTCGTATGACGAGCGGCGGCAACGCAGCCAGCGTGGATGCCGGGGGTCGCGCAGCCGTGCGACCCCTGGGCTTACTCATCTAGAGATCGGCGATGACCGCCAGGTGGCCCTTGCGCCGGCTCACCGCCGGCTCAGGGGCGTCCGGGCCCTCGGCACCCAGCCCGGCCAGCCGGACGGCGCGGGCCAGCGCCATCAGGTCGTCGGTGGACGGGCCGGTGTCGATGTCCGCTTCGGGCAGCCGGATGACCTCCCACCCGCGGGGCGCCGAGAGGCTCGCGCTGTGCGCTGCGCACAGGTCGTAGCAGCCGGGTTCGGCGCGGAGTGCGAGTGGTCCGAGTACAGCCGTGGAGTCGGCGTACACATAGGTCAGCGTGGCGATGGCGGGGGTCGAGCACCCCGTCCGTGAACACATCCGTGACCTCACCGGCGTGACACTACCCGCTCGATCCGCGATAGTCGCGGAACCCGAGCCGGAGCCTCCAGCACAGCTCCAGGGTTGTCGACGCGGACGTGTTCGGTGACCGTCGCCCAGCGGGGCGGCGATAGCCTGGGGCCATGGCACAGCGCAGGGAACGTCACGGCCGCGGCCTGCGGGGACCGCTGGCGCTACCCAATCCGTTCACCGGCAACCCGGTGCCGTTGCGGGCCCGGGTGCAGGGCGCCGAGTACTTCACCGGCTGCGTCCATCAAGCGGTGGCGCGGGTGTCGGCGTCCTGTCCGCGCGCCCTGGTCGGGATCGACGTCGGTGTCGAGGACGTGCCGGGCGTGGCCAGCGGCTGGAGCCGCGACCGGGTGCCGTTGGCCGCCGCGATCGGCCCGGTGCCGCCGCAGCACGGCCAGGTCGTGCTGTACCGCCGTCCGCTGGAGCATCGGGCGCGGACCCGCAAGGGGCTGCGCATCCTGGTCTTCCGCACCCTGGTCGAGCAGTTGCACGCGCTCACCGAGATTCCGTTGGAGGAACTCGACCCCGAGGGCTGGGCGACCGACGACGACTGGGAGTAACGGCTCGATCAGCGAGCTGGGGCCGGTTGAATGTCGACCGGGAACCGGGGTCGGCAACGCAGTACGAACACCGCCCACAACACGATCGCCATGACCAGCAGCGCGCACTCGGTGAGCAGCGTCGCGTTGGGCAATCCGGACGAGGTGAGCAGCACCGCGACCAGGTTGAAGACCCCGTGGATCAGCACCGCGATCAGCCAGGCGAATGCCCGGCGTCCGGCCACGATCCCCCACAGGATCAGCACGCTGAGGCCGACATGCAGACCGATCGCAGCGATCCGCTCGACACCGACCAGGTAGAACTGCAGCGGCGAGGAGTCGGTGAGCGCGGTCACCACCTGGTCGCGGGTGGCGGCCGGCAGTTGGCCGAGCGCCGCGGTCTGGCCGGTGTTGATCAGCAGCGCGATGGCGAGACTCGACAGCTGGGTCAGCCCGACCAGCAGGATCGCCTCGATGCCGCCGTGGCCGAGACCGAACGAGATGCCGTCCACCCAGCGGTGGAAGCGGCGCAGCAGCCACAGCATCACCAGCAGCCGTCCGGTCTCTTCGAAGAGTCCCGCCGAGAAACTCGCCACCGGGCCCGAGACCAACCATTGCGCCCACGGCGCGTCCTGGGTGGACAGCCAGGTCATCAGCGGAATGCGGGTCAGCACCTGGGAGAGCACGAAGGCCAACATGCCGGCGGCGAACGCACGGCCCACCTTCGGATATTTCCGGACGCCGCCCTCGCGTCGGGTGACGAGCCAGAGCAAGCCACCCAGCGGGAGCACCAGACAGATCAGCAGGGAAACCACCATGCCGACGATCGAAGCCATGGGAACCATGGGTCACGAGCCTAGATGAGTAAGTCCAAGGGTCGCACGGCTGCGCCTGCGCGCCCCCTGGACTCACTCACCTAGCCGCGGGTCCTGACGGATCGTCGGAAGGTTGCTCGGCGGCGCCCCGGAGAACACCGCGGCCGAGGCGATGCCGTCCACCTCGCCGATCCGGCTTTGGACGCCCACCGAGGCGTGGATGGCGCCCGGACGCTCCGGTTGCACCGTGATCAGCACATCGGTCGCCTTCGGCAGCTGAACCGCGATGTCGGCCAGTCCCGGGACGGTCACGGTGCGGTTGAACAGTCGCTTCCCGGAGGGCGAGGTAACCACCACTCGCACCCGGCTCGCCTCGGGGACTCCACTGGCCAGCTGCAGGGTCGGCGCCAGCCGCCGGCCCGGCGACAACGCCAGCACCCCCGGACCGGTCAGCACCGGCGTCGCGACCTGGACGGCGACATCGACCGCCTTCGCGTCGCCGCCGTTGTCGCTGAGCACGCCGGCGGTGATCTTCTGCTCCGAGCTGAGCCGCAGCCCCACCGCGGCCGCCGCGAGCGCCTTGCCGAGCGGAATCCGCCTGCTGGTCTGCGGCGGCAGGTCGATCGTTTCGAAGCCGGGCAGGGCGATCGGGCCGTCCGCGCCGAGCACCTGCAACGCGACGGCGGCCGTCCGTTCACCGGGATTGACCACGACCAGGTCGCGCGCACCCTTGCCGGACGCCAGCCCGGGGATCACCAGGTCGTTGGCCGGCTCGGCGGTCGGCGGCAGCCAGTCACTGCCGGCCGGCTTGTCGTCGCGCCGGATGCGCTGCCGCACCATCGCCGCCACCCGGCCCGCCGAGGTGGCCAGCTGCACCGAGACCGTGTCGTCGGTGGTGAACAGCGGCCCGAGCGGCACCACCCGGCGCGTCCGCGCCGGCACGATGATGCCCCGCGACCCGGGCGCGGTCAGCCGTCCGGCCGGGCCGTAGACGGTGAGGTCGACGGACGCGTCGGAAGTGTCGGCGTTGAACAGCACCAGTTCGGCGGTGCTGGTACTCGACGAGAGCACCCCGGTGAACCAGGCGGAGCTGCCCGGTCGATCGCAGGACGCCAGCGACAGACCCCGATCGGAGCCGGACTCGACGGCGGTGCGGGTGGTCGCCGAGAACACGTCCAGCCGGGGTGCGCTGACGATCATCGGTGCCGTCACGCCCGAAGTCGAGCCGAGGACGCCCGAGACGTCCGTGGTCTGCTCGGGATCATCCAGCGGCGCCGTGGTCAGCCGCCGCTGGGGAGAGCCCGCCGTGACCACCGTCGGATCGCTCTCCGCGGTCACCGCAGGGCACACCACCGCCACCCGGGCACGATCGTCGGTGGGCGCGGCATTCGGCGCCGGCTGCTGCAACGGCAACGCCGACGCACCCAGCACGGCCAGCACCAGCACCACGACCGCCGCCAGCACGGCACCGGTACGAATCACTGTGGCACGCTTCATCGCCGCCTCCTCACCCGGGGCGAAGCCAGGATCACCAATGTCACCAGGCCGGCCGCCTGCAGCGGCGGCCACGGCCCGGCATCGCCGCGCAGCCCGTAGTGCAGCACGCCTTGCTCGGCACCCAGGTCGAAGGCCTGCCGGCCGTCGGACAATGGGTGGGACGCCAACGGGCGCCCGTCGACGGTGGCCCACCAGCGGGCGTCCGCCGGCTCGGCCAGCACCAGTCGCCGGGATTCGCCGCCGGCCGGCACCGTCTCGCCGTCGCCGGTCGGATGGACGTCGCCGGCATCGATGGTGGCCCGTGCCGAGTTGGGCACCGGCCAGGTGGCGTTGTCGCCCTCACCGGTGCCGACGCCGAGCCCGGGCACGTTGTCGATGGCCGTCCGCAGCTCAGGGTCGCTGCCCTTCAGCCAGACGTAGCCGACACCCAGCCGGGCCAGGTCCTGGCTGAGCTGGTCGTCGGCGCTGCCGGAGAGCAGCCGGTTCACCACCGAGGCGGCCAGCCCGCTCTGCGGCTCGACCGAGCCGGGCAGGCCCCGCTCGTCCTCACCCAGCCGGGGCAGCTCGTCCTGCAGCAGCGACCAGCGGATCCCACCATCGCTTCGGGCGATGGCCAGGGTGCGAACCGGGGTCGGCGAGGTCATCGCCACCCGGACGAACGGCGGCAGCGCGTCGAGGGTCGTCCGGTGCAGACCGGCGGTACCGGCCCAAGCCCACCAGCCCGCACCCACACCGACCGCTGCGACCACCACCACGGTCAGAGCCACCGCGGCCGCATGCCAGGCGCCGAGCGTCCGGTGCCGGAGTCCGGCGGACAGCCCGGCCAGCCCGCGGGCGGCGGCCAGCACCAGGCCGCCGAGCATCAGCACCAGCCACGGCAATGTCTGCGGCCGCACCTCGACGCCGGGCGGCACCAGCACCACCAGCCGGCTCAGACCGATGGCGGCCAGCAACCCGACCAGGGCGGCGGCGACACCGGGTGCCGCCGCGCGCGGACGCCGGAACAGCCCCGCCAGCGCGGTCAGCCAGGCCACCCCGGCCACGGTCGCGCAGACCCACAGCGGCGCCACATTCGGCCCGGCCGGATGAGCCAGCGCCAACTGCCAGGCCTCGGCCACCTCCTCCGAAGCCAGCGCGGGCGACGCGCCGGTCAGGAACCGGCCCGGGAACGCCGACCAGTCGACCAGGCTCTGACCGAGCCCGACCAGCGCGGACGCCGCCACCAGCACCCACTGGCCGGCACCGCGCCAGCTGCGGATCGCGGGCATGGCCGCCATCGCCAGCAGCACCAGCGGCCAGGTCAGCGGTACTTCGACGACGGCGAAGGCCAGCCACAGACCGATCGCGCCCGCCGAACGCCAGCTGCTGTCGGACGCCCAAGCGGCGAGCGCGTGGGCCAGCAGCGGCACCAGCACCGCCCAGGTCAGGATGCCCAGCCAGCCCCCGCCGAGCGCGCCGACCAGCACCGGGGCGATTCCGTAGCCGAGCGCCGCGACCACCGCCGCCGGACCCTCGACCCCGGCGTGCCGCAGCACCCGCAGCGCCAGGATCCAGGCCAGCGGGACGGCGATCAGGAAACCGAGGGTGACCAGCCATTCGACCTGGCCGAAGGTCACCAGTGCGGCCAGCGCCGTGCTGCCCAGCCAGGGCGGTCCGGCCTGGCCCGGCTGGCCGGCGATCGGATCGAGCCAGGCGTGCAACAGGCCGGTCCACGCCTCCGGCGACGGCAGCAGTCCGGCGCCGGTGAGGCGTCCCTCGCCGACCAGCCGCCAGCCGGCGACGGCCGCCAGCAGCGCGATCAGGTAGGCGCCGACGCTGAGCGGCGAGAACCGGCGCAGCCGTCCGCGTTCGGCGAAGTCGTCACCGGTGAGTTCGTCCAGCGAAGTCTCGGCACCGGTGTCGGCCAGGTCGGCCCAGGCCTCGGCGATCCGTCCGGCGGCCCGGTCCAGGGCTCGTCCGGTGAGTTCGCGCCGGGTCGGGGTCAGCCCGGCCAGCACGTCCGCGCCTACTCCGCGGCCCTGCAGCGCTTCGGACGCCGACCGGTTTCCCATCCAGGAGCCGAGCGCCCGCAGCTCGGCGGCGGCGCGGGCGGCGTCCTTGCCGAGCAGGAAGCCGAGTGCGCCCAGCAGGCTGCCGATCAGCAGCCGCGTCCGGGTCCACACCGAACGGCCGGCCGAGGCGACCCGCAACTCCCAGGCACGGGACTGTGCGGCGTCCGGCTCGTCGGAGGCTTCGCGGTAGACCCGCGCCTCGGGTTCGGCGACCACCCGCAGCCCGAACCCGTTCAGCCGGCGGCCCAGTTCGAGGCCGGCCAGGCCGTCCGGCAACTCGGCGAGGGCACCGTCGGCCCGCTCCCAGGCTTCGCGTCGGATCAGCGCACCGGAAAGATCGACGCCGAGAACGGCCATCGTGGACAGCTGGCCCTGGTCGAGTTCGCCGCCCTCGACGGCGGGCACCACACGTCCGGCCGGTGAGACGGTCAGTCCGCAGGATTCGATCAGGTCGACCCGGGCGCGTCGCTGGGACTGCACCATCAGTGGGCCGACCAGCGCGATCCGGTCCGATTCGACGCCGGTGCGCAGCAGGTGTTCGAGTGCGTCGGGGGCGGGACGGGTGGCGCGGGGCAGCAACCACAGCCATTCTCCGGCGGCCCGGGACGCCCCCTCGGCGAGGGTGCCGGCCACCACCACCTCGGTGGGAACCAGACTCTGTTGCTGCAGCAGCGGCTCGAGCGCATCGGCGACCCCGTCGAGCAGCACCGCTGTCACGGTGTGGCCGCTGAGATCGTCGGCTGAGTCTTCCTCGGCGGCATGCAGCCACGCCCAGGGATCAGTCACACTGCCCTAGGGTAGCGCCGACGGGTCAGCCCGCCTGCTTCTTCAGCTTGCGGCGCTCGCGCTCGGAGAGCCCGCCCCAGATGCCGAACCGCTCGTCGTTGCTGAGCGCGTATTCCAGGCATTCGCTGCGCACCTCACAACTCAGGCAGACCCGCTTCGCTTCCCGCGTCGAACCACCCTTCTCAGGGAAGAACGCCTCGGGATCGGTTTGGGCGCAGAGCGCGCGCTCCTGCCAACCGAGCGCTCCTTCGTCGCCGTCGTCAAACTCCAGTGCCACCAGCTCATGCATGGCATTCCTCCTCGACCCGGTGCAGCCCGGCTGAACTACATGGAGGAAATTACATGCCTGTTGTTCAGGTAAGTCAACCCGAATCTTGTGGTATTGGGCGCGTCTAACTTGACTAAGTCGTTCTCACTGGGCCTGTGTCGCACCTTCGTGACGCCGTCAGGGAGGTACTGATCAAAGCCTCTCCCTCGTCATCCCGGACTTGATCCGGGATCTCTCCCGCCTGAGATCCCGGGTCGGAGCCCGGGATGACATGAATGGATCAGCGCTTGCTCAGCCGGGTTCCCCGGGAGTCGAGCGGGGCCGCCAGCCACTTTCCGGCTTGGGCTCGGCGGGCGCCTCGGAATCACCGGACGGGGTGGCGCCGACGTCCGGACGGGCGCCGGTGGCGGCGTCCCGTGCGCTGCGCCAGGCGGTGCCGCTGGCCTGCTCGGGCTGCCACACCGGAGGCGTCCGGGGCTGCTCGGGGGCGGCCGCCACCTCGGGAACAGCCGGTGCCAGGTCGAGGCGACCGGACCGGACGCCGCGCACCAGCACCCACAACACGCCGGCCGCCACCGCCTTGAGCGCCACGTCGAGCAGGCCGCCGAGGATCTCCATGATCACCCCGAAGGCGTTCGCCGACGCGGCCACACCCATCAGCAGGCAGACCAGCTGCAGCGCGGTGCCGATCGCGATCGCCCAGGCCGACAGCCTCGCCAGCAGCACCGCGTTGCGGGTGGCCGGCGGCACGAACAGGCAGGCGCTGACCAGGCCGACCAGAACGATCACCAACGACAGGCTCATGATCGAGACGCCGATCTCCTGGAACGCCTCGAAGACCGGGGTCTGCTCGCGGACCAGCAACAGCACCAGCCGGACGACGCCCAGGATCTGGCTGGCGCAGATGATCGCCAGCACGGCCCAGGTGACCGGCTGCCGGATCCGCTTCATGTTGTCCAGGATCGCCCGGCCCTTAGAAGCCTGCGTCTCACCCCGCTCAGACATACCGCTCCCCTGCCTCCGCTCGAACCAGCGCGACCAGTTCCCGGACGCGTTCCGCGGCGTCCACCGGCGCGACCATGGTGATCGTCGGTGTGGTCACCACCACCATGCCGCTGCACCCCAGGACGCCGATCAGGTGATCGTCGCCGGCGGTGTTGATGATCACGTTGTCGCTGGCATCCAGCCGCACCGACGCGCCGATCAGGGCGTTGCCAGCCGCATCGTGGGCGAGCGTCTCAGCCAGCGAGGCGTAGCCGCCGACGTCGCGCCATTGCACGGGCAGCGCCACCGACACCACATGGGCGGTACCGGCGCCGGCGGAGACCGGCTCCATGATTCCGTAGTCCACCGACGTCTTGTGCAGCGTGGGGAAGATCTCGGCCAGCCGCTCGGGATGGGCGGCGAGTTCGACGACGGCGGCGTGGCTGGCCGGGTGCAGCGCGGCCAACTGCTCCAGGAAGGTGCGGGCCTGCCAGACGAACATGCCGGCGTTCCACCAGTACTCGCCGGAGGCCAGGTATTCGCTGGCGGTGACCAGATCGGGCTTCTCGCGGAACTCCAGCACCCGATGGGTGTGCTCGAACCCGGGCACCGCCTCACCGCGATGCAGGTAGCCGTACCCGGTGTGCGCACTGGTCGGCACCACGCCCAGGGTGACCAGGGCCTGTGGGTCGGCCTCGGCCACCGCGTAGGCCTCGGCAAGGGAGGCGGTGAAGACGGCAGCGGGCTCGATCAGCTGATCGGCGGTCACCTGGGCGATCACGGCGTCCGGATCGCGCTCGGCGATCACCGCCGCCGGCCAGGCGACGGCGTTCAGCGAATCGCGTCCCTCGGGCTCGCCCAGGATGTTCTCGGCGGGCACCTCGGGCAACTCGGCGGCCACCTGATCGGCGTAGGCGGCACCGGTGCAGACCAGCACCCGTTCGGGCGGCACCAGGCCGCCCAACCGCTCGAACGCGATCCGCAGCAGCGAGGTGCCGTCGATCAGCCGCAGGAGTTGCTTGGGGGTGCCTTTGCGGGACAACGGCCACAGCCGTGTCCCGGAACCGCCGGCCATGATCACCGCAAACCGCATGGAATGACGATATCGGCTGGGCACATAGCATTCGGGGATGGACATTCCCGGGGTGTTGACGGCTTTACAACGGCGGGCACGGACGTCCGGGGGTGAGCCGCTGCTCACCCACTACGACTTGGACGCCGGCGGGCGCACCGAGCTGAGCGTCGCCACCTTCGCCAACTGGGTGGCCAAGACCGCCAACCTGATCGAGGACCTGGGCGCCGACTCCGGGCTGGTGGCGCTGCCGTTGGCGCTGAGCCGTCCAGGCCATTGGATGACGTTG
Organism: Micropruina sp.; assembly: GCA_039811845.1. Taxonomy (GTDB): domain Bacteria; phylum Actinomycetota; class Actinomycetes; order Propionibacteriales; family Propionibacteriaceae; genus Micropruina. Next base: position 10,303 of record JBDHZN010000014.1, on the reverse strand, counting down.
CTGTGGCCGCTGGCCGCCTGGCAGCGGGAGTGCGCGATCACGCTGGACGCCGCTGGCGCCGATCTGGCGGTGATCGGGCCGGACGACCCCCACCCGGTGCTGCCCGGCGCGACCCTGGCCTGTTCGTTGCACCCACTCGGTCTCGGGCTGCGCGACCTGCCGGACGGGGTGCTCGACTTCACCGGTGAGGCACTCACCCAGCCCGATCAGGCCGGCACGCTGCCCAGCACGGCGAACGCGCCGGCCTGGATCGACGGCTCGGTGGTGCTCAGCCATGCCGATCTGGCTGCGACGACGCCGATTGCCGGACGGGTGCTGGTGCGGCCGTTGGGGGCGTTGGAGACGCTGCGCGCGGCGATTCTGGGCCCGCTGCTGGGCGGTGGTTCGTCGGTTGTCGTCGAGGGCACCCCGGACGACGCGCTGCTGGCGAAGATCCGGGCGTCCGAACACTGCATGGAATGATGGCTCGGTGACTCGCAACCCCCTGATGACGCCGGCGTTCAGCCGCCGGACCGGCCTGCTGGCGCTCGGCGGCCTTGCCCTGGGCGGCGCGGTGCTGGCCGGCTGCACCAGCAAGCCGACCGTGCCGACGCCGTCCGTTTCGCCGAGCGGCTCGATCCGCGACCAGCTGCAGTCGGTGGTCGGCACGATCGCCGCCGGCAACGACAAGCTCGGCGTGGCCGTCCAGGATCTGCGCAGCGGCGCCGTGTGGGACTTCCGCGGCAGCTGGGCCAGCCAGAGCGCGTCCATGGCGAAGCCGATGATCGTGTCGATGGCGCTGCGCAAAGCCCGCGCCGACAAGCTACAACAGCCGTTGCCGGCGGAACAGGCCGGGCAGGCCGAGAAGGCGATCGAGCACTCCGACAACGACTCCGCGGACGCCCTGTGGGACTGGGCGGGACGGCGTCCGGGCTATGACGCGCTGGCGTCCGATCTGGGGTTGTCCGATACCCACAGCGCCCCCGAGAAGGACTTCTGGAGCTGGACCTGGACGACCCCGAACGACCAGCGTTCGTTCCTGCATCAGCTGGTCAAGGGCGACACCAAGGCGCTCACCGATGCCGAACGGAGCTACCTGCTGGGCCTGATGGGTCAGGTCGAGGACGGCCAGGCCTGGGGCGTCGGCGCGCCGCGCAGCGGTTCGGTGAAGGTGGAGTTGAAGAACGGCTGGGTGCAGTTCGAGTCCACCGACAACCTGTGGGCGGTGAACTCGATCGGGCACGTCGCCGGCGACGGCCGGGACTACCTGCTGACCATCATGACCCGCACCGAGACGTTCGACCTCGGCCGGGCCTACTGTGACGCCGTCGGTGACTGGGTGTTCCGCGTCCTCGGTTCCGGCGAGCTGCACTGACTTCGTCCGACCCGTCCCCCGGAACCCGTCCGGTGAAGCCCTGCCTAACTATTTCTGCCCTCCCGTATGCGGGAGGGCAGAGATAGTTAGGCAGGGCTTTACGTGTCGGCCGGACGGACGGAGGTCAGCTGACCTTGCAGACGTCGTCCAGGTCGTCGGTCTGGGTTTTCACCGCGGTGCTGCTGGAGGACGGCTTCGGCGAGGCCGAGGTGGTTCCGTTCGGGGCCGCCGAAGTGGGCTTGTCCGCCGGCTTGTCGCCGGCGGCCTCGGACGCCGCGATCTTCTGACTCACGACCTGCCGGATCTTCGCGAAGTCGGGCTTCACCGGCAGGATCAGCGGCGGCGCGAAGCTGACGCTGCTGAGCGGCAGTGACTTGCCCTTCTGGGCGAGGTCGAGCATCGTGCCGAGCTGTGAGGTGGGCAGGTCGGTCGCCACGATCTCTTCGCCGGCCTTCGCGATCTCCTGGAATTTGGTGATCACGGTGACCGGGTTGAGCTGCTTGACCATCGCGTTCAGCACGCACTTCTGCCGGGACATCCGCTCGTAGTCGGTGGAGCCTTCACGGGAGCGGGCGAACCACAGCGCGTGATAGCCGTCCAGGTGCAGATCCTTGCCGGGGCCGATGTAGCCCTTGATCGGGTACTTCTTGCCGGTGGTCAGGTCGGTGCCGCCACCGATCGGCACCTTGCGGGCCACGTCGAGGTCGATGCCGCCGACGGCGTCGATCAAGGCCTGGAAGCCCTTCAGGTCGACCAGCGCCCAGTAGTTGATGTCGAGGCCGAGGATGTTCCCGATGACCTCTTTGGTCGCCTGGACGCCGGGGTTCTTCACCCCCGGATACAGATCCTTGTGGTTGGTCGCCAGGGTGTAGACGGCGTTGAGCAGGCAGGACTGGTCCTTGCACCAGTAGCCGTTCGGGTACAGCTTCTTCAGCGGCGACGAATCCGGGAACGGAGCCCATTGCAGGTTGCGGGGCAGGCTGAACAGCACCGTCCGTCCGGTGGCGGCGTCGATGCTGGCCACGATCATGGTGTCGGGACGCAGACCCTCGCGGTCGGCGCCGGCGTCCCCGCCGAGCAGCAGCACGTTGTAGCGGCCGTGACTGGTCTCGGCCTTGCCACCGCCGGTGAAGACGTTGCCGAACAGCCGGCTCTGAGCGTCGAATGCGCCGGCCAGCGTCCACGAGCCGAAGGCGACGACGAGCGCCATCACGAAGGCGATGCCCGGGATCACGATCCTGCCCCGCGGCGAGAGCGCGGACGGGTTGGCGATCCGCCAGGCGTTGACGAACAGCAGCGCCCAGCCGAAGCCCAGCACCAGGGTCGCCCAGCGCAGCAGCTGCAGGGTGATCGGGTTGGCGTACAGGCCGATCGCGAAGGAGCGGAAGGTCAGCAGCAGAATCGCGAACAGCACGGCCAGTGCGATCAGTACCTGCCAGGTGCGGAAGGCGAACCGTCCGAGGCGCTCGTTGCCGCCGGCCAACTGGGCCGATCCCGGCACGACCAGGGTCATGCCGAGCATCGCCAGCCCACGGCGCAACGCGATGCTCTGGCTACGGGTCTGCGCGTCCGGGAGCGGGGAAGTCTCGAGGGCGGTCACCGAACCAGTATGGCTGGCCGTTCCGAACGCCCTGGTCCCGGCTCGCCGTCAGCTGCCCGGACGGTGCTTTCAACGCTCGTCAAACGTTCGGGGACGGTTCTTTCACGTTCGAATTTCGCACACTCGGGGACACACCTTCGACGGGAACCGTCCCTCGACGTGCGAATTTCGCACGCCGAAGAACCGTCCCCGAACCTTCGAAATTCGCACGCCGAAGAACCGTCCCCGTGGATCGGTCTGTGGGCGAGCTCAGTTGCCGCGGACGACGGCGCCCTTGGCGCGGGCGGCGTCGCGGAGCTCCTCCTGGAACTGCAGCATCTTGTGCTGCAGGGTTTCGTCGGACGCGGCCAGGATCCGGACGGCGAGCAGGCCGGCGTTGCGGGCGTTACCCACCGCGACGGTGGCCACCGGGACGCCGGCGGGCATCTGGACGATGGAGAGCAGCGAGTCCATGCCGTCGAGGTATTTCAGCGGCACCGGGACGCCGATCACCGGCAGCGGGGTGAGCGCGGCCAGCATGCCGGGCAGGTGGGCCGCTCCCCCGGCGCCTGCGATGATCACCTTCAGGCCCCGGGTGTGCGCGGCACGCCCCCAGGCCACCATGTCCTCGGGCATCCGGTGCGCGCTGACCACGTCGGCCTCGTAGCCGACGTCGAACTCGGCGCAGGCGTCCGCGGCGGCCTTCATCACCGGCCAGTCCGAATCGGACCCCATCACGATCCCGACCAGGGGTTTCGCACTCATCGCTGGACTCCCATCAGGTGATCGGCGGCGGCTTGCGCCCGGTTCCGGACGTCGTCCGCGTCGTCGCCGACCACGGTGACGTGGCCCACCTTGCGGCCCGGCACCACACTCTTGCCGTAGAGCTGCACCCGCGCCCCCGGCTCGGCCACCAGCACCTCGGCTTGGGCTTCCAACAGGTCGCCCCGGGCACCGCCCAGCACGTTGACCATCGCGGCGTGCGGCTGCCGGACCTCGGTCGGTCCGAGCGGCAGGTCGGCGACGGCCCGCAGGTGGTTCTCGAACTGGGAGGTGTGCGCCCCGTCGATGCTCCAGTGGCCGGTGTTGTGCGGCCGCATCGCCAGCTCGTTGACCACCACCGAGCCGTCGGCGCGCTGCATCAACTCGACGGCGAGGATGCCGGTGACGCCGAGTTCGGCGGCGATCCGCAGCGCCATCGCCTCGATCGCGTCCCGCTGCTCGGCGCTCAGGCCGGGCGCCGGGGTGAAGGTGTGGGTACAGATGCCGTCGGTCTGCACGGTCTCGCTGACCGGGTAAACCCGCTCCTCACCGGACGGCCGCCGCGCCACCAGCACGCTCAGCTCACGGCTGAAGTCGATGAACTCCTCGGCGAGGATCCGGACGCCGGGCTTCAGGTTCACGAACGGCTCGTCGGCGCCGTCCGGGCCGTCGATCTTCCAGACCCCCTTGCCGTCGTAGCCGCCGCGAGAGGTCTTGGCGATCACCGGCCAGCCGGTCCGCTCGCCGAACGCGCGCAACGCGTCCGCGTCATCGACCACCGCGAAGATCGGGCAGGGCATCCCCAGCTCGGTCAGCCGCTCGCGCATCACGACCTTGTCCTGGGCATGCAACAGGGCGTCCGGGCCGGGGTGGACCTGCTTGCCACGAGCCTGAAGCTCGCGCAGGATCGGCGGCGGGACGTGCTCGTGGTCGAAGGTGATCACGTCGCACCGTTCGGCGAAGGCGTAGACGGTCTCGGCGTCGGTGTAGTCACCGACATCGGTATCGGCCACCACCTGGGCGGCGGAGACGTTCGGACCTTCGGCGAGCAGCGCGATGCGGACTCCGAGGGGAATGCTGGCAGCGTGCATCATGCGGGCCAATTGGCCGCCGCCGATGATGCCGATCGTACGCACGGTCACCGCACGAACCTTAGTATCAACATCATGACCAGGCATCTTGTGGCCATGGGAGGCGGCGGCTTCTCGATGTCCCAGTTCGGCGAACCGACGGCGTTGGATCGCTATCTGGTTCGGCTGACCGGCTCCGACCACCCGCAGGTGTGCTTCGCCCCGACCGCGTCCGGCGACGACGCCGGCTACATCCACAAATTTCTCACCGCCTATGGCGCGCTCGGCGTCCGGACGTCGGTGCTGACCCTGTGGTCGGGTGCGGCCGAGGCGGTGGACCGATTGGCCGAGGCCGACCTGTTGTTCGTCGGCGGCGGCAGCACGGTCAACCTGGTGGCGTTGTGGCAGGCGCACGGGGTGTCCGACGTCGTCCGGCAGCGCTATCAGGAGGGTTCGCTGGTGCTGGCCGGCATTTCGGCGGGCGCGACATGCTGGTATCAGGGCTGCGTCACCGACTCGTTCGGCGACCTGCGGCCCTGGGCGGGCGGGCTGGGCCTGGTGCGGGGCAGCTTCTGCCCGCATCTGGACGGCGAACCGGAACGCGATCCGATCTACACCGCCGCGGTCGCCTCGGGCGAACTGCCCGGCGGCTACGCCGCGGACGACGGCGCCGGCGTGCACTACGTGGACGGCGTCCCGGCGCATTTCCTGAGTGAGAAGCCCGGGCAGAACGTCTACCGGGTGCTGCCCAACGACATTCCCGGCCCGGCGGTGATCCGGGAACCGCAGGAGATGACCGTCCTGCCCGCCTGAGCGGTTCAGGCCTTGAAGATCACCGAGCGCTGCACGACGAAGTTCACCGCGGTCGCCACGCCCTGAGCGACGACGAAGCCGAACAGCTGGGCCCAGTTCATCTTCGGCATGAACTCCGCCCCCAGGCCGAGCGACACCAGCCACGGGTACAGCGGGGTGAAGATGCCGACCTGCAGCACAAAAGTGAGTGCGTACAGCGCCATCACCGCCACGAATTTGCGGCGCGAGCCGTCCGAGTTGAAGGTCCAACGGCGGTTGATCAGGTAGGCGGTCGTGGTGCCCGCGATGAACGACAGCACCTTGGCCGGGGTGTGGTCGAGGCCGAAGGCCATCAGCACCACCAGCAGTCCGTAATCGACGATCGCCGACAACCCGCCGGTGAGGACGAAGCGGAACAGCTGGGGGCGCAGGCCCAACTGGGCGGTCGTGGCCTCGGTCACGCGCGCACTCCGAACAACAGGTTGGAGATGGCCACCCCTACCTCCTCGACCTTGGGAACGTCGTGCAGCACCACCGGCGCCTCGGCCGAGGTGGTGAACACCAGCGAACCACAGCCGAACATCCGGTCGGTGAGGCTGCGCTCGTAGGCCACGTTCGTGATGCGGGCCACCGGGACATCGTGCCCAGCCTTGTTGATGATGCCCGAGCGGGTGATCAACCGGTGGTTGGTCAGCGTGTAGGTGGTGGTCCGCCAGCGCAGCAGCGGCGCCAGGTAGACCGGGATCGCCGCCAGCAGCGCCGCGATGGTCACCACCCACGCCGAGGCCGGACGCCACGAGACCGGCAGCATCGCGAACACCACACCGCCCAATGCGGCCACCACGATCAGCCAGATCGTCGGCTTGATCATGACCTTGCCGTGTGAGCGCAGGTGCAACAGTTCCTGTTCACCGTCTCCGAGCAGTTTGGCGGGCAATCCCATGGGCACCATTATTCCCATGGTTCGATGAGGGCATGCCCGTACCCCTTCTGGTGTTCCTTCATGGCCTGGGTCAGACGCCTCCGCTGTGGCAGGACCAGGTGACCTCGCTGCCGCCCGGCACCCGTGCCGTCGCACCCTGGCTGGAGGGGCTGCGTCCCGGCAAGCCCGCCGACTTCGACCTGGAGCAGGCCGCGGACGCCGTGCTGGCGCAGCTGAACCGGTTCGGAGTCGATTCGGTGGCGCTGGCGGGCACCGGGCTGGGTGCCGCCGTGGCGGTGGTCGCGGCCGGCCGTTCCCCGCAAGCCGTGTCGCACCTGGTGCTTTCCGACCTGCAGCCCCGCGCACCGAAGCTGGCCGGGCTGGCGCAACGACTCGCCGTCCGGACGATGCCCGCCGGACGACTGGCCGACGCGGGCCTCGACCGGGCCCGGATGCTGCGGCTGGTGAAGGCCGTCTCCGGCATCGACCTGCGGCCCTGGCTGGGCGCGGTCACCGCACAGTCCTTGCTGATCGCCGGCGGTTCGGACGCCGCGGGCACGGCTGCCGCGCGCGAGCTGGCCACGGGTCTCGATGGTGCGAGGGTGGAGATCATTCCCGGTGCCGCCGCCCCGGTACCCACCCAGGCGGTCGAGCAGTACAACCGGCTGCTCTACGACTTCCTGGGCTGACGCCACAATCTCGGCGCCGATTCCTCCGGCCGCCGATTTCGGGCTTCCGGCTCGCCTGCGCGAGAATGGTCTGATGCGCGCCTACCGGGAGATCTTGACCCTTCCGGGTGCTTGGCAGTTCAGCGCGGCCGGCCTGCTGGCCCGTTCCGGCGGCGCGATGATGGGCATCGGTCTGGTGCTGATGGTGTCCGCGCTGTACGGCAGCTACGGCCTGGCCGGAGCACTGGCCGCCTCCAACGCGGTGGCGTGGGCGCTGGGCACCGCGGCACTGTCGAATCTGGTGGACCGCTACGGGCAACGCCGGGTGATGTACCCGGCTGCCATCGTGTCGGCGGTCATGCTCAGCCTGCTGGTGATCTTCGCGATGCTGCAGCTACCGGCCTGGACGCTGTTCGCGCCGGCCATCCTCTCCGGCGCCACCGGCGGTGCGCCCGGGGCGCTGGTCCGGGCCCGCTGGACCCATCTGGTCGACGATCCCGACAAGCTGCACACCGCCTTCTCACTCGAGTCGACCCTCGACGAGGTCACCTTTGTGGTCGGCCCGGTGCTGGCGACGGCGCTGTCCACCGGCGTCCATCCGGCGGCCGGCTTGATCGCCCCGGTGGTGCTGTCCCTGGCCGGCGCACACCTGCTGTACGGCCAGCGCGCCACCGAACCGCCGGTCTCGTCACAGCCCCGGCATCCTGACACGCGACGCGTCCGCCAGCAGTTCGTGCTGCTGGTGCCTGGCGTGGCCGCGGTGGTGGCGGTGAACCTGCTGATCGGCTGCGTGTTCGGATCGATCGACGTGTCGGTCGTCGCCGCGGCCAGCGAGTGGGAGGTGCGCGAGGCAGCCGGCCTGGTGCTGGCGGTGTTCTCGCTGGCCTCCGGCCTGGCCGGCTTCTACTACGGGGCCCGGCGCTGGGCCTCGCCGGTGATCAAGCGCTTCCTGATCGGGGTGGCGGCGATGTGCGCCGCCTGCGTGGCACTGATCGGCGCGCATTCGGTGCTGCTGCTGTGCATCGGCGGCCTGCTGGTGGGCGTCACGGTCGCGCCGACCCTGATCAACGCCAACACCCTGATCGGCGGCTTGGTCGCCCGCGACCGGCTCACCGAGGGCCTGTCCTGGATGGGTACCGGCATCGGGATCGGGGTGGCGATCGGCTCCAGCGCGTCCGGGCAGGCGATCGACCATGCCGGCTATTCCGGCGGTCTCGGCACGGTGGCCGTCTTCGGTGCGCTGGCGGCTCTGATCGCGTTCGGTGGACGGGGTGCGCTGCAGCGCGCGGTCAGCCCGCCTCAGGCGCGCCGAGCAGTCCTCGCAGGTAGGCGGCCTGGCCCACGTGTTGCGCCGCGTCGTCTACAACACTGACCAGTCGGACGGCGGCCGTCACCGGCGGATCCCAGGAACGATCGACGATGCGCGCGAGATCGGCGTCGGCCATCCGGGCGATCACCTCGACGGTCCGGGCGTGCACCGCGTCGTAGTACTCGATCAACACCTCGCCGTCCGTCACGTCGAAGCGTCCCACCTCGTCGGCGGTCATCCCGTAGCCCATCGCGGCCTCGTCGTAGGGAACGCTGGAGCGGGCATGCCAGCCGCCGGCCCGCCACACCTCCTCGCCTCCGACCAGTGCGGCGACCTGGGCGTCCTCCTGTCGGGCCAGGTGCCAGGCGAGCCAGCCGATCGAGTTGCCCTGCCGTCCGTCGACGTCCGGACGCCACAGCAGCGCGGCCCGGTCCAGCCCGCGTACCGCGTCCGCCACCAGGGGTGGGATTCGGCCGAAGGCGTCCAGCAACAGATCGACGGTGCGTACGGTCTCCATACTGGCGACGCTACTCCGCGTCGTGCGCCTCCGCCTCGACACGGGGGCCGCGCAGCCGTCCGATCAGTTGGACGACGACCAGCACGATCGCGCCCGCCACGACACCGAGCACGGCGGACGCCGCCGTGTTGGTCAGCCAGGCCAGCGCCTCGCCGAAGAAGCCCGGGACAGCATGCAGGATCGCCTCCTCGGCGTGGTGCACCAGCTCGTAGGGCGGGTGCCAGCCGAGTTCGTCGATGCCGACCAGCAGGATGTGCCCGCCGACCCACAGCATGGCGACGATGCCGACGTTGGACAGGGTGGCCAGCACCTTCGGCATGGCGGCCACCAGGCCGCGACCCAGCGCCGCGACTCCGCCGGACCGCTCGGTGGCCAGGTGCAGACCGACGTCGTCCATCTTCACGATCACCGCGACCACGCCGTAGACCAGCACGGTCATCGCCAACGCCACCACGATCAGGGTGACCGCACGGGACAGCAGCGGCTCGGACGCCACCTCGTTGAGCGCGATCACCATGATCTCGGCCGACAGGATGAGGTCGGTGCGGATCGCCCCGGCCACCATCGCCTTCTCGTCGGGCCCGCCGACCACGGGCGCGGGTTCGTGATGCCCGTGCCCGAACTTCTCCCACAGCTTCTCGGCGCCCTCGTAACACAGGTAGGTGCCGCCGCACATCAGGATCGGGGTCAGCAGCCAGGGCAGGAACTGACTGAGCAGCAGCGCGGCGGGCAGGATAATCAGCAGCTTGTTGCGCAGCGAGCCGACGGCGATCTTCTTGATCACCGGAAGCTCCCGTTCGGGGCTGAACCCATGCACATAGCGCGGGGTCACGGCGGTGTCGTCGATCACCACGCCGGCGGCCTTCGCACTGGCCTTTCCCGCGGCGGCGGCCACGTCGTCCATCGACGCCGCAGCGAGCTTCGCCATCGCGACGATGTCGTCCAGCAGGGCGAAGAATCCTCCGCTCACCCGGTCACCACCTCAAGGTCGGGTCGAGATCGAACGGCTCAGCCTAACGCCGTCGGGTTCAGCGCAGGTGCAGGACGTCGCCGGCGGCGAACGCACGCTCACCGGACGCCGTCCAGACCAGCAGGCGGCCACCGGCGTCCACCCCGGAGGCCCGGCCCTCGATGTGGCCGCCGGTGGGTTGCAGCACCCGGACCTCGCGTCCGACGGTGGCGCAGCGCCGTCCGTACCAGTCGCGCAGATCCTCCGCGGACGCCCAGCGCCGGTAGGTCTCCTCGAGCGCGGTCAGCACACCGATCACCACCTCGGTCGGTGCGGCGTCCGAGCCGGCCAGCCGCAGCGAGGTCGCAGTCGGCACCGGCA
>JBDHZN010000013.1:0-30077 GCA_039811845.1 Micropruina sp. | reverse complement strand
CCTTGGTGAGCAGCTCGCCGAGGTTGGCGGCGACGGTCTCACCCGACTTGGTGCGCCAGCGCATCGGGCCGCCGTAGTTCATGAACACCACCGGCCGGACGACGTGGTCGCGCAGCGCCTCTGCGTAGCCGTAGGTGTAGTCGGCCCGGGAGATCCGGGTGCCGCCGGGCTGCTCGTCGTAGGCGACGAACGGGATCAGGTTGGCGTCGCTGCGAAACGGCGTCCCGGTCAGCGCCAAACGGCGTTTGGCGAGCCGGAACGCCTCGGCTACCGCCTCACCCCAGGAGAGCGAGTCGCCGGCGTGGTGCACCTCGTCGAGGATCACCAGGGTGTCGTCGCGGGCCACCATCGCCTCGTAGCTGAGCATCCCGGCGGCAACCCCCGCGTAGGTGACGGCGACCCCGTCGAACTGCTTCGACCGGCCCTTGCGGCGTCCGGCGAGGCCGGGGTCGAGCTGGATGCCGACCTTCGCCGCGGCGTCCGCCCACTGCACCTTGAGGTGTTCGGTGGGGGCGACCACGATCAGCTTCTTGACGGTGCGATCGTGCAGCAGTTCGGACGCCACCCGCAGCGCGAACGTGGTCTTGCCCGCGCCCGGGGTGGCGACGGCGAGGAAGTCGGTGGGGGCGGCGTCCAGGTACAGCTGCAGCGCCTCGGCCTGCCAGGCGCGCAGCTTCGCCGAGGTGCCCCAGGGTGCCCGCTGCGGGAACGCGGGAGAGAGCCGTTCGATCGCAGAGTGACCAGGAGAGTGCGAACGCATAGGCATGCGACCTTAGCCGGTCGAGAACCCACCCACCGCCGGTCGAGACCGACGGTGACGGGCCTCGAGCTCGACCAGCGGAAACCAGCGCTTCCCCCAGCGAATCTGCGGGGACCGCGAACAGTTGGGATGGTGTGACCATGACCCAGCACGAGGCTGTTGCCGCCGTTCGTCCGACCGTACCCCTCGGTATGCTCGACTTCGTCGGCACCGAGTACGGCGAGAGTGCCGCGGAGTCGATCAAGGGCGCCGTGTCGATCGCGCAGGCCGTGGAGGCCGCGGGCGCTACCGGCGTTACTGGGTCTCGGAGCACCACAACATGACTTCGCTGGCGTGCAGCGCGCCCGAGATCCTGATCGCGCATCTGCTGACGCTGACCGAGTCGATCCGGGTGGGTGCCGCCGGCATCATGCTGCCGAACCACACCGCGTTCAAGGTGGCCGAGACGTTCCGGACGCTGCTGGCGATCGCCCCCGGACGGGTCGACCTCGGGCTGGGCCGGGCGCCGGGCACCGATCCGCTGACCGCACAGGTGCTGCGCCGCGGGACCTCCGGCGATGCCGCCGCCGACTTTCCCAACCAGGTCGCCGAACTGCTCGCGTTCCTCGGCGACGGGTTCCCGGACGGGCACCCCTACGGCCGGCTGGTGGCCGCCCCGGTGGTTCCCGAGAAGCCGCAGATGTTCATGCTCGGCTCCAGCGGCTACGGCCCGCAGTTCGCCGCGATCAACGGGATGCGCGCCGTCTTCGCCCACCACATGAGCCCCGAGATCGCCGCAAATGTGCTTCGTGGCTACCGGGAACAGTTCCGTCCGGGGATCGAGAACGAGCCGTGGTCGGCGATCTCTGTCCTCGCCTTCGCCAGCGACGACCCTGCCGAGGTGACCCGCTTCGAGGCCGGCTGGGCGCTGACCATGCTCAACCTGGGCCGCGGCATCCGGACGCCGCTGCGTCCCGAGGACGTGGACGCCTTCGCCGCCTCACCGGCATTCCTGGACGCCCCGCGAGACCGAAACCGGATGGCCATCGGCACCGCGGACGAGGTCGTCGCCCGGCTCCGGGAACTACAGCAGGAGAGCGAGACCGACGAGGTGGTCGTGGTCACCCCGGGACTGGATCGCACTGCCCGGATCGCCAGCTTCGAAGCGATCGCCGCAGCCTGGCCAAGGTGACGCTCCCGACTGATTCACACTTGAGGGGCTTTCCTGCCGCCTCTGGACGATCAGGGTCCGGCCGTCGAGAATGCAAACCTGATCGACCGGGCAGGCCGTACGAGGTGTAGAACGGCGCCCGATGTGGTGGGCTCGAGGAGCCTGACTTCAACGTCGGTTACCGGATCAGCGCCAGTGAGCGGAGTTGTCCGGCGCTCCGGTCTGCTCGCGCCGCGGTTCGGTGGCCTTGAGCGATGCATCCCCTTCCTGTGGGGACCAAGCCCGGACGTGATGGCCAAGTGACACGGCGGTGACGTCGTCGAGCGAGCGTGGCTCCATGAGTGGTTTCCCGGGCACCCCACGCGTGGTGGCGGGCGCGATCGTGGCGGTGGACCCGATTCCGCCACGTGCCCGGGCGATCAGCTTCCAGTACAACCCGGACGAGGTGACCCGAACAGTCAGGCCGCGACGGCCTTTCTCGGGGGGCAATCCGGCGAGCGACGCCCACCGAATCTGGGGAGCCCCGACGGAGAACATCACGCTGACCCTAGAGTTCGACGCGACCGATGGCCTTGAGTCAGGGGACGCCACGACGGCGAACCTTGGTGTCTGCAGCCGCATTTCAGTCTTGGAGTCATTGCTCTACCCCGCTGCCGCGACCGTCATCGCGAACGCAGTGTTGACGGCCATCGGCACGATCGAGGTGTTGCCCCCCAGCGGGCCACTGGTCGTTCTGTCGCTAGGCAGGGGCCGGGTTGTTCCCGTTCGAATCGACGACTTGACGATCCGCGAACAGGCCTTCGACACCAGGCTGATGCCGATCCGAGCCAGCGTGGAGGTCAGCCTCACTGTCTTGTCCTATGACGATCTGTCGCCGCTCGACACCGGCTACGCCCTCTTCCTCGCGCACCAGACCGTGCTGGAATCGCGAGCTACTCGGGCGCCTGTGACCGGCATCGAGAGCCAACTGCTTAGCCCGGCAGGGCCGTGATATGTCGCGCTACAACGAGGTCGAGACGACCACACTGGAGGTGACCGCCGATGACGGCGCCCGGCGCGAGGTGCGCTACTATCGTCGCCGCTTCCCGTCCGAACCGCGTCGGACCACCACGCTGGCCCTGCACCTTGTGCTGCCTGGCGATCGGCTCGACCAGGTGAGCTTCGGCTATACCGGTGACCCGCTCGGCTTCTGGCGGATCTGCGACGCCAACGCAGCCCTCGACCCGGACGCCCTCGTTGACGCAGAAGCGGTCGGAACCGAGATCGTCATCCCGATGCCCGGTGCGGTCGCGCCATGAATCCGCTGGGCACCTACCTTTCGGTGCTGGCCGGGCCGACCATCCCACTACCGCTGCCGCCGGTGCTGAACGGCCGAGTCCGGACAGTTACGGTCACCGAGTCCGACGAGGACGTGACCGCCTTCACCATCACCCTCGACGCCGGACGAACGGGGCCGCTCGCCGCGCTCGATACCCCCATGCTCACCGCCTCGACGTTGCGGCCGAACGCGCGCGTGGTGCTAGTCCTCACGATGGCGGGGATTCCGCAGGTGCTCGTGGACGGCATCATCACCGAGTCGGAACTCGTGCCCGGAACGAGCGATCAGGGTGCCGAACTCCGCCTCACAGGCCGGGACGTATCTCTCCTGCTCGACCGCGAGGAGAAATCCGTGTCGCACCCGGGCACCGACGACTACACGCGCGTGCTGAAGATCGTGGCTGGCTACGCGGCCAACGGCATCGTGCCCTCGGTCGTCCCGCCGCCCACCCTCGATCCGTCTCTGCCGATCGAGCGGATCCCCTCCCAGCAGGCCACCGACTGGGAGTATCTGGGCGACCTGGCGTACTTCCACGGCTACGTCTGCTATCTGACTCCCACTCCGGTGCCCGGCACGAGCACCCTCTACTGGGGACCACCGGTGCGGGTCGGGGTGCCGCAGCCCGCACTTTCGATCGACCTGGGCCCGGCCACGAACGTACAGGGGGCGGTCACCTACCGCAACGATGTGCTCGGCCCGGAACGGCTGGACGGCCAGGTCGTCGACCCCCGGCTGGGAAAGGCTCTGCCGGTGCGGACGGTGGCCTCGCTGAGGCCACCGCTGGCGGTCCGACCGGTGTGGGCGGAGCACGCCAAGGATCTGCGCACCCGCCAGTTCCGCGACTCCGGGGTTTCGACGATGACGGCGTACGCCCGCGCACAGGCCGCGATGGACCGGTCCGCCGACTGTGTGACTGCGGCCGGCACCCTCGACGGCAGCAGCTACGGCCGGGTGCTGCGGCCACGCGGCCTCGTGGGCATGAGGGGAGCCGGGTGGAGCTACGACGGCCTCTGGTACGTCAAGCGGGTCGTCCACACCATCAACCGCGGCAGCTATACGGCGGCCTTCGGTCTGACCCGCGAAGGGGTCGGTTCGACCCTTCCAATTGTGCCGGTCTTCTAGGGGGATTGATGTCCAGCAACTCCCGTTCGCCGCGGCGCTTCTACGGCAAGTACCGCGGCAAAGTCACCGGGAACCGCGACCCGCTGGGGCTGGGCCGAGTGATGGTCGAATGCGTGGCCGTGTTCGGCGAGGGCAGGCAGAACTGGGCCGAACCATGCTCGCCCTATGCCGGGAACGGCGTGGGGCTGTTCCTCGTCCCGCCGGTGGACGCGCAGGTATGGGTGGAGTTCGAGGCCGGCGACCCCCAGAAGCCGATCCTGGGCGGCTGCTTCTGGGGAGCCGGGGAGGTGCCCGTCCTCGCCGGCCTGGCCGAGGTGAAGGTGCTGAAGACCGGGATCGCGGAACTCAAACTGAGCGAACTTCCAAGCGATGGCGGGCTCGCCATCACGATCAGCCCGCCCGCCGTGCCAGAGAAGGTAACCATCAACGCGGACCTGACCGGTGTCTCGGTGTCGATCGGCAGGTCGACCATCAAACTCTCGGGCCTCTCCGTCTCGATCAACGACGGTGCTCTGGAGGTGACATGATGCCCGGCTTCCTGGTCACCGAGAATGCCGACATTCGGTGCGCTCACTCCGGCGCGGCGAGGCCGATGTCCGGCAATCCGAAGGTGCTGCTCGGCGGGCAGCGCAGCGTCCTCCAGGCGACGCCGCATCTGGTCTCCGCGTGCCCGCTACCTCCGCCGCCTGGCGCAAACGGGCCCTGTGTGGTCGGCAACTGGCAGACCGGGACCACCAGGGTGACGAGCTTCGGTCTGCCGCTGGCCATCCAGGAGTCGCCGGGGATCTGCATCCCGAGCGGCGCCCCGATGACGGCCCTGACAACCCAGACCCGGGTGATCGCGACATGACAGCGACACCTCCGTCTCGCCGCATCCAGACCCCCCACCGGCTCGGCTTCCCGTTGCGCGTGGACCGGAGAGGGCGGACGGCGCAGGTCTCCAACGAGGCCTACCTGAAGGGCCTCGTCGAACAGGTTCTGTTCACCGCGCCCGGCGAACGTGTCAATCGTCCCGACTTCGGCAGCGGCATCAACCGGTTGGTGTTTGCGCCGTCCGGGGACGCGTTGGCGGCCACGACGCAGGCGATGGTGCAGGGGGCGTTGCAGCAGTGGTTGGGTGACCTTCTTCGGGTCGAGAGCATCGAGGTGACGGCCGTCGACTCCCGCCTGGAAGTGGTCGTCAAGTACCTGCCGCTGTACGCGACCGGACCGGAACAGAGCCGCACTCTGGTCGTGCAAGGGGGTGTGCCGTGACCGTGACTGCCGGCCTGCCATACCTCGCCGCGAGCGACCAGGAGGCCCGGCGGGCCAAGGTCCGCGGCAACGCTCCGCTGGACGGCATCGACTTCGTCGAAGTGCTTTCCAACCACGTCGGTTCGACCGCCCACATCGCCGGAGTGCCCGAGCAGAGAACCCTCCTGGTGCATCTGGTAAACGGTCCGGCCGACCCCGCCTGGGACGCGGAAGTCGTCCGGATCCTAGGCGGCGTGCGCGCCGTCGCGTCGCTGAATCCGGTCGGAGTGGTCTGGGCCTATGACGCACTCTCGATCGTGGACACCGACGGTGTCGCACGTAGCGTCCTGCCGACCGGCGTCACCGAGGCCGACGCCGCGCTGGTATCGCAGGCACTCGTCGCGTCGTCCGCTACCCCGGAGACCATCTTCGTGGTACGGACCGATTCCGCCGGCGACTTCTCGAGCTACCTGCTGCGTCTGGCCGGACCCAGTGGCGAGGGAGCACCCGCCGGCATCGACCTGCCGCTTTCGGTAGCCCCGTTCGGCTTCAAGGTCGACTGCCCGTCCGGCTTCGACTGCGCAACCTGCCGTGCCCGTCCGCCCGTCGAAGAGCAACTGCTGCCCGGCGACTACTTGGCTCGCGACTACGAGGCGCTGCGCACCCGGCTGCTCGATCGGCTCTCGACCAGACTTCCCGGATGGGACGACCGCAACCCGGCCGATCCGGCCGTGATGATTGCCGAGCTATTCGCGGCTGTCGGCGACCGGCTCGCCTACTGGCAGGATGCGGTCGCGGTCGAGGCATATCTTGGCACGGCCCGGCGCCGCGCCTCGGTACGCCGGCACGCCCGGCTGCTGGGGTACCGCGTGCACGAGGGCTGTTCAGCCCGAACCCTGCTCGCCATCGAGGTGGATGCCGGGACGGTGTCGGTCGCGGCCAGGCTGCCGGTCACCGATCTGGACGCGGACCCCCGCAACCCGGCGGAGACCGGCATCGATGCGGTCGAGCGGGGCGGGACGGTGTTCGAGACCCGCGCCCCGATTCTCGTCAGCGCCATGCGAAACCAGTTGCCGCTGTACGCATGGGGAGATCCCGACCACTGCCTGCCGGCCGGCGCCACGGCAGCCTTCCTGATGACTGACAACACCGTCGACCCCGGGCTCAAGTCCGGTGACTTGCTGGTGCTCGCCGCCCGTCCGCCCAATGGTGACCCGCGCCAGGGTGATCCGGCGCTGCGCTTCGGCGTGCAGCTGGTCGCCGACGCACGCAGACACACTGACGGCCTCAATCCGGCGAAGGCCATTTGGGAGATTCGGTGGGGCGCAGCCGATGCTCTCGCCGCGCCGCTGCCGGTGACCATGCCGTCCAGCCCGGATGCCGCCGTGGCGGTGGCACTGGCGAACGTCGTGGTCGCCGACCATGGCGGAACGGTGGCTAGGCAGCCAACCGTTCCCGCCTCCCTTGAGCGCGACGTACGTCCTCGGCTGGAGTTTCCGGGGCTGGCTTACACCGACGAGTACTTCCCTCCCGCCGCTTCCGTCCGCGCTCTGCTGAGCCCTGATCCGCGCAGGGCGCGGGCGTTCGTCGAGCTGGACGACGGGCAGCGGGTCTGGACCGCCCAGCCCGATCTGATCGCAAGTGGGCGGCTCGACACCCACTTCGTCGTCGAGCCCGAGCCGGGCGGGGTTAGCCGACTGCGGTTTGGGGACGGAGTGAACGGACGCGCACCCTCGGCGGGGCCGGCCCTGCTCGCCACCTACCGGATCGGCAGCGGCAGCCAAGGTGACATCGGCCCCGGCGTTCTCCACCGGCCACTCTGGCGGCCGAATGGAACGTCCCCTCCGGAGGGGGTGACGATCTGGAACCCGCTGCCGGCCACTGGTGGCACCGATCCCGAGGGCACCGAACAAGTGCGGCAACTCGCGCCGGCGTCCTTCCGCGTCCAGCTGCGGGCGGTCACCTCCGCCGACTACGCAGCGGTCGCCGAACAGGATTCCGGAACCCAGAAGGCGGTGGCGAGGCGCCGTTGGACCGGCTCCTGGTATGCCCAGGAGGTCACTCTCGACCCGGTTGAGGCCCGAACGAACGACGAAACCCTAGTTCAGGAGGTCGCTTCCCTTCTCGAAACCCGCCGGATGGCCGGCATAGACGTGGAACTGGGACGCCCTGTCTACGTTCCACTGCGGCTAGTGGTGCGGGGCTGCGTGAAGCCCGGCTATCTGAGGCCGGACGTCGAGTCGCGACTGCGCGACAGGTTCTCCACCGGCATCAGACCGGACGGCGGGCACGGCTTCTTCCACCCCGACCGGTTCACTTTCGGCCAGCCGTTGCGGCTGTCGGACGTGGTCGCCGCGGCTATGGCGACAGACGGCCTGGCGTGGGTCGAACTCATCAGGTTCGCACGAGCCGACGCAACGCCCGCGCAAGCTGTGGCCGCGCTGGCGGCCGGCGTCCTCGCCATGCAACCTCGGGAGCTGTTGCGCTGCAACTCCGACCCGAGCAATCCCGAATCAGGCGGCATTGAGTTCTTGCTGGGAGGTGGTTCATGAGCACGGACACGTGCGGCTGTGCCGGCCGTTGTGGTTGTGGTTCCCCGACCGGTACCGGGCCGGAGACAAACCTGCCCGGCCAGGCCTCGCTGCGCTGGCGCGTCGCCCCGCACGGGGCGGCGCTCGACCGTATGCGCGACTGGCTGGCCGAGGCCGGCCAGACCCTACAGACGCGAGCCCTGGCGAACCAGAGCACCACGGACGCGGGCGTCGCCCTGCTCGACTCTTGGGCGGTCGTCACCGACGTGGTCTCCTTCTACACCGAACGAGTCGCCCAGGAGGGGTTCCTGCGGACGGCCACCGAGGCGGGCTCGGTGCGTCAGCTCGCCCGCGCTCTCGACTACGAACTGCGTCCGGGCGTCGCAGCCACCGTCCCGTTGGTCTTCGAAGCGGAGACCGCCGTGGGTGCGCCGGAGGCCGTCGCGGTCCCGGCCGGCACCCCGGTGCAGACCGTTCCCGCGCCCGGCAAGCTCCCGCAGACCTTCGAGACCGGGGAGCCGCTGGAGGTGCGGGGGGCCTGGAACGCTATCGAGGCGGAGGCGGTGAGCATCCAGTGGCTACTGGGGGTCGACAAAGAGAACGTCCTCTGGCTCGCCGCCGATCCCAAGGTGCTGCCCCCGAGCGCCAGGGCGAGCTGGCGGGGTGCCCCTGTGGTGCAGGCTGGTGACCGGCTGCTGCTGCTCCACCGCAACGCCCTCATCGTGAATTGGGCGTTCCCGACCGTTGTCGCGGTCGACTCCAATGCACGGCCAGGATGGCTGCGCGTTGACCTCACAAAGCCAAAGTGGGCCAACATAGAGAACCTGGAACTGGGCGCGGACTCCCACGTGTACCGATTCATCAGGCGTCTCAATGTCTTCGGTTGGAACGCCCCCGATCGGGGGTTGCTCAAAGGGAAGGACGGCAAGCCCCTCGTGACGGACGACGCCGATGAGCCCGGACTGAGTATCGACAACGAGCTCCAGGCGGTCGATCTCGACGGCGACCAGTCTGGAATACTCAGCGGTTCCTGGATCGTGTTGGAGGGCCGGACCGAGGCCGGCGCCGGCACGATTCCCGTCCGGGTCACCTCCGTCGCTGCCGAGGGAGCGACCAAGTATGCGCTCACCGGCCGGATCACGCGGCTGACAGTCGAGCCGACCGACCAACTCAGCAAATACTACCGACGCGCAACGACCGTGCACACAGCTAGTGAGGACCTGCCCGCGACCTGGACGCCAAGCACAGAACCAGTCGGCAAGGGGGACTGGTCTGACGGGAAGTCCCTGGACACCATCCGAACTAGTCCGACGCTGCCGGTCGGCCGTCTGGTGGTTGTGACCGGCGCCACGGTCGAAGGCGGGTACGCCAGTGAGCTGAGGACCGTCATCGAATCGGGCGAGTTGGACAACGACTTCCTTCGCCTCACCTTTGACGCCAAGCTCGCCCACTCCTACCACGCGGAGACCGTCCGGGTCCACGGCAACGTGGTGCGGGCCAGCCACGGCGAGACCGTCGAGCAGGTGCTCGGCAGCGGCGACGGACGGGTGGCCTTCCCGAAGTTCGTGCTGCGCCGGGCGCCGCTCGCCTACCTGCCGACCACCACCACACCGACCGGGACCGTGGCCGCCCTTGAGGTGCGGGTCGAGGACGTCGCCTGGACGGAGGTGCCTACCCTGCGGGACGCCAGCCCGACCGATCAGGTGTACACAGTTCGCCAGTCCGAGGACGGCCGGTCGACCGTCACCTTCGGCGACGGAGTCCACGGCTCACGACTGCCGACCGGCGTCGAGAACGTCCGCGCCCGGTACCGGGTTGGGATCGGCTCCGAGGGTGAGGCCGAGCCTGACCAGATAAGCCTGCTGGTGCGCCGACCGCGCGGGATCTCGAAGGTCACGAACCTCATTGCTTCGAGCGGCTATGTCGATCCAGAGGACTTGGAGTCGGCCCGGACGAACGCGCCGCTGCGCATCCGGACCCTCGATCGCGCGGTCTCGGTCGCGGACTACCAGGACTTCGCCCGCGGCTACGCGCGAGTCGGATGGGCACGCGCCGACCTGGTCTGGGACGGCTTCGCCGACACGGTCGTGCTGTCCGTGCTCGACGCCGCGGGCGACCCAGCTGACCAGGATCTGATTGCCGCGCTCCGAGACACGCTGGATGCCCACCGTGAGGCGCGGGCGCCCCGGCTCGTGCTGCCTGGTGAGGTACTGGACGTCCAGGTCTCGCTGGGGCTCACCGTCGACCGGCACTACGAGGCGGACAAGGTGAAAGCGGCCGCGACCGAAATTCTGCTCGCCAGGTTCGGCAGTCTCGACCTGGTGACGGCGCTGACCGCCTCAGCCGTGCTGGTGGTCGTCGTCGGAGTCGAGGGCGTGGTGTCGGCGACGATGCCCACGCTGGCGCTCCGCGCGCCGAACGACGAGACGCCCGTGCCGCTGCCAGGCGCCACCCGTCATCTGCTCGCCCCGCAACCTGGACGATTCGCCGCGCCGGATGCCACGCCGTCCGATGCGTCGAAACTGTTGCCTGCTCAAGCCCTACGACTCTCGAAGGTAGTGCTGAAATGACTATTCCGGTCGAGCACCGGCAGGAGCGCACCGACTACCTGGCCTCTCTGCTGCCGCCGCACGTAATGGCGCGCGACGCCGAATCTGGCGGCTTGCTGCGCCAGCTGCTGGGCGCGGTCGCTGGTGAACTGGCGCTCGTCGAACGAGATCTCGGCGATCTCTATGACTCCTGGTTCGTCGAGACCGCACCGGAATGGGTGCTTCCCTACCTCGCCGACCTGGTGGGCCTGGTGGGGCTGCCCGCAGATTTCGGGGCCCCAGCTGGTGTGAGCCGGCGTGCAGTGATCGCCAACACCGTCGCGTACCGGCAGCGCAAGGGGACGGTCGCCGTCCTCGAACAGGTGGTGCGCGATGTCACCGGCTGGCCCGCGAAGGCCGTCGAGTATCACCCCCTGTTGGGAACCACTACCCACGTCAACCACTCCCGACTGGACCGCCCGGCCTGGGGGACGATACGCGGCGCGGCGTCCACCGAACTCGAATCCCCGAGACTGGCGGCCGGCGCGCTGACCCGGTTCGCCCACACTGGGGAGGTGCGCCCCATCGACCCGGGCCGGACGGGTGGTCGCGGGCGCTACAACATCTGTGATGTCGGGGTCTTCGTCTTCCCGGTGCAGGTCAGCCAGACAGTAGATGTCCCGGCCCGAAGGACGGCTGCCGGCTGGACCGTCCACCCGCTCGGCTTCGATCAGCCGCTGTTCGTCAAGCCGGCCGTCGAAGCCGAGGTTGAGCACCTGGCAACCGAGGCCGATCTGCCGGTGCCGCTGCGACCGCGCCGCCTGCTGGCCGCCTTGATTGCCGCCCGCGCCGGCACCAAGGGCGAACCGATCCCGCTCTCGGTAAGCATCGACGGCGCCCACCCGCTCACGCCCGACCGGGTGCGGGTGTGCGGGCTGGAGACCCTGGCTGCACTGCCCGGATGGCAGGTGATGGTGGACACGGTACGCGGAGTTCTGCATCCCATCCTGGACGGCGTCGCTGCCGACCCGGCTGCTATGCACCTTCGGCACGACTACGGCGCACTGGCGGACGTAGGAGCTGGCACCTACGACCGCAGTCTCGCGCACGAGGAGGCGCTGGCCGGCGAGGCCGGCGTCGACGCCAACCGCGACCGGATCGCGCGGCAGGTCGGGGTTGGTGCCGCACCGCGGCCCGGCTTCGAGACGTCGATCGGTGACGGGCTCGCCGCGATCCACGGCGGATGGGGCGACACCGCCGCGACCACCGAGGGGGCGGGCGGCAGCCAGGTGCTGTCGGTCGTCGACAGCGAGGTCTACCCCGGCAACCTCACGGTCGCCGTGCCGGAGCGCCGACGGATCCTGCTGGTGGCCGCCGACTGGCCCGGCCGGACTTTGCCCGGCGGCGATGTGCAGGCGCCCGTGCCTGGCCGCTACTCCCCGGACGGACAACGGCCAAGGGTGGTCGGGAACATGCTGATCTCCGGCGATTCGGGAAGTGCCGTAGTGCTGGACGGGCTCGTGATCGAGGGCGACGTGGAGGTTCAGCCCGGCAGCCTCCAATCGCTCACCATCAGCCAGTGCACGATTGCCGGTCGGGTCCGGGTGCTGAGCACGGCGCCCGACGCCGAGAATGACGAACTGATCGTCGCCCTGCGCCGCTGCCTGGTGGGCGGCGTCGACCTGGCCGACACCGTCCCGAACCTGGCGATCAGCGACAGTGTGCTCGACCCTCAGTTCGGCGGTCTCATCGGGCCGGTCCTGGCGGCGCCGGGCACGAGCGTCGAGATCCACGG
The DNA here is from genome assembly GCA_039811845.1 of Micropruina sp. GTDB lineage: Bacteria > Actinomycetota > Actinomycetes > Propionibacteriales > Propionibacteriaceae > Micropruina. Next base: position 17,640 of record JBDHZN010000013.1, on the reverse strand, counting down.
CTCCACCCTGTTCGGGCAGGTCGGCTGTCGCCTGCTGTCGGTGAGTTCATCCATCTGCGACGGCTTGGTCCTGGTGGCGGACCGGCAGCGCGGCTGTGCCCGGTTCAGCTACTTCGGGGCTAGGTCGAGGACACCGCGCCGGTTCCGCTGCGTCCCCGCGAACGACGCCGGAGCGGGGACCGATGTCCCGACCTATCTGGCGAGCGATCCCGGCTCGCCCTACTACCCGGGCCTGGCCGTTGCCACGCCGGCCTCGATCCGTCGCGGCGGCGAGTTCGGCGCCGAGATGGGCGTCCACCACCACCTTCGCCGTCCGCTCCGGATGGACGCGGCCCGGCGCCTCGTCGAGCCGTATCTGCCGGCTGGAATGAACCTCGGACTGTTTGGGAGCTGACATGCACGCTGATCTCACCCGACGCACCTTCGATCCTGCACTGGGATTCCGGTCGGTGGTCATGCAGCAGGGACGGGTGCTGCTGGATGCCGAGTGGAATGAGCAGGCCGAGATAGCGGCTCACCACGACCAGGCTCGGGCGGCCGACATCATTGGGCCGGCCGGCGGCCCGGCCTCGCCTGACGGCGGACCCGGACCGTTCGCGCTGGTCGACCTCGCCACCGGGCAACCGCCCAGCGGGCAGCCGTGGGATCAGCTGGGCGTCGTGCCGGGCCACTACTACGTGGATGGCGTCCTCGCCGAGGCGCAGCCGCACTCCTCCAACCGCGAGGGGGCCTGGCAGCTCAGAGAGCAGCCCTTCCTGGCGACCGCGGGGGGTACTCCGGGTCTTGCGGAGCCGGGTCCGTCCGGTCGGTACGCCGCATGGCTGTACGTCTTCGATCACTTGGTCACGCCGGACGACCGTCCCGAGTTGCTGGAATCCGCGCTCGGCGGACCTGACACGGCCAACCGCGCGCAGACCGTCTGGCAGGTGAGGGTGGAAGCCATGGACGGCGGCGAGTCCTGCTCTGAGGCCGTCGCCAAGCAGATGCCGTTGCGTCCGTTGATGACCGCCATGCTGGAGGATTCGGTGGCGGCCGCGAACGCCTGCGACATCGCCACCGGGGGCGGCTACCAGCTGCTGGAAAACCAGCTCTACCGGGTAGAGGTGCACGACATCCAGAACGGCACCGGAAGGTTCCTATGGTCGCGCGAAAACGGCTCGGTAGTTGCCGGTCTTACCGCCATGGAGACCGCGGCGGGTGTAACCACCCTGATCATCGACCGGTCTGGGCGGGACGAGCAGCTCTCGATCCACGCCGGGGACCTGATCGAAGTGACCAGCACCGATCTGCGGCTGCGCCGGGAACCGGGACACCTTGCGATCGTGAACGCCGTGGTCAACGAACTGGCCCTGCAGGTGACGTGGTCGACCGGTACCCCGCCGAGCATGGCCGATATCGGTCGGGCGCCCATCGTCAGGCGGTGGGACGGTGGCCCCGATGGCGCCGGGCCGTTCCCGCTGGGGCCGGCCCCGCAGGCGCTGGAAGGCGGCGTCACAGTCCGCTTCAGTGTCCAAGCTGGCGACGCCCAGGTCGGCGACTACTGGCTCATCCCGGCCCGCACCGTCCGGCTCGCGTATGGCGTGAAGGCGCTGGCGGGTACCCTCGAGTGGCCCAGAGACGGTGCCGGAAGGCCGCTTGAGTTGCCGCCGACCGGGCCGGACTACCATCGGGCCCCGCTAGGAGTTCTGGAGAACGCCGGCGGCGTGTGGAGGATGCTTGACGACTGTCGCAAGCTGTTCCCGCCACTCACCTCCCTGGCTTCGATCGACTTAGTCGGCGGGGACGGGCAGGAGGGCCCCGCCGGGGCGGAGCTCGACGAACCGGTGCGGGTCGTCGTCCGCAAAGGCGGTCTACCGGTTGTCGGTGAGTTGGTCCAGTTCACAGCGGCGGGTGGCACCCTACGTGAGGCCGGCACCCTGGCTACTATCGCAAGCCCGGGCGTCGTCAAGACGGGTCCGGACGGCGTCGCCGCGGTGCGCTGGACACTGAATGCCGCCGGCCCGACCACCCAGACCCTCACGGTTCAGCGCCTCGACGGCACAGGCAACCCCACCGACGTCGCGGTGGTTGCTACCGCTCGGATCAGCCGCGATGTGGGCAGCACGCGGACTCCCGGTATGCACATCACGGGCGTGTTCGTGGCAGGACGCGACCTGCTGAACGACTCGCGCGTATTCCCTCACGAGTTCGAGGAGGGCATCCAGGTGGATCTGGACGACGCCATTCTGCCGGAAAGCGTGATCGGCAAGCCGGTCGGACGCCTGCTGATCGAGGTGCCCTTCCCGATGCCGCAGACCGGCGCCTTTCCTGCCTGGCCGACGATCAAGCAGTCCTTCGGTACCCACCGGGTCGAGATCAATGGGTTCTTCGAGGTCAAGGAGAACATCATCTTCTGGCGTCCCAGCCAAGGCGTCAACGGCGGCATCGCTGAGTTGTTGAAAGGCATCTTTGACACGGTGATAGGGTGGCGGGATCAGGGCATCATTGATGACTCTGCGATCCCGATCCTGATGCGGTTTCAGCTCGACGGCTGGGCGATCTTGAGCAGCGACCAGTCGCTGCGCCTCAATACGCATGTGATCTCGTTCAACGACAACGGGCAGACGTTGTACCAGCTGCCCACCGATGACGACGTCACCGGCGGGGTGTTCGATACCTGGTTCTGGCTGGAACTCGGATGACGACCTACCAGGACGCGATCAGCCACAGGCGGGCGCCTCGCCGTGAGGTACCGCTCGGCGGCGAGTCGCGTCCTGGGCAACCGCTGGGCGCCCGTGACCAGGTCGCCCGCCCCAGCCCCGCTCCTGAGATCACCCACCGATGACCGCGTTCCGGAGTGCCCTGCATGTGCCAGCCGTTCGCTCCGCGAGCTCCGAACCCAAGGCAGGTCTCCGAACGGCTCGGCCGATCACCGAGTCCGAACTCGAAAGGGCCGCGGACACGGCCGCGGCCCAGGTGTCGTGGAGAGCAAGCCCCCATGGTGACGCCAGTCCAAGTACTCGGTATCACCCAATCGAGGAGGTAACGCCGGGAATCGTTCGAGATGCCGTCCCGAACGCTGGATCACGGCTCGACGAACAGGCGCGCGCCGTCCTGGAGGCAGGGCTGGGGCACAGCTTCGCCAACGTCCGAGTCCACCACGACGTGGACGCAGACCGCTCGGCACGGGCTCTTGGCGCCGAGGCTTACACAGCGGGAACCCACATTGTGTTTGCGGCCGGCAACTACGCCCCGCATACTGCGCGGGGCAGGCAGTTGCTGGCCCACGAACTCGGCCACGTTGTACAGCAGGCGACTCTCGGCCCTGGGGTCGCGGGCCGGGTTCAACGACAGCAGGTGGTTCCCGTCCCGTCAACGCTGGCCCGATTGCTCACCCCGCAGGACCTTGTCAAGCTGCAGGCGTTTGGGCCAGCGGCATACGCCGGCTCGCTCGACAACCTGGAGAAGATGCTGCGCTTCACCGGTGGCCTCACCCGGGATGGTGTTCCCCAGTCCTACGTCACGTCAAGGCAGGCTTCAGGAGAGTTGCGCACCTTCCTGGACTTGATCCGCGATCCGAAGGTCCAGGCGGGCCAGGCGGTCCCGAGCGCCAGAGGCGGACGATCGCCTGACTTCTACGTGCAGTGGACAGGCGGCGCCGAGCATCGGGTGGAGGTGGTCAACGTCACCAGTGCGCCGGCAGGCGTGCGCCCCACCCTCGACGCAGGCGGTGGGCGCAGCATGCCGCGGACGCCGGCTGGGCCGCACCCGGCGACTGGCACGCTGGGCGTCAGTGATCCACGCTCGCTCCCCGGCGTCGCGACGCTCCCGATCCAGGACGTCAAACCGGTTGCGGCGGTGCGTGAGGCCATCCGTGGCAAGCTCGCGCCGGGCAGCCAACTCAGCGCCCAGAACGTCAACACCATGGTTGCTGGAAAGCAGATGCGAATTGGCGGGGAGCTGCGTGTCTCTACCACACATATCGAGCTCTCGCGAGCGGAAATCAACGGCATCTTCGATGCTTTGAAAGAGCAGTTGACGGCGTCATCTGCCGATCGGGTAGTGATCGACACCATCGATTCCGAGGATCGGCGATCCGGTCGGAAGCTGTTCGAATACGTGCGTGACGCGAAAGGGCAGTTCCGGTACGGCGGAACTCGGGTGCCGAACTACAGCGCGCCCCTTCCGACGCAGGGCAGTTCCGCACCGGCTGTTGTGGGAGTCGGTGCGGCCAACGGGGCGCTCGAGAAGCAGGCCGCGCAGACATTGAGCAACGAGATCAACGAGGCCATGGAGAAGCGCGTGGCCAGCAAGTTTGTGCAAGTTGAAGAGAAGGCACTCGTCCGGACGGCTTCCGAAGTGCTGAGCGCGGCCGGCATGTCAGCCGCTGAGCGGCGGCTGGGCAAGGCGGTCACACCCATCGTCGGGCTCATCATGGTCGGACCGGATGCCCTTCGGGGCTTGGAGGATCTCAGTCATGGCCACTTCGTCACAGGGCTCGGGACGATCGGGGTCGCGATCGCGGAGTTGGCCGGCCAGGGTCTGCACATGACGAACGCGGTCACCGGGCTGGGTGGATCCGCCCTAGCTGTCACTATCCAGGTCTGGTGCGCGACCATGCAGTTCAGCTGGGAGACCGCGCGCGTTGAGCAACGCTCGAGCGACCTGAAGGCTTATATGGAGGCGCACGGCAACGAGCTGCCGCCGGACAGCGAACTGCGAAGCTACTACGGGCTGAAGGACCCTGAACAGCTGATGATCTTCAAGGACGACGTCGCGAAGGCGGCCAACCCGACGGTGACGACAGAACAGTTGAGAGCTCAGGTCAGAGGACTGCTCGCAGAGTTGGATGCTGCTGGCGAAAAGCCCTTGCCCGACGGAGCCAGCCAGCACCAGCTGGCTCAGGAGCGTGGAAGCCTCAACAAGCTCCTGGGGGCGCTAGAGAGCAAGATCGACGAGGACCGCCGGGCTGCCGCCGCAGAGAGAGTGGTGAACGAGGAGAAGCGCCGGCAGGAGAACTTCGACCGCGCTCAGCAGCAGTTGGCGGTCCCTCCGCCGCGTTCAGGGATGTTGCAGCTGTTGCCTGGCCCGTCACCGCAGCGGCCGCCGGGAGTCGACCTGGACCCCTTCGGTCTGTTCGTCCCGCCGGATCCCAACCCCTTCGGTTTGGTGTCCGCGTCCTCCGCTGAGCTGTGTGCGACCGGGTTCGGCCGCGCGCGCGCGGTCCTTATTGAGCGGCATGACCGCTTGGAGGCCATGCGTTTCCCGACTCTCGAAACGTCAGTGTTCCGGCAGGATGTGGCGAACTACGTCGACTCACTGGACCGGTTCATCGCCGAATTCATGAAGAAGGGAAGTCCGGAGTGGCTTGGAGTGAAGGAGTTGCGACGGCTTCGGCACATGGCCGACGAGGATGACCGGCACAAGCTGCTGCGCTGACAGGTTACCGTGTGAACATGCCGGTTGTGACTCGGCCAGTCTTGGCAAGCTCCCACGCCATTGCCCGGCGCAAGTGCTCCATGGTCAGTTGACCACCGGAATCGGCCGCAAGGTTGGCGGCCTGGAGCAAGGCTGCGGCTATTGGTCCCCCGGAAAGGTCGCTGTCGGCCAAGCGATCGAGGTCGAGATCCGCGGTCGGGGCGGTGGTGGGAATCGACTGGCGCCACATGCGGAGGCGGGCTTCCTTGTCGGGGTACGGGAAGTCGACGATCATCGAGAGGCGCCGGGTGAAGGCCGGGTCGAGGGCGGAGCGGGCGTTGGTGGTGAGGATGGCCAGACCGGCGAATGCCTCCAGCCGCTGCAGTAGATAGCCGACCTCGACGTTGGCGTAGCGGTCGTGGCTGTCTTTCACCTCGGTTCGCTTGCCAAACAGGGCGTCGGCCTCGTCGAAGAGCAGCACCATGCCGCCGTCCTCGGCGGCGTCGAAGAGTTGCGCGAGCCGCTTCTCGGTCTCGCCCAGGTACTTGTCGACGATCTGGCTCAGATCGACCTGGACGAGGTCGAGGTCGAGCTCGTGCGCGATCACCTCGGCGGCGAAGGTCTTTCCGGTGCCGGAGTCGCCGGAGAACAGAGCGGTGGTTCCCCGTCCGCGGGCGCCGACGCCGAACCCCCAGTCGTCCAGGACGGTCGGGCGGTGCCGCACGGCGGCGGCGAGCGCGTGCAGTTGTGCCAGTTGCGGCTCGGGCAGCACGAGTTGTTCCCAGGCCGCGGACGGGTGGCGCACGTGAGCCAGCGAACCCACCTCGGCCCGTGGTCGGCGGCGGCAAGCGGCCCACAGCGGGTGCCCACTCAGTACGTCCACGGCAACAGCCTCCAGATCGGGCAACGCGAGGTCGAAAGCCCCGGCGGCAGCTTCGACCTCGGCATCGGCAACGGTCATCCCGGTCGACCGGAGCGCCATGGCGAGCGCGTCGCGACGTTCCCCCGCACTGAGGCGCGGAACCTCGAGAACCGGCGCAGCCAGACCGTCGAGCGAGAGTGCGCCCGGCCGGCTGGAGGCCAGCAGAACGACTGGTGCGTCTGAGCCCGTCAGCGCCTTGCCGAGCGCGTCGACCAGGATCCGCGGGGCGTCGTCCAAGTCGAGGAGCCAGCCGACCCGGGCCAGCACGGTCTCCCGAACCAGGCGTCGGACCAGTGGTGCAAGCGCGGCGGCGGAGGTCGGCAGGTCGGCGGCCGCAATCAGACGTGGCCCGAGCCCGATCGAGTGGCAGCAAGCGGCCGCGATCGCCCGCACCGTGCGCGGTTGCGGGCCGCGCAACACCACCGCACTTCCCTCCGACCACCGGTCCAAGATCTCGCCGGCAATCGAGGCGTAGGAAGCGGGTAGGGGGAAAGGGGGCGCCACAGGCGCGCTCAGTAGTTCGAGGCGCTCGTCGAGGACGTCCACACCGGCCAGGAAGTGGACGATTCGTTCGTCGATCAGCAGCGGGCAGGTGAGGACGGAGTCCGCCGCGTCCGTCACCCGCAGCAGGCTCCAGCCGCGCAGTGGTGCCCGGTGAGTCAGCGCGTCCCAGTGCGCCTCAGGCAGCCTGGCGAGAGCGGCCGCGAAGGTCAGTCGCGGCTGTCCGGTGAACTCAAGTAGGTCGTGGCCGACCTCGCCGACCAGATCGGGTCCGGCGGCCAGCAGCAGCACCTGCCGTTCGAAGGGGGACAGTCCGAACGCCGACTCGATGACGTCCAGCCGGCCGGGTTCGTCGGATATGGCTCGCAGCCGGCCGAGTTCCTGCTGGGCGGCGCGTGTGTCCCTGCCGGCGAGCAACGCCCGTACCACCGCCAGTTCGGCGACCACCTGGTCGCGCTCGAGGTCCGCCGATGCCGGAACAGCCTCGGTCATGGCAGGGTCACGGTCGGAGCGGCATAGACCCCGCCGGACAGGGTGGGGACGCTCTCGGCGCCGTCGACCTCCACCCGTATGAGCCAGATCCCGGCAGTCAGTCGGCCGCGGGGCACAGCCAACTGGGTGACCGGCGGACCGGTGATGGTGGGAAAGGCGGCCGCAACCAGTGGCGGATCGCCAGCCAGCCCGCCGCTCGTCCGGGCGAAGTTGACGGTCGCCCGTTGGCCTTCCCGCAGCGGTGGATCGACGCTGACCTGAACGTCGGCGGCGGCGACGGCGACGGTCACGTTTCCGACGGTGGGCAGCACCTGCACCGGCAGGCCGTTGGACCGGGCGAGGACGCGCTCGGGTTCGATGCCGGCTGGCCTGACCTGCACCACCTGCAGCCGGTGGAAGCCGGCGGGCACGTCCGGCGTCAGGGTCACGGACAACGCGCTGGGTGTCGAGTCCGCGGCGGGTGCGAGCCGCGTCGTGCCGATGGTGACCCACGTCGTGGTGCCGAGCAGGCCTGAGCCGCGCAGGATGAGCCTGCTTCCCGTCACCGGTGGGCCGTCGTCCGCAGTCCGCACCGAGTCGAGCACCACACGAGTGAACGGCTGAACTTCCACCAGCGGGGTCTGCACCGGCAGTGCCTGTCGCGTCGGGAGTTCGGCCTCGAGCAGGACGACCGTGGCCGTGTAGGCCACCGACAGCAGGTAGGGCGTGCCCAAGGCCCCCCAGAGCTTCGACAGTTCCTCCAGCGACAGTGGGGTGGGAGAGATCTTCACCAGTTCGGCCTGATCGGTGAGGTCGGAGTTGGGCAGGAAAGTGGTCGGGTTGACGCTGAACTTGGCGATCGCGGCGTCCACCACCTCGCGGGTGAGGGTCGGCTTCGCGGTCAACGCAAGCACCGCACGAGCGAGCAGTCGCTGTGGCTCTAACGCCTCCTCGTTGCCGTACGCGGTTACTAGGTAGTGCAGGTCGAGTGCCGCCACGGGACGATGGGTCAGCTGGCCGCCGCGGTCGCGGGTGGGGAGGTCGCTGAGATTCCAGGCATGGTTCGGCGTGACCTGGAACAGATAGACGTTCAGCCCGGCGCGTCCGGCCGGGACCTGACTGGTGTTCGCGAGTTGTGCTGGACGCAGGGTTGTCACATCAGCCCCGCCGACCGGATTGGGCTGCCAGGCCAACGAGTCGTGGAGGACGTGCTTGATCGTGGCGGTAACCGTGGCGATGGCCAGCGTGTTGCTCATCGTGCCCACCTGTCGCGCTGGCGGGCCAGGTACTCGCCGTGGTCGACCGGCTTGCGTGGGGCGGCGGTCGGAGCTGGGGCGGGTGCCGCATTGCGCCGGATCTCCAGCCGATCGATGTGAACGTGTACATCGCCACTAGCGGGCACCTCGACGGGCTGAAGCGCCACAGGGTTGAGGCCATCCGTCCGCGCGTCGTGTGCCTGGGCCGGCGGTACGGCAACCAACCGCTCGGCTTCCTGCTGGGTGAGCGCCCGGGTCTCCACGAGCATCGGCGCGATGTGCTCGGTCAGGAGTTCGGCCGGCTCGAGTACCCGGATTTCTGGCGACGCCGCGGCGACGGTTCTGGCCAACGGAACGGCGGCCGGTCCGGGCTCAGCGGCCAGATTGGCGATGGTTGGCGGAGCCGCCTGGGGCACCGGTTCCTGATCGAATCCCACTTTCTCAACAACTGGCGCGGGTACCACCGCCGCGGCGGGCTGGTCAGCCGCCCGCATCAATGCCGGTGTTGCGGTCTCCGCCTGGGGTGGTTCGGCGGTCCGGTGTCGCCGCTCGTGGAACGTCTCAACCTCGTCAAACCTGGGTGTTCGTCCCGGCTCGAACCGGGCGGCCGGACGGGCTACGAGCACCGGCCGGGTCGGATGAGTGGTCCGGGCGACCACGCGATCGAAGGCATCCGGCATGGTTGCTCATACCCTGCGGGCGAGGCTGAGGTAGGCGTGGCGCCGTGCTTCTGGCAGTTCCAGGATCGCCGCCTCAGACCAACCGAAGGCCGAGGCGATATCGGCGACCTCTGCCAGCACCCCGCGAGCCTGTTCGGCGACTTGATCGGAGAGTAGAGCAACGAAGTCGATGTCGGCATTGGTGCCAAGACCACAACCCGGGCAGTCGACACGGGCGCTCATCCCGGCCATTCCCAGTACCTGGTCGGCGGCGTGGACAAGCTGCGCCGCCAAGGCATCCGGCTCCACCTCGGCCGGACGGCTGATGCACCGCTCTCGCAGTTCGATGGCAGGATCGTCACCACATAGTGCCTGCATCAGATCGCGCGTGTTGGGCGAGCGGACGACTGTGTCGCCTACCTCGATGAGATCCGGCGCGGCGACCGTCCGGGCGAGTTCATCGAGTGGGAGAGGGACGTCCATCGCCTCACCGCATTCCGGGCAGACCAGCACGGTCTCGAGTTCGCTGCCGACCCGTTGCCGCAACTCCGCCAGTGCCGCAGCGGCCGCCATCGCCAGCGGCAACTCGCAGGCCGTGGTCAGGTCGGGGGCGGCACCACGGGCGACCAGTACCGCTGCGCCCCGGACAGCGGGAGCCGTCGTAGCTAATGCCTCCCACAACGCGAGGGTGCCAGCCGCTGTCATCACGGTTCGACGTAGGTCGGTTCGGCTGGCTCCATGACGGCGTAGTCGCGTTCCCAGCCCTCGTTCTCGAGCTTGATCGTCTGAATCGCGACACCATTGGCGTTGGCATCCAGCTCGGGCAAGGGTTGGTACTCCGAGACCCAGGCCCGGAACACCTTGTAGGCGAGCACCACCTGCCCGGCCTCGTTGTAGAGCTCGATGATGAGGTCCTTGCGGAAGTCTTTCAGCGACACCTCCGAACCGAGTCCGGAGCCGAAGTTCCATACCTTGTTCGCCCACTGCTCGAACTCGACATCGTGGGTGACGCCACGCTCCAAGGTGATCGCCTCAAACTCGGTGCGCCCCGGCGACTTCCGGCTGCTCGACGGGTCGCCGCCGCAACGGTGCTTGACCACCTCGGTGGTCTTCTTCAGTGCGCTCACCTTCGAGATGCCGGCGACGTAGCGGCCGTCCCACCTCACCCGGAACTTGAAGTTCTTGTAGGGGTCGAAACGTTGTGCGTTGACCGTGAACTCTGCCATCGGAGCCTCCTACGCCGTCGCCGAAGCGGTCATCTGCTGGATCGAGATCATCACGAACTCCGCGGGCTTTAAAGGCGCGAAGCCGACCTTGATGTTCACGATGCCGCTGTCGATGTCGTACTGGGTGGTGGTCTCCGAGTCGCACCGGACGAAGTAGGCATCCTGCGGCAAGGAGCCCTGGAAGGCGCCCTTGACGAACAGGTCGTGCATGAAGGCACCCACCGACAGTCTGATCTGCGACCAGAGAGGTTCGTCGTTGGGCTCGAACACCACCCACTGCGTTCCGCGGTAGAGCGACTCCTCTAGGAAAAGGGCCAGCCTGCGCACCGGAATGTACTTGTAGTCATCGGCGAGGACGTCCGCTCCTCGAAGGGTCCGCGCACCCCAGATGACCGTCCCGATGCCGCGGAAGGTCCGCAGAACGTTGACACCTGCCTGATTGAGTGGACCCTGCTCGTCGTTGGTCAGGTCTACGTCGAGGGCGACGACGCCGTTGAGCCCGGCTTCTAGCCCGGCTGGAGCCTTCCACACACCACGGGCGCCGTCCGTCCGCGCGAACACGCCAGCTACCGCGCCACCGGGTGCGAAGGTGTCGACGGCGCCTCCGTTGAGCGGGTCTGCCCGACGTACGCGGGGGTAGAACAGTGCGGCGTTCCGGGTCGCGGTTCCGCCAAGTCCAAGATCGGCGGCAAATCCTTGAGCGCTGGCGGCAGTGAGTGTGCTGGCGGGGTCCACGATCAAGAAGGCCCGGTGCTTGTCGGCCCAGGTCAGAGCCGCCTGCCATACGGTCTTGTCGAGCTCACCGGCGTGTGTGGGCGGCGGGATCACGATGAGGTTGACCAGATCGGCTTTGTTCAGCGCGTAGAGGCCCTTCTTGTTGTCTTCGAATTTGTCTGTCTCTTCGCCCAGGTAGGCGGCTGCTTTGAACTCCCCGCCGTCGGTGCCGCGACCGTCTTTGCCCGTTGCCTTGATCGGGGTCGGTGTGTCCTTGGGCTTGTCGCCGGTCGAAGTTCCCGTGACCGTGACCAGGAGCGAGGCGGCGAGCACCCGGTCGACCCGACGTGGGCCGTCCACCATGGTCAGGTTGCGGAAAACCTCCGCGGGTGCGTCACCGGCAGGTCCGTCTTTGATTTCTAGGTTAAAGATCTCTGTATTCTTCGGGAGGCCTTGAGACTCGGCGATTGTCTCCGATTCGGTGCTGCTCGGGCTAGTGACCCTCACCTCCAATCCGTTTCCCCATTCGCCAGGGCCAGTCGCCGTCAGCGTCAGCCTCCCGACCTTCAGCTTGGCCGCATGTGCGTCCGCTGGAGCGACACGGACGACAAGCGCGGGCCCGCCGCCATTGAGATAGAAGTCGCGGACGGCGTAGCCCAGTCCATACTTGCGGTCCAGACCACCGAAATTGCGCTGGAAGTCCGAGAAGTTGTTGATCGACACCGGCTCGTGGAGTCGACCACGAGCGGCGCCACCGATAAAGGCCGTGATTGACGTGGCTACCCCTGTGAGAGTGCGGTTCCCACTGGGCACCTCGGTGACATAGACCCCTGGATAGGTGGGCGTGGTGGTCATGAGAAGCTCCTTGTCGCCATGATGATCGACGCCGACACGATTCAGACTGACCCCCTGCCGTCGCCCGCCCGTCACGCACCCGTCACCGGCCGGAGTCGGGCCGAGATGTACAGGTGATCGTGCGATGATGGCGTCCGGGGGTGTTGGGAGAATCCACGTGGAGTCACTGACAGAGTGACCGAATGCTCGATGGTCCAGCTATCCGTTCACACGTCGGTGAGTGTCACGGACCATCCGGTGGCCGTGACCATCGCTGACCCGCACATCGACACCTCTCGTCGTTTCCGACGCCCAGATTGCCTCAACCGCTTCGAGGGACATCCTCGTGCCTGACGACAGCACGATGGTGTTGCTGCCGGTGAGGGCCGTGACGACAACCGGCGAGGCTCCCGCCGTAGTGTGAAGCACTGACCGGCCGCCGCGGATCTCCTCGTCGTGGCAGGCAGCCTGTTGCTCGAGTCGGAGCGGTACCCACCCAGCTACTGGGAGTGGTAGCCGCAAGCTCGCTGTGACGAACAACGAGGGGGTCGATGTGGCCGTTTCGGTGCTTGCGGCTGCGTGGTTGGTACGCAGTTGCGGCTCAGATCGCTCCCCTGCTCGAGACGGCGGAGCTGAAGCCTGTTGCCGCTGGACAGTGCGGAGACAAGCGCATCAGTGGACTTCCATATGCAGGGTCCACCCCTCAATGTCCCGGTCACGGCTACGAGGCTCGGCCTCCAGCGGCCAGCAGTTCGGCGGTACTCGACCTCGTTCGAGACTGGCTCAGCTCGATCGACGACGACGTCCGGCCCAGCCTGCAAGTCGCAGAAGACTCTGCTCGAGTTGCTGCTCGGCGTCGGCCTAGCCACGGGACGCGGCGGCCGAGGTCTCCTCGGGGTGGCAGCTTGGGCGCGAGCTCCTCGAGCAGACCTCGCCACCTCGGCACGTAGGGCACAGTTCGCGGCAGCGTTGGCCTAGTTGCGGATGGACAACAGATTCTTGACACCCGTCTAATCGGAGTCGGGCCGCGACGGCAGTAGTGGGCGAGTAGTCATCCTTGCAGCTGAAAGCGAAGCCAGTCCCCGGATCATCTCCGCCCTACCCGCTCCTGGGCGTAGGGGTGGTAGAACAGCCAGCCGCTACCCGGTAGTCGAATCACGCCGCGGTGACACCCAGGGGCGGACCCTACCGCAATGGACGAAGAAGAACGGGTGACCCGCAGGGTGCTCGTGGTCACCGTGTGGGCGGACGCCGATGGCCTGCATCGGGTGGTCAGCCGGGCCGCGCTGGACGAGCTGGACAACGACGAGCCGCGGCCGTTGCGGCGACAGCGGGTCGCCAGTGACGCCGCCGTCCTCGACCTGGTCCGGGAGTGGCTCAGCTCGATCAGCAGCGAGGTCGAGCGGACCCTGCGGCTAGTGGAGTCGTGCCCGATCGATCAGTGAGCCCCCCGTCCGACCCGGGAGGACGACGCAGCCCCCGATGTCGGCCAACGCCCGCGGTGACGGCGCGGTGACGGCGCTCCGACGGTCCGGTGATGGCCCCCGGTCACAGTGCTCGCATTGTGGAGTTGGCTCGTCGTTCGGGGTACGGCATGTGGAAAAGCAAGGTGGCTAAACCGCCCAGTTTCTCCTCGGCCCGATATCGCTCAGGCTGGCCACGTACCTTCTCTAGCGAGGAGTCCCCATGACTCGCATCAAACGGATGGTTCCGCGGGCGGTGGAACTGAACCTCATCCGAGACTTCGAGCTTCGATGCGACGGTGAGATCATCTCCATCACGCCGGCTTCACAGCGGCTGGTCGGATTCCTGGCATTGCAACCGAGGCCCGTCCGACGAGCCTATGTCAGTGGCATGCTCTGGCTCGACTCCGATGAGCAGCACGCCAGTGCCAGTCTGCGGTCCGCATTGTGGCGGCTACAGCCGCTCGATCTGGTTCGCACATCGAACACTCATCTGTCGCTGAGTCCGTGTGTCCAGGTCGATCTGCTCCGGGTGAGTGAACGGGCGCTCGATGTGCTGCGGTCATCACCGTCCGAGATGGAACTGCTGTCCACGGCGCACGAGTTGATCGCCGTCGGCGACGATCTTCTGATTGGTTGGTATGACGATTGGGTGACGGTGGAGCGCGAGCGATTCCGCCAGATCCGCCTGCAGGCCATGGACCGGATCGCCGAGCAACTAATCGAGAGCGGGCGCTGGTACGACGCATTGCAGATCGCTCTCGCCGCCACCAGCACCGAACCCCTCCGCGAGAGCGCGCAGCGTTTGTTGGTTCGCGTGCATTTGCTGCAGGGCAACATCGCTGAGGCCATCCGTCAATACCGGGGCTACGCCGAGATGCTGCGCGTAGAACTCAACGGACGGCCGTCGCAAGGCATTCGTGACCTGCTGGAGCCCTTCGTCGGTGAGGCGACGGCCTGAACCCCTATCCCGAATGACGTTGCCACCAAGCAGCTGCCGCCACCCGGCTCGGAAGGTTCGCCTTGCGATACACCGATTCCAGATGTTTCCGGACGGTCCGCTCGGTGATCCCCAGCCGGCGTCCGATCTGCCGGCTGGTGAGACCGAGAGTGAGCAGGCCCAGCACCTGTTGTTCGCGACCAGTGGGCCAGTACTCGTCGGTCCCGTCGGCGGTCGGGAGCAGCCGGAGCCGCGGCGTCCGTTGGTTGATCGTGGGCTGCGCCCCCGCCGAGTCATCGGACGGCGCGCTGACGGCATCAGCCAGGCGGCTCAGCCCAGCCCGAATCAGGAGCGCCGGCGAAAGCACCCGTTGAAGCCAGACGAGCATCTCCATGTGATCGTCGGAAAAGTCTTTCCGAACGCTGTGCGCACCGAAGAGGACAAGTTCTTGCGAGGTGCTGACCAGCGCCGCGCCGGACGCGAACCGCGTATCACCCGGATAAGCGTGTGTCCGCCGGAAGGTGTCGGTGTGACGAAATCGGGGAAGGTCGACGACGTCGCTGAGCCGGACGGGCAAGGCCGTTCCCCGCTCGATCAGGGCATGGATGCCTGGGTGCCGACAGGCGTCGATCACCAGGCCGGATTGCGACGCCACATCGATCGGACGCTCCGGGGCGTCCACCCAGTTCGCCAGCCGCAGGGTGCTGTCCGCCCGCATGAATCCGACGACATGGACGACGACACCATCGCCCAGAAGATCGTTCATCCGCTCGCACAGCGACGCCTCCCAAGCGAGCTCGCTACAGCAGATCGACCAGGCCTGCCGCCGCAGCAGCTCGAGGAATCGACTCTTCTGCCCGGTCGACCCCTGCCCTGGAGTCATGACCCGCGGAAGCGATCGTCCGGCACTGACATGGTGACCCCCTCGCACACAAATGCAGTTGCCCTGCATTAATGCAGTCAGTATGCACCTTGATACCCTGAGCCGACAGAGGGAGTTGGCAGATGCAGCTGAGTCGTCATGCACGTCGTCGAGCGCTCACCGAGGAGTCGATCATCCGAGCCGCCGGCGACCTCTTCGTCAGCGAGGGGTATGCACGCACCTCGATGGCCGCCGTCGCCGAGCGGGCCGGCGTCGCCGAACGCACGGTGTTCCTCCGTTTCGCATCCAAGGTTGAGCTGTTCCAGCGCGTCGTCGAAGTCGCTGTGAAGGGCGACACCGACGACCTTCCTCTCCCACAGCGGGAGTGGAGCGTGCGGGCCATGACGGCGCCCACCCTCGACGAGCGCATACTCGCCTTCGCCGACGGAGTGAGCGAGATGAACGAACGGCTGTGGCGACTGATGGCCGTCAATGGCGAGGTCGAAGGCAGCGAGCCGACGGTGCAGCAGTCCGCGGCAGTGTGGCGTCGCGACACCAGCGACTTCCTGACTGCCTTCTGGGAGTCGGCCGCAGCATCCGGACTGATCTCCCCCGCTGCCAACGTGCGCTGGCTGGCCGACACCACGGTGGTGCTGTCCGCCGCCGAATCACGTCTGCTCATCGCGCGCTCGTTCGGCTGGCCGCGGGAGGAGTATCGGAACTGGATCGCCTCGACCTGGCACGCTCTCGCGCAGGTCACGGACGCTCCGACGGACGAGCGGAACACTGGGAAGCGCTGATCGACTCCGACTCCGCTGGTGAGCTCGAAAGCACCTAGTCAGCAGGGTTCTCGACAAGCTCGACCAGCGGAGATCAGCGCTTCCCTAAGCCCACGGATCGATCACCGTCACGCCCGTGTCGTGGAAGTCCCGGACGTTGCGGGTCGCCAGGGTGGCATCCCGGCTCAGACAAATCGCGGCGATCTGGGCGTCCAACACGCTGATCGGCCGGCCGAGCCGACGCCGGCCCGCCACCACCTCCGCGTACGCCTCGCTCGCGGCACCGTCGAAGGCGAGCACGGCACTCTCGAAGTCTTCGGCCAGCATCGCCTCAATGTCGGCACCCAGCCGGTCGCGTCGCCGGCCATTGGGCAGCAACGCGACGCCCAGCCGCAACTCGGCGGCGGTGATGCTGGTGACGCACACGGCTTCCGGCAGGGCGTCCAGCCAGGCGACGATCGCGCGATCGGACCGGTCCCCGATCACTGCCGACACCACATTGGTGTCGAGGACGATCACTCGTCCGAACCCAGCCGGCCGGTCAAGCCGGGAGTCTCCCGGCCCAGGTCCGTGCGTGGCGGAATGTCGAGGGACGACCCGGATTCGCCGAACCGCTCCCGGATCCGCGTGCCCAGCCCCGAAAGTGGGCCGCGCGCCACGGCGTCGGCCAGGATCACGCGCGCCTCCGCCTCCATCGACCGCCCGTTGTGGGCCGCCCGCACCCGCAGGCCGGCCTTGACCTGGTCGTCGAGATCCCGAATCGTCAACGTCGCCATGATGATCACCTCCGCATTCGATGCTAGCAATACCTTCACTGCTGGCAACGACCGTGCGCCCGCGCACGCGACTACCGCCGCGCTGGGCCATGCTGTCCTCATGAACGTGTGCGGTCAGCCGGTGACGACCTGGGTCGAGCGGTGGTGAAGATGGCTCGAGTCGCGGCCCTGTTGGCGGGAGCCCTGCTGCTGCCCGCGTGCAGCCAGGCGCCCGCGCCGCCGGCCAACCCGCTGTTCGGCCAGCGACTGTGGGTCGATCCGCAGTCACCGGTCGCCACCGCGGCCGCCTCGCTTCGGGCCTCCGGACGCCGACACGCTGGCGCCGATCGTCTCGCAGCCGGTGGCGACCTGGCTTACCCATGACGACCCGGCGCCCGTGGCGCGTCGCGTCGTCGACGAGGCCGAGGTGGCCGACGCGCTACCGGTGCTCGTGCTGTACCACCGGCCGCACCGCGACTGCGGCAACTACTCCGCCGGCGGCTCCGCGGACGCGACCGCCTATGCGCAGTGGATCGCCACCGTGGCGGACGTCATCGGGTCGCGTCGCGTCGTCGTCATCCTCGAACCGGACGCCGTCCCCCAACTGCTGAACGCGGACTGTGCGGCGAGCGCCGACGACACCTACGCGATGCTGGCGCGCGCGATCGAGCGGCTCGCCGCGAACGAGAAGACGCTCATCTACCTTGACGCGGGCCATCCTGGCTGGGTCGAGGACACGAACCGGCTGGCCGACGCGCTCCGGCGCGCGGGCATCGCGCAGGCGGACGGCTTCAGCCTCAACGTCTCGAACTTCGCCTCCGACGCGGCGAACCAGGAGTACGGCGACCGGCTGTCGGCCGC
>JBDHZN010000012.1:0-30980 GCA_039811845.1 Micropruina sp. | reverse complement strand
CCGACTCCGGCACCGAGACGGTCACCTTCGACAACTGCATCATCGCCACCGGCTCGACCACCCGGATGATCCCCGGCACCTCGCGCAGCGCTCGCGTCTTCACCTATGAGGAGCAGATCCTCGCCGACAATCTGCCGGGTTCGATCATCATCTGCGGCTCGGGCGCGATCGGCACCGAGTTCGCCTACGTGCTCGCCAACTACGGCGTCAAGGTCACCATCGTCGAGTTCCTCGACCGGATGGTGCCGCTGGAAGATCCCGAGATCTCCCGCGAGCTGGCCAAGGCCTACAAGAAGCTCGGCGTCGAGCTGCTCACCTCCACCAAGGTGGAGGCGATCGAGGACACCGGATCATCGGTGAAGGTGACTGTCAGCCCGGCCAAGGGCGGCGAGCAGAAGGTGCTCGAGGCTGACCGGGTGCTGCAGTCCATCGGCTTCGCACCGCGCACCCAGGGCTACGGCCTGGAGAAGCTCGGCGTCGAGCTCACCGAGCGTGGCGCGATCAAGATCGACGACTACATGCGCACCAACGTGCCCGGCATCTACGCGATCGGCGACGTCACCATGAAGCTCGCGCTGGCGCACACCGCCGAGGCGCAGGGCGTGGTGGCGTCCGAGACGATCGCCGGCGCCGAGACGATGCCGATCAACTACGACATGATCCCGCGGGCCACCTACTGCCAGCCGCAGATCGGCTCGTTCGGCTACACCGAAGAGCAGGCCAAGGAGCGCGGCTACAACGTCAAGGTCGCCAAGTTCCCGTTCTCGGCGAACGGCAAGGCGCACGGCCTGGGTGACGCGACCGGCTTCGTCAAGGTCGTCGCGGACGCCGAGCACAACGAGATCCTGGGCGCCCACATGATCGGCCCCGACGTCACCGAGTTGCTGCCCGAGCTGACCCTGGCCCAGCAGTGGGATCTGACCGCCGACGAGGTGGGCCGCAACATCCACGCCCACCCGACGCTGTCCGAGGCGCTCAAGGAAGCCGTCGAGGGCATCGCCGGACACATGATCAACTTCTGAGCAGCTGTCTCTGACCGGGTCCGCGTCGCGGGCCCGGTCAGTTGCGTTTCTGGCGTCGACGGCACGCCGGGGAGACCACCCGGAGGTCCCGGTGGGCCGCGTCCGGAAAACGCCACACCGATCCGCCGAACCGCCGGACGACCTGCGCGACGCCGAGCGAGCCGTTGTAAGAATGGGGCAATGCCCTCGAATCGTCTTGCCGCTTTCGCCATGCTCGTGCTGCTGGCCGGCTGCAGCGTCACCCCACCCGCCGGCCAGACGACGCCGCCGGCATCACAAGGCAGTGCAACCACCCCGTCCGAGTCAGGCTCGCCGGGAGGTACTCCGTCGACGCCGCAGACCACAGAGCCCCCCGCGGCGCTGGAACTACCGCGTGGCGGACGGGAAGTGTTCCCGCGCTATCGGCTGTTCGGCTACTCCGGCTACCCAGGAGCCCCGGGGCAGGGCCGGCTCGGCATCGGTGACCTGGAGACCCGGGTGAAAGAGATCGAGCAGCGCGGCAAGGCCTGGCGCGGCGGCCGCGAGCTGATGCCCGTGATGGAGTTGATTGCCGTCACCGTGCACGGTTCACCAGGCAAGGACGGCATGTACCGGACGCGGGCGCCGGAGTCGCTGATCAAGCGCTGGCACGACATGGCGACCAAGCACAAGGCGATGCTGCTGCTCAACATTCAACCCGGGCGCGCCGACTTCATCGACGAGGTGAAGTACTTCGAGAAGTGGCTGAAGTACCCCAACGTCGGCGTCGCGCTCGACCCGGAGTGGGCGGTCGGCAAGGGACAGCTGCCCGGCCGGGTCTTCGGCAGCACCACCGGCAAGGAACTGAACGACGTCGCGACGTACCTGTCCGAGCTGACCGCCGCCAACAATCTGCCCGAGAAGGTGATGCTGTTCCACCAGCTGCACGTCACCATCGTGAAGCAGCCCAAGGCACTCAAGGAGCACCCCGGGGTGGTCTATATCAACTCGGTCGACGGCATCGGAGCGCCAGCCGCCAAGATCGGCACCTACCAGCGGGTGATGAAGACCCGGCCGTCGTATGTCCACCCGGGCTTCAAGCTCTTCTACCAAGAGGACGTGCAGACCGGGAAGCGGCTGATGACCGCCAAGGAGGTCTTGAAGCTGAAGCCGCAGCCGGAGTACATCCTGTTCGAGTGACCGGGATACTGTCGGCACGCCCTGCTAGCGTCAGGATCGACACCGCAAGGAGTTTCGAGATGTCGAACCTGATCCGTCGAAGCGAAGGAACGCCGGCCCGCCCCTCACCGAGTTCGCGGGCCACCTCCACTGCTGGACGAGATGTCACCACGGCGGACTGGTCGGGTGACGTCCTGACTCCCGCCCACATGGGCGTCCGCTGGCCATCGTCGATGGGGCGTCCGGTGGTGAGCATGGCCATCGAGGAGAGCGGTGCCCGGCGGCGATCCGACGGCAGCTTCTACAAGCGACGGCAGGCGTGGGCGGCCGACCCGAGCGGTGTCGTGCTGGCCCGCAGTCATCGCGATCTGGTGGCCCGACCCGACGGACGGCTTCAGGTGGCGGGCGCCTGGTCGGCACCGACCTACCGAACCCTGGCCGCAGCGCAGCCACCGGTCCGCCGGGTCGGTGACGTCGCCGACGACGCACAATCCCGGGCCGCCGCGGACACCGGGGCCGGGCAGGGGAGAGAGTCGGACGCCGACCACGCGCTGAGCTTCCTGCCCGGTCGGGTGCGCGAGGGTGTCGAGGCACGAGCGAATCCCCCCGAGCTGTTCTGTGCCGAGGCGGTGCGGTACTCGCGTTCGGACGGCTCGGTGTATTGGACGGTGACCGCCCTCAAACACAATGCGTCCGAAGCCATCGTCGTGCAGGCCAGTCGTCAGGACGGTTCGAGGACGTGGCAGGTCGAGCAGTTCGTCTATCAGCTCACCAACTCCACGGCGTCGATCGGTCGCGGTCGTTGAGCCATGCCCACGCCCGACCACTACGCCACGCTTCATGTAGCGCCGGAGGCGACAACCGCGGAGATCCGGCGTAACTACATCAGGCTGGCCAAGGCGTTCCATCCGGACACCGGTGACGGCGATGAGCGGGTCGCAAGCGAGGTGACCACCGCCTGGAACGTACTGAAGGATCCGGCGCGTCGCGCCGCATACGACGCAACGCTGCAGGCCGAGCGTGAGGCGGCACAGGCGCCGGACCCAAGCGTCGCTGACGACGAATCTTTCGAAGACTCCTGGGGCACAGCGGCGCCCTGGCGCCCTGGCGCCCGGATCCTCCCTCGACAAGCCCTCACCAGGCGACTGGACAGGGCTACCCGCCGCATACCGGCACCTACGGTCCGGCCTACCCGTCAAGCCCGCCGCCCATCTATCCATCGGCGCCGCCACCCCGCTATCCATCGGCGCCGCCGACGTACCCTTCGGCCGCGCCCCGCCGGATCCGCCGCCACTATCTGCGTGGCGAGTCACCCACCGCGATCTGGGTCGGGGCCGCGTGGCTGGCAATCAGCATTGTTCCCGTGATCGTGGGTGCGGTGATCGAGCCCAGCACCGCATCGGGGATGGTCGTACCGTTCGCGCTCACTGCCTTGTCGGTTCAGATCGGACGCCGGCGCATCCTGATGTCGGCGATGAGTGGGTGGTATGTCGCCTGGATCGTGCTGAGCACGGTGTACGTCGTACTCGCCGTGTCGGGCGCCGCCGCCACCCAGAACCTACAGGCTTGGCTCACCCCGAGCTGGCTGCTCGGATGGCTGATCAGCTACGTCTGGGCAGTCGAGCTGCGACGCCGCGAGCTACGCACGTAGGCCCTGCCGCCTAGCATTAATCGAAACTATGTTCTAGGATCGCGCTATGAGTCTCGAGTTCCAGGTCACGTTCGACTGTCACGATCCACGGGCATTGTCGATCTTCTGGCGCGACGTCCTCGGCTACGTCCATCCGGGCCCGCCCGGGGTGGAGGTGCCTGAGGGTGTCGACCCATTGGACGCCTGGGACGACTTCCTGGAGCGCGCCCAGGTGCCGCTCGAGCAGCGCAACTCGAGTTCGGCGCTGATCGATCCCGAGGGGCGCGGTCCGCGGATCTTCTTCCAGCAGGTGCCGGAGGACAAGCAGGCCAAGAATCGGCTGCACCTCGACATCCGCGCCGCGCCAGGGCTGGCCGGCGAGGAACGGATGACCGCCCTGGAGGCGTTGTGCGAGCGGCTGATGACCCTCGGCGCCGTCCGCGTTCAACGGTTCGAGCCCGAGCCACCGTTCAGCGGTGGATTCATCGTGATGCGCGACCCCGAGGGCAACGAGTTCTGCCTCGACTAACACCCCGGGCCGGGACGCCGGTTTGAGCGAATCTCCGGCGTTGCGTACGCTAGGTGGTCCAAGGGGAGTACTCCGCCACGGTTGGTTCGTCATTACGGATGCCCTGCATCCCGGGCCACCGGTTCCTGATTCTCGGGAATGGAAGAGACCTTGGTGTCGATCCGTCACACCAAGGTGGGAGCACCCTTTTGCAGATCACGCCGCTCGTCTGGGCCGTGACCATTGCCGTCACCATCGCCCTGTTCGTCTACGAGTTCCTCGCCCACGTCCGGAAACCACACGCACCGTCGATGGGGGAGTCCGCCCGTTGGTCCGCCTTCTACATCGGGCTGGCGTTGCTCTTCGGCGTTGGGGTCGGCCTCGTCTCGGGCTGGACCTACGGTGGCGAGTACTTCGCCGGCTACCTCACCGAGAAGGCGTTGTCGATCGACAACCTGTTCGTCTTCCTGATCGTGATGAGCGGCTTCGCCGTGCCGAAGATCTACCAGCAGAAGGTGCTGATGATCGGCATTGTGATCGCTCTGATCCTGCGCGGTGGCTTTATCGCGGTCGGCGCAGCACTGATCGAGAACTTCTCCTGGGTCTTCTACATCTTCGGGGCCTTCCTGCTCGTGCTGGCCTACCAGCAGGCCCGCGGTGGGCACGAAGGCAATCCCACCGACAGTCGATTCATGCGGCTCGTCCGACGGGTGCTTCCGGTCACTGAGGACTTCCACGGGGACAGGCTGACCGTGCACCAGGACGGCCGGCGCTGGGTCACCCCGATGTTGTTGACGATCGTCGCGATCGGCTTCGTTGACCTGGTGTTCGCGCTGGACTCGATCCCGGCCATCTACGGACTGACCGAGGAGCCCTACATCGTGTTCACGGCCAACGCGTTCGCGCTGATGGGACTGCGGCAGCTCTACTTCCTGGTCGGCGATCTGCTGCAGCGCCTGGTCTATCTCGCACAAGGCCTTGCGGTCATCTTGGCGTTCATCGGCGTGAAGCTGGTGCTGCATGCACTGCACGTGAACGAACTCGGTTTCGTCAACGGTGGCCAGCCGGTTGCCTGGGCACCCGAGATCCCGATCTGGTTCTCACTGTCATTCATCGCCGTGACCATCGCAGTGGCGACCGTTGCGAGCCTGGTCAAGACCCGCGAGAGCGCACGCGCGTCCATCGACTGACTCGCCTGGTGAGCTCGACGGCGACCAGTGAGGGGCGGCCGCTCATGGCGTTGTCTCGGACCGTTCAGAGTCGGTGTCGCGTGCACGGGTCTGGTGCCACGACTCGGTGACGTAGGACGTCTCCCACCCCAGGGAGCGGTAGATGCCGTCCGCCTGGGTGGGGGAGTCTGCGTCCACCTCGAGGCCGACTCGGTTCCGTCCCCGGGCGGCCGCGTCGGCGATCACGGTGTGTAGCAGCGCCTTCGCGACGCCCCGTCCCCGCGCGCGGGCGTGCACGCCGAGGTAGTCGACGTAGCTGCCCTGAGCGCCGCTGCTGTCCGGCGGCAGCACGGTGCTGACGAGGGCGCCCGCCGGGACGCCGTCCTCGGTGTCAGTGCCGTCGATGAAGGCGAGCCACCAGTGGTCCCACTGGTGACCCGGGTCCTCCCGCTGGCGGCTGATGAACTCGGGAAAGCTCTCGCGGTAGGAGTTGAAGTGGTCGGCGAACGATTCCTCCAGCATCCGGTGCACGGTCCGGACGTCGCGACCGATCGGCACCCCGTTGGCGTGCTTGCGGACGCGCCGGATCTGCACCCCGGGCCTGGCTTCGGGCAGCACGCCGGGCACCTTCTCGAGGGCCTGCACGGGACGGGACATCTGCAGCCAGCTGCGAACCTGTCGATAGCCGGCCTGGGCCAGCCAGGCCCGCTGCCGGGGATCGAGTGCATAGGCGCCACTGTCGAGTTGGGTGAAGTCGAGCCCGCGCAGCGACACGAAGCTGTCCACCGCCCGGCCGGCCCAGGCGAAAAGCCCTGCCGCGACGGGGTCGGCGACGGCTGCGGAAAGGTCGGGGTCGACGACGACCCCGATGAGCGACCGTCCCGCCGCGCGGTCATGGGCGACGGCCCAACCCCGGGCGAGGCCGTCCGGGTCGAGCGCGATGACCTGACGCCGGGTCAGTGAGCCCTGTCCGATCACCTCGGACAGCACCAGAGACACGTCCGGTGTGCCGCGGCCGATCACGCTGCGGGTGTGATCCGCGCGCAACTGCGCGAGCCGGGCGATATCTCGCTCATCAGGTTCGCGAGCGCTCCAGCCGTCGGGCAACGTCAGGTCGATGGTGGTGTTCACTCCGCTAGCCTGCCTTGCCGGACGACACCTCGCCACATCGGCCGGTTGAAGTCAGTACCGACGGCACGCCGGAGCTAGCCTTATTGGGAACCTGGACTGCCATCAGATTGTGTCCGATAAGCAATATTATGTCAGAACACGCCCTATCGACATGACCTGTCCTCTCGCCCCGAAATGCCCACGCGAATCAAACTGGGGCCACATAGCACGCCGCCCTGGATGGACCCGACCCTCTGGGCTGACACAATGGCGGCCGATCTTTTGCCTTGCCAAGAAGGGACCACCCCCGATGACCACGAATCAGCCTCCCGAGAACAACGCGCCCCAAACGCCCGCCGGACCTCCGCAGTCTCCCCCGCCGGGCGCCGACCCGGCCTTCGCAGCCGGCCAGCCGCAAGCACCGGACGCCGCACCCGGCACCTACCCGCCCGCAGCCTTCGCCCCCCAGCCGCCGGCACCGCAGAAGAAGAGCGTGCTCAAGCGCTTCCTGGTCACCATCGTGGGAGTGATCGTCGCCATCGGCATCGGCATCGCCGTGCGCAGCGGCGTCTTCGACAGCCCGTCGATGAAGGCCGGCGACTGCGTCCAGCAGGTCGGCGAGGACGACGTCAAGGTCGTCGATTGCAGCTCAGCCGACGCCCAGTACTCCATTCTCGGCATCGTCGAGAAGCAGAGCCAGATCTCGGCACGGATGGGCGCCTGCAAGGAGTTCCCCGACACCACCAGCGTCTACTGGGAGGGCCGGAACAAGGGCAACGGCACCGTGTACTGCATGAAGAAGTTGTGACCCCTCCACGGCGCTCAGCTTCGATCCGGCGATCGAGGCTGAGCGCCGCTCCATGCCGCATGCGAGACTTACCCGGTGGCGGACTCAGGCATCGTGCTGATCGGCGACCCGCGCGTCACCGCGATCGAGGTCCGTGAATCGAACGAACCCCTGGTCGATCTGCGTCCCATCCCGCGGCTGCGGATCGACCCGCGCAAGGCCGACCACACCGGCGGCTGGCATCACGCCCGCGCCGGCTTGGCCGAGCGGCTGGCGAACGCGGCCGCGGCGCTGCCGTCCGGAATCGACTTATTGATCGTCGAGGCGTTCCGCAGCCCGGCGCGGCAGCGGGGCTATTGGGACGGCTACCGCGACGAGTTGCGCGCCCACTACCCCGGCCTCACCGATCCGCGGCTCTACCATCTCGCGACCCGCTGGGTGGCGCCGCCCGACGTCGCCCCGCATTGCACCGGGGGCGCCGTCGACCTCACCCTGTGCGATACCGACGGCGTCGAACTCGATCTGGGATCACCGCTGGACGCCACCCCTGAGCAGAGCTCGGGGGCCTGCTTCACGGCCGCCCAGGTGCCCCGCGAGGCGGCGGCGAACCGGGCGATCCTGGTGAGCACACTGACCGACGCAGGGCTGGTCAACTACCCGACCGAGTGGTGGCACTGGTCCTTCGGCGAGCGGTACTGGGCGTTCAGCACCCGCGCCCCGCACGCCCTCTTCGGGCCGGTCGAACCGCCGTTCTGACCGACACCACCGCCGAGTCGGGTTCCGAACACCCGGCCCGGCGCGGCAGGATGCCGGGTATGGATCCGACCCAGAACGGCACGGACACCCCGCCGCCGGAGCAGAACCAGCGGTCCCGGCTGGCCTCCGCGGAACGGCTGAAGGCGTTCGCGGACGCGGTGGTGGCGATCGCGATGACGCTACTGATCCTGCCGCTGATGGAAAGCGTCAGCGAGGTGGCCAGGGAAGGTGGCAACGCCGCGGAATGGGTGACCGAGAACGGTGACCAGCTGTTCAGCTTCGCGTTGAGCTTCGTGCTGATCGGTGCGTTCTGGCTGAGTCACCATCGGCTGTTCGACCGCGTCCACCTGGTCACCGGACGGCTGCTGGTGCTCACCATCGCCTGGATGTTCACTATCGTCTGGCTGCCGGTCGCCACCGCGATCGTGGGTCTGATGGACAACGACCCGGTGCAGAAGACGCTGTACATCGGCTCGCTGTTCGCAACCAGCGTGATGATGACGGTGCTCGGCTGGTACACCCTGCGGCACCCCGAACTGCACGACATGCCGGTCGCCAACCTGCGCAGCGGCATCCTCGCCGACGCCATCGCCTCGGCGCTGTTCGCCCTCGCCTATCTGCTCACCATCGTGTTTCCCGTGCTCAGCTATCTGCCGATGTTCCTGCTCGCGCTGACCGGGCCGCTGCACAACTGGCTGCGGCGCTACCTGCCGCACTGAGCGCAAAGATGCTGAGCGCGCAAGGATGGGGACCATGACCAAGAAGATCGGCTTCCTCTCCTTCGGGCACCACCGCGACGTTCCCGGCTCGCGGGTGCGGACGGCCGGCGACGCGCTGCGCGACCACATCGAGCTGGCCGTCGCCGCCGAGACCGCCGGAATGGACGGCGCCTGGCTGCGGGTGCACCACTTCGACCACAGCCTGTCGGCACCCTTCCCGCTGCTGGCCGCGATGGCGGCCCGGACGTCCACCATCGACGTGGGCACCGGCGTGGTGGATCTCCGCTACGAAAATCCCCTCTACTTGGCCGAGGAGGCCGCGGCCACCGACCTAATCGGCAGCGGACGGCTGCAACTGGGCATCAGCCGGGGATCGCCCGAGCCGGCCGCGGACGGCCAGGCCGCCTTCGGCTACCGGCTGGCCGACGGCCAGGACTGGTCCACCGTCACCCACGAGAGGGCCGAACTGTTCCGGCGGGCGATCGCCGGCGAGCCGGTGGCCCACTCGCACCGGGCACTGGCTGCCGGACGCGGTCCGGACCTGCCGATCGGGCCGCTCTCCCCCGGCCTCAGCAGCCGGATCTGGTGGGGTTCGGGCAGCCACGCCACCGGCGTCCGGGCCGGTGAGCAGGGCTACAACCTGCTGTCGTCGACCCTGCTGCTGGCCGACGACGGGCGTCCGTTCCATCTGCAGCAGGCCGATCAGGTCCGCGACTATCGGACGGCGTTCGCCGCCGCCGGGCATACCGCCGGCGGCCAGGCGGCCGTCACGCGCAGCGTGTTCCCGCTGACCACCGCCGAGGACCGCTCCTACTTCGGGCTCGAGCGGGGTGGTGAGGGGGTCGGTTTCCTGGACGGCAGCACCGCTCGCTCCGGACCCACCTTCGCCGGCCCGCCCGAGCAGGTGGTCGCCGATCTTCGTGGCGACCAGGCGGTGCAGGAGGCTGACTACGTGCTGTTCGCGCTGCCCTCCATGCTGGGCGTCGACTACAACGCCCACCTGTTCGAGAACCTGGTCGCCGTAGCGCGCGAACTGGGCTGGAAGTAGCAGGAACCCGGGCGATCGCAGTTCATTCGCGTCATCCTGGGCTCCGACCCGGGATCTCAGGCGGGAGAGATCCCGGATCAAGTCCGGGATGACGAGGGAGGGGCTTTGATGAGCACATCCCTAGCGCCGGCGGCGGGTGCGGGCCGCGGGTACCACCATGGGGGTGCCTGTGGCCGGGTCGGGGACGACCGTGCAGGCCAGGCCGAACACCTCGGCGACGAGCTCGGGGGTGACCACCTCGTCCGGAGTGCCTGCGGCGACGATCCGGCCGTCGGCCATCGCGATCAGATGATCGGCGTAGCGGGCGGCGTGATTGAGGTCGTGCAGCACCGCGACGATCGTGTAGCCGTCGGCCCGCAGATCGGCGCACAGGTCGAGCACGTCCAGCTGATGGGTGATGTCGAGGAAGGTGGTCGGCTCGTCCAGCAACAGGATCTCGGTCTGCTGGGCGAGCACCATCGCCAGCCAGGCCCGCTGCCGCTGGCCACCGGACAACTCGTCGACCGGGCGCTCCGCCAACTCGGTCACCCCGGCGGCGTCCATCGCCTTTTCAACTGCCTGCTGGTCGGCGTCCGACCATTGCCGCAGCAGGCTCTGGTGCGGGAAGCGGCCGCGTCCGACCAGGTCCAGCACGGTGATGGTCTCCGGCGCGACGGCGGACTGCGGCAGCATGCCCAGCGTGCGCGCCACCTCCTTGGCCGGCATCGAATGGATCGTCCGGCCGTCCAGCAGCACCTTCCCGGCATGCGGCCGCAGGATCCGCGCCAGCGCGCGCAGCAAGGTCGACTTGCCGCAGGCGTTCGGGCCGACGATCACGCTGAACCGGTCGTCCGGGACGGCGACGTCGAGCCCCTCGACCACCACCCGGTCGTCGTAGCGCAGTTCCAGTTGTTCGGCGACCAGCCTGGACGTCTCGCCGCTCATCACATTCTCCTTCGCCATTCCCGGGACAGCAGCCACGCCAGATACACCCCGCCCACTCCGCCGGTGATCACCCCGACCGGCAGATCGGTGTCGCCGAAGGCACGCGATCCGATCAGATCGGACGCCGTCAACAGCACCGCACCCATTGCCGCCGACGCCACCACCGACGGCATCCGGCGCTGGCCCACCAGCCGGGCCGCCAGCTGCGGCGCGGCGAGCGCCACGAACGAGATCGGTCCCGCCGCCAGCACCGCCACCGCAGACAGCCCGACGGACACCGCCAGCGTGGCCCCGGTGACGAAACCCATCCGGACACCCAATGCGGACGCCACCTCCGGGCCGAGCAGCACCAGCCGCAACTGCCGTCCCAACGCGATCGCGGCGGGCAGCAGGAGCAGCAGGCCCAGGCCGGCCACGATCACGTCCGGCCAGTCGCTGCTGTTCAGGCTGCCGACCAGCCAGCGGGTGGCCTCCATCGACTCCCGGACGCCGCTGCGAGTGAGCAGATACGCCGACACCGAGTCGAGCAGTGCGCCGAGCCCGATGCCGATCAGGATGATCCGGTAGCCGGTGTCCCGGGCACCCGACGACAGCAGGAAGACCACCAGCGCCGCCACTCCCCCGCCGGCGATCGCGAAGATCGCCGTTTCGGTGCGATCGCTGACACCGAGGGTCAGCATCGCCACCAGCGCCCCGGCCGCGGCGCCGGAGTCGAAGCCGATCACGTCCGGGCTGCCCAACGGGTTGCGGGTCAACGCCTGCAGTAGCGAGCCGGCCGCTCCCAGTCCGGCACCGACCAGCAGACCGACGCAGGCGCGCGGCAACCCGATGTCGAGCACCACGAAGTCGAACTCGTCGGTGCGACGCAGCACGGTGTCGAGGACTTCGGACGGGTTCACCGGCAGCGGGCCCGTGCCCAGGGTGGCGAAGACGAGCAGCACCGCACAGCCAACCAGGGCGGACGTCACCAGGGCGCCCCGCCATGACGCGAGCACCCGCCACGGACCCAGCCGCAGGGTGCTCGGTTCCGGGAGTCGCCTGTCGAGATCGCTGGACGTGCTCACAGCCGACCGACCCTCCGGGCCCGGACCAGCCAGACCAGCACTGGCGCACCGACGATTCCGGTGATGATGCCGACCCCGATCTCCTGCGGCCAGGCGATCACCCGGCCGACCACGTCGGCGCTGATCAGCAGCAATGCGCCCAGCAGCGCGGACGCCGGCAGCATCGTGCGGTGATCGACGCCGACGGTGAGCCGGGCCAGATGCGGGACGGCGAGCCCGACGAAGGCGATCGGGCCGACCGCCGCGGTGGCCGCACCGCACAACAGCACGATGACCACCGCGCTCGCGGTCCGGGTGCCCGGAATGTTGGCGCCCAGCGCGCGTCCGGCCTCCTCCCCCAGCGAGAGTGCATTGAGCGGCCGGGCCAGCAGCATCATGCCCAGCAGGCCGGCGGCCAGGACCCACACCACCGGGCCGACATCGGTCAGAGTCCGGCCGGTCAGGGCGCCGATGTCCCAGTACCGGAAGCTGTAGTAGGCGGTCGGGTCGGCCAACATGGTGGCCACCACATAGGACTGCAGAGCGGCCTGGACGGCGGCCCCGGCGAGCAGCAGCCGCACCGGGTTCGAGGCGCTGCGGCGTCCGGTGCCGAGCAGATAGACCAGCACCGCCGCGCAGGCGGCGCCGATCAACGCAAACAAGATGTAACCACCGGGCTGGGTGATGCCGAAGACGCTGATCGCAGTCACCACAGCGGCCGCCGCACCGCCGTTCACGCCCAGTAGCTGCGGGTCGGCCAGCGGATTGCGGGTGATCGACTGCATCACCGCACCCGCCGCGCCCAGCGCGGATCCGATCAACAGGCCGAGCACGGTGCGGGGCAGCCGGCCACCACGGACCACGTCCATCGCCTCCTGCTCTTGACCGAGCAGGCCGGCCCAGACTTGGAGGGGACTCAGCGGATTCGCGCCCACCATCAGGCTGGCCAAGCAGGCGGCCAGCAGAGCGCCGATCGCAAGAAGCACAGTGGCCCTGGACAGCGCGGTGCCGCCCACCCGAACCGGGACGCGCCGCACGTCGGGGGTCGTGGTGGGCGCTGGCACGCGCCTACAGTACGAGAAACTTTGGATTGCCTTACCTAAGTCCGATTAGTGTGTGCTGCGTTGATCGCGACGACGAAGGATGGGCAATGGGGCACAACGATTCGGTGTGGGCGCACAAGCTGAGCCGCCGCGGCCTCGGCCTGGCGGCGCTGGGTGTCGCGGGTGCGAGCCTGGTCGGGTGTGGGTCTGCTCCCGCGCCGGCCGCTTCCGGTTCCCCGTCCGCGGCGCCGTCGGACAGCACGCCGGCCGGGTTCCCCACCACCGTCACCCACGCCTACGGCTCCACGGTCATCGAGAGCCAGCCCAGCAAGGTGGTCTCGGTCGGAGTCACCGAGCAGGACTTCCTGCTCGCCCTCGGCGTCATTCCGATCGGCGTCACCGACTGGTACGGCGACCAGCCCTACGCCACCTGGCCCTGGGCGCAGTCGGCGCTGGGTTCGGCACAGCCCAAGGTGTTGAAGAACGATGACGGCTTCCAGTTCCTGGAGATCGCCAAGCTCAAGCCCGATCTGATCGTCGGCCCCAACTCGGGGATGAAGCAGGCCGACTACACCAAGCTGTCCAAGATCGCGCCGACCATCGCCCATGCCCGCGCCGACGCGATGTGGTTCTCGCCCTGGACCGAGATCCTGGCGGCGATCGCCCAGGCGGTCGGCAAGGTCGCCGAAGGTGAGCAGCTCACGAAGTCCGTCCAGCAGAAGTTCACCGATGCGGCGGCCGGCAATCCGAGCTTCGCCGGCAAGAAGGCCATCTTCCTGCAGAACGCCGTCTACGACGGCAGCCTGATCGCCTACCCCAAGGGGCTCAGCACCGAGTTCCTGACCGATCTCGGCTTCGAGATCCCCGCCGAGATCGACCCCTACGTCAAGGACGGCGAGCAGGCCTACATTCCGGTGGAGAAGATCAGTGTGCTCAACTCGGCCGACGTGCTGCTCTGGGGCACCGAGAAGGACGCCGACCGGGCCGCGCTGGAGAAGGTGCCCGGCTTCACCTCGCTGACCGCGGTGAAGGCGGGGCGCTCGCTCTACACCGGCGGAGAACTGGCCGGCGCCATCTACTTCGCTTCGCCGCTCAGCCTGCCCTACGTGGTGGACAAGCTCACCCCGATGCTGGCCGACGCCCTGAAGAACGGCTGACCCGGCTCACTCAGCCCATCGCCTGATCGAGCAGCCGTAGCCACACCTCGCTCGCCGTCGGGTAGCTGGGCACGGCATGCCACAACTGCTGCACGGTGAGCCCGCCGACGATCGCCACCGTGGCGGCATGCAACAGCTCCGCGACCTCGACGCCGGCGAAGGTGGCGCCGACAAGCCGGTCGTCGCCGCCGACCACCAGTCGCGCCGAGCCGATCGGATGGTCGACCAGCAGCGCTGCACCCGCGGCGGAACTCATGGCAACGTCGAAGGCGCGGGCGTCCGGGTCATCAGCTTGTGCCTGGGCGAGGGTGGCGCCGACCGTGGCCACCTCGGAATGGGTGAAGATCACCTGCGGCACCGGCACGTTGCCCGGCTCGTCGGCGACCGGACGGCCCAGCGCCGCTGCCCGCAGCCGCGCGCCGAGCAGCCGGGCCCGGTACTTGCCCCAGTGGGTGAGCGCCGGTTCGCCCGAGACGTCACCGATCAGGTGCAGCCAGCCCGGGCGGTCGCCACTCGGCAACGGCTCGATGTTCGGCACCCGTCCGGTCGCCACCAGCACCTCGTCGACCTCCAGCGTCTCACCGTCGACCGCGAGCCGGACCGGGCCGCCGTGCGGGCGTCCGAGCCGATCCTGATGGTGCCCGTCGCGTTCCGCGGACTGCGCGGAGGTGCCGAGCCGAACCTCCACCCCCGCCTGTTCCAACGATTCCCGCACCAGGGTGGCGGCAAACGGCTCGAAACGGTCCAGTAAGCCGTGCCGGACGAGCATGGTCACCCGGCTGCCCAGCGCCGCCATCCAGGTCGCCGCCTCACAGGCCACCACCCCGCCGCCGACGATCGCCAGCCGTGGCGGCACCTCCACCACGCCGGTGACGTCCCGGTTCGTCCAGGGACGCACACCTGCCAGCTCGGCTGGGATCGCGGGCCGGCTGCCGGTGGCCACCACCACCGCATGCCGGGCGGTCAGCGTCCGCTCCCCCACCTCGACGCGGCGCTCACCGCTCACCCGTCCGTAGCCGCGCACCACCTCGATGCCGGCCGAGGCCGCCCACGAGGCCTGGCCGGCGTCGTCGTAGTCGCTGACCCAATAGTCCCGGCGGGCCAGCACGGCATCGATGTCGATCGTCGTGGGCCGGACGCCGCGCAGGTCGCGGGTCGTCGCGGCGACCGTGATCGGCCGCAGCAGCGCCTTGCTCGGCATGCACGCGTAATAGGAGCATTCGCCGCCGAGCAGTTCGACCTCGACCAATGCCGCCGTCAGGCCACCGCCCCGGACGACGTAGTCCGCCACGTTCTCGCCCACCGGTCCGGCGCCGAGAACGATGACGTCGTAGCTGTTGTTCATACCGGCCATGCTCCCCGCACTCCGCGGCGGTGGCAATCACCCCGGGGACGGCAAAAGGGCCGGCAACCATTCAAGGTTGCCGGCCCTTCTCGCAAAGGTCAGCGTCGGCGTCCGGTGACCAGTCCGACCAACCACAACAGAATCACCGCGCCACCGATCGCGGTGAGCATGCTGAAGATCAACCCGCCGCCGGACACGTCGACGCCGAACGCGCTGAGGATCCAGCCGCCCAACAGTCCTCCGACGATTCCGACGATGATGTTCAGCACGATGCCCATCTGGGCATCGGTCTTCATGATCTTGCTGGCGATCCATCCGGCGATTCCGCCGAGAATGATCCAACCCAGAAATCCCCAACTCAACATTGGCTGTCGCTCCTTGTCTCGTGGCAGTTCTAGCTGTTTCCACTGTAGGCGCGAGGTACCCAGCGGAGGCCCTGAAGAATCCCTGACTACGCACAATGCCACCCCTACGGGTGAGGCTCCCGGCACTGGACAACACTCGATTCAGGCTGCACACTGAATCAGTGACGATGAAGGTTCCGGACTTAACAGTCTGGGCGGTGGTGACCGCCGATCAGCGCAACAGCAGGCGGGCCGCCGACCGGGTGCCCGCCGCCCTCAGCACCCTGGACGCGGTCGCCGGCGACCGGCTCGCGTTGCCGTTCGAACGCACCGCCGGCGACGAGATCCAGGCCCTTACCGGCGACCCCGGAGCCGTCGTGGACATCATGCTCGCCCTCACCCGGCTCGACGACTGGCATGTCGGGATCGGCCTCGGGCCGGTCGACCAGCCATTGCCCGACTCGACCAGGGCTGCGCGCGGAGCTGCCTACCTGGCGGCCCGGGCGGCCGTCGACGAGGCCCGGACCGCGCCCTCCAACCTGCGCCTGCTGGCCGCCGGAACTGTCAGTGCCGGGCCCTATGGTGAAACCGCGGTACGACGAGCCGAGGCAGCGCTGGTGATGCTGCGGGCGCTCGTCGGTCGCCGCACCGCACAAGGCTGGGAGGTCATCGACATGCTGGACGCGACCGGCAGCGGCAAGCTGGCTGCGCAACGCCTCGGCGTCAGCCCGTCCGCGGTCTCGCAGCGCGCCGCCCGCGCTGCCCGCGCCGAGGCGCGGCTGGGTGCCGAACTCGCCCAGTCACTGCTGGCCGAGGCGATGGGGGTGGCGTGGTGACGTTCTGGCTGATTGTGGCGAAGGCCGCCATCGTGGCTGTGTGTGCGGCACTGGCCGTGCTGGCCGGTGGTCGGGTGGTGACCGCTGTGTTCCGGCTTGCCGAACGCTCCCGGGCCACCGAGTTGGGCGATGACGAGTCCGCGGCGCAGCCGATCGCCCCGCTGACCAAGGCGGCCGGCACGCTGCGCGGCGGGCAGTGGATCGGCATGCTCGAACGGCTCGCCATCTTCGCGACCCTGCTGGCCGGCTTCCCCGAGGGGCTGGCCGTGGCGATGATCCTCAAGGGTTTCGCCCGCTACCCCGAACTCAAGGCGAGCAGCACCGGAGCGGCCGAACGGTTCATCATCGGCACCTTCGTGAGCGTGCTCTTCGCCTGCGCATCCGCCGGACTGGCGCTATGGCTGATCCAGCTCTTCTGAGCCGCTGGCCGCTCCCTGAGGTGCCCGAGGTTGCCCAGGCGGTGCTGGCCGGCTGGCGCGAGCCGCATCGGCGCTACCACGACGTCCGGCACCTGCAGGAATGCCTGGAGGCGGCCGTCCGGCTCGGCGGGGGTCGCGACGAGCTGGTGGCGCTGTGGTTCCACGACGCCGTCCACACCAACACCCCGGGCGTCGACGAGGCCGCCTCGGCCGCGCTGTTGCTCAGCCTGCTCACCGGCCGGCTGGCCGAACCTCAGCTGGCCGAAGCGACCCGTCTGGTGCTGCTCACCCGCCATCACCGGCCCGAACCGGGCGACTTGGCGGGCGCGGTCGTCTGTGATGCCGATCTGTGGGTGCTCGGCGCCGAGCCGCACCGGTACGCCCAGTCGGTGTCCGACCTGCGCACCGAGTCCGGACTCGACGGGCCGGCCTGGGCGAAGACCCGACGGCACCAGTTGACGGCCCGGCTGGCCGGCCCGATCTATCGCACGCCGGCAGGTGTCCGGCGCGAGGCCCGGGCCCGGGCCAACCTGACCGCCGAACTGGAGTCGCTGCTCAGGCCTGGTCGATCCTGACCACGTTTCCGGAAGGGTCACGGACGGCGCAGTCGCGCACACCCCAGAACTGATCGGTCGGCTTCTCCAGCACCTCGACGCCGGCCTCGACCAGCCGGGCGAAGAGTCCGTCCAGATCGCCGCTACGGAAGTGGACGGTGCCCAGCGCGCCCTTGGTGAGCAGCCCGCGCAGCGCCTCGGCGTCCGCCGGCGCGTCGGCCAGGTAGTTGCTGAGCACCATCGCGACGCCGTCCTGCCCGGACGCCGCGAGGGTGATCCAGCGGAAATTCTCCTGTCCGACGTCGTTGAGCACGTCGAGGCCGAGCAGGTCGCGATAGAAGGTGAGTGCGGCGTCGATGTCGTTCGCCGCCACGAAACAGCGGGAGATCGCAATTGTCATGGGCAGGAGGCTAGCCAGCAGCCGATCGCCGGGGCTTCTCGGATCCTGACCGATTCCGCCGTCCGCCCTGCACCGGAAGGAACCGTGCCCTGAACGGGAATGGCAACGGTCCTTTTCCGGTTCAAGGTCTCGACGGGTGCCGACCACCAGGTCCACCCGGCCGATTTGGGGCCGTCCGGTGCGAGCCCGTAAGGTTGCTCGGCTGCGAACGGGAGACGACGGATGAATCAGACAGAGTACGCAACGGATAGACATTGGCTGGCGCCCAGAGACCGGTCGGTGATCACCATCCTGCTGATCGCCGCGTTCGTGGTCATCCTCAACGAGACCGCGCTGAACGTCGCGCTGACCTCGGTGATGAGCGACCTGCATGTCGACGAACGCAGCGTGCAATGGCTGACCACCTCGTTCATGCTGACCATGGCGGTGGTCATCCCGATCACCGGCTGGCTGCTGGAACGCATCCCGACCCGGGCCGCGTTCATCCTTGCCATGAGCCTGTTCACCACCGGCACCCTGGTCTGCGGGCTGGCCGGCACCTTCCCGCTGGTGCTGGCCGGACGGATCGTCCAGGCCAGCGGCACCGCGATCATGATGCCGCTGCTGATGACGACGATCATGCAGCTCGTTCCGCCCGCCCACCGCGGCGCGGTGATGGGCAACATCTCGCTGGTGATCTCGGTGGCTCCCGCTCTCGGACCCACCATGGCCGGCCTCGTCCTGCAGTTCACCAGCTGGCGCGGGGTCTTCGGCGTCATGGTGCCGATCGGGCTGGCCATGCTGATCATCGGTGCGCTGCGGATCACCAACGTCAACGAGACGGTCCGCGTCCCGCTGGATGTGCTGTCGATCCCGCTGACGGTGCTCGGCTTCGGTGGCCTGATCTACGGGCTCAGCCTGATCGGGGACAGCTCCGTGCCCGCGGCCGAGGTGGCCGTCGCCTTCTCGGTCGGTGTTCTCGCGCTGATCGCTTTCCTGTGGCGCCAGGTGATCCTGGCCCGCGACGACCGGGCATTGCTCGATCTTCGAGCGTTCCAGCACGGCTCGTTCTCGATCAGCGTGATCGTGATGTCGCTGGCCATGATGGCCCTGTTCGGCACCGTCATCATGCTGCCGCTGTTGCTGCAGCAGGCGCTGCATCTGCCGGCCCTGAGCGTCGGCCTGATGCTGCTGCCGGGCGGTGTGCTGATGGGTCTGCTCGGCCCGATCGTCGGCCGGCTGTTCGACCGGGTCGGCGCCCGGCCGCTGATGCTGCCGGCCTCCATCGTGGTGGCGGGTGTGTTCTGGCTGCTGTCCACCATTCAGCCGGACACTCCCTGGTGGTTCGTGCTGGCCTGCCACATGGCGATGAGCGCGTCCTTCGCCTTCATGTTCACGCCGCTGTTCACCATCGCGCTCGGCTCGCTGCCCCGCCAGCTCTATACCCACGGTTCAGCCATCGTGGGTACGGTGCAGCAACTGGCCGGCGCATTCGGCACCGCCGTCTTCGTCACCGTCTTCGCCGCCCAGTCGGACGCGCAGAAAGCCACCGGTGCGGGTGTCGAGGAGAGCCTGCTGTACGGCTCGCACCTGGCCTTCCTGGGAGCGGGTGCGGTGTGGCTGCTCGCCATCGTCGCGACCGGATTCCTGCGCACACCAGAGCCCAGCGACGAAATGCCCTCGGTTCACTGACAAGCGGATGTACAAGGACTGAACGCAATTTGGCGGAGTGCTGGTGGCCCGGGGCCGGATACGGCACGATACGCCCATGGCGAAACTCCCGAAGCTGGATAACGAACTCTACGAAGCCGAACTGCTGCGGTTGCAGTCGGAACTGGTAGAGATGCAGGAATGGTTGCGTACCGAGGGCAAGCGATTGGTGGTGGTGTTCGAAGGTCGCGATGCAGCGGGTAAGGGCGGCGCGATCAAGCGGATCACCGAGTACCTCAGCCCCCGAATCGCTCAGGTGGTGGCACTGCCGGCACCGACTGAGCGGCAGCAGTCCCAGTGGTACTTCCAGCGGTACATCCAGCACCTGCCGTCCGAGGGCCAGATCAAGTTGTTCGACCGGTCCTGGTACAACCGGGCAGGCGTGGAGCGGGTCATGGGCTACTGCACGACCGAGCAGCATCGGCGCTTCCTGCGCCAGTGCCCGATCTTTGAGCGCATGCTGATCGAAGACGGCATCATGCTGCGCAAGTACTGGTTCTCGGTGTCCGACAAGATGCAGGAGAAGCGGTTCAAGTCGCGACTGACCGACCCGATGCGGCAGTGGAAGCTGTCGCCGACCGACCTCGAGTCGCTGACCCGGTGGGAGGACTACTCCCGGGCCAAGGACGAGATGTTCGTGCACACCGACATTCCCGAGGCCCGCTGGAATGTCGTCGAGTCCGAGGACAAGAAGCGCGCCCGGATCAACATGATCGCCCACCTGTTGTCATCGATTCCGTACCAGAAGGTCGAGCGGCCCGAGCTGACGCTGCCGGAGCGCCCGCCGTCGACGGGCTACCAGCGCACCGACCGCGGTCTGCAGTACGAGGTGCCCGACGTCACCGACGGCCTGGTCAAGGGCAAGAAGAAGAAGAAGTACGTCGACCCCGAGGAAGATCTCCACGCCGACGAGGGCTGACACCATGCTGCGCGGCGGGCACGGACATTCCGTGCCCGCCGCGCAGGCATGTCGGGCCGTAGTGGAATACTGACCGCGTGCACAGCAAGCCGATCAGAGTCGCACTGGTTAACGACTACGAAGTGGTGGTCACCGGCCTGCTCCACATGTTCGCCAACTACACCGACCGCATCCAGGTGGTGAAGCTGATCGCCGGCCGCGAGGTGCGCGAACCGGTCGACATCGCGCTCTACGACAGCTTCGGCCAACTGCCACCGGACAGCCCGCGCATCGAGGGTGTGATGGGCAACCCGCTGGTCGGCCGGACCGTGATCTACACCTGGAACTTCCAGCGCGCTCTCGTCGAACGCGCCCGCCAGCAGGGCATCGCCGGCTACCTGTCGAAGACACTTCCGGCGCGGGTGCTGGTCGAGGCGCTGGAACAGGTGCATGCCGGCCGAATGGTGGTCAGCCCGGCACCGAAGTCGGCGAACCCGACCGGCGGCAACTGGCCCGGCCGTGAGGAGGGGCTGTCCTATCGCGAGAGCGAGGTGATCGCGCTGATCACCCACGGGCTGCCCAACGCCGAGATCGCCCAGGGCATGTACCTCAGCCCCAACTCGGTGAAGAGCTACATCCGTTCGGCGTACCGCAAGATCGGGGTGGTGCGGCGTTCCCAGGCGGTCTCCTGGGGCATGCGGCACGGCTTCTCCAGCGACTACATCCGTTTCGATCCCGAAGACGTCCAACCTGAGGGCGAGGCAAGCAAGTCCGCCTCCTGACCGTGGAGCACCACGGCCGGCTCAGCCTTCGAAGAGGCTGACGTCGCCCGAGCCGCGCCGGATGATCTCGATCTCGTCCCCGCTCAGGTCGATCACGCTGGTCGGCTCCGTGCCGCAATCGCCCGAATCGACGACGGCGTCCAGGGCCTGCCCGATCTCGTCGTTGACCGTCCAGCCGTCCGACATCGGGTCGGTCTGGCCGGGCAACAGCAGGGTGCTGGACATCAGCGGCTCGCCCAGTTCGTGCAGCAGGGCCAGCGCGGTCACGTGCGCCGGGAGCCGGACGCCGACGGTCTTCCGTTTCGGCTGCAGCATCACCTTCGGCGCCTCGCGGGTCGCCTTCAGGATGAACGTGTAGCCGCCGGGCGTGGCCGCCTTGATGGCCCGGAAGACGTCGTTGCTCATCTGCACATACTGGCCCAGCTGGGCGAACTCGCTGCACACCAGGGTGAAGTTGTGCTTGGCGTCCAGGTCGCGCAACTCCCGGATGCGATCCAGCCCGGAACGGTTGCCCATTACGCAGCCCAACGCGTAACCGGAGTCGGTCGGGTAGGCCACCAAGCCTCCGTCGCGGAGGATGCCGGCGATCTGGCCGAGCGAACGGGGTTGCGGATTGTCGGGGTGTACGTCGAAGTACCGGGCCATCGTCACTACCTTCCTGTCGAGACCTTGCGCCCAGAGGTCGGGCGAGCCGCCAGAATGCAGCTATGACGATCTTCTCCCTGACCGAGGCGGAATTGCGACAGCGACGCAGCCTGAAGTGGTGCACCTACGAATCGGACGTGCTGCCGATGTGGGTCGCGGAGATGGATTCGGCCGTACTGCCCGCCGTCCGGGAGAGCCTGGACGCCGCCCTCGACCGCGGCGACACCGGTTACCCCTACGGCACCGACTACGCCGACGCCTACCGGGCTTCGGCCGCCGCCCGCTGGGGCCTGGAGCTGGCACCCAGCCAGGTGCGCAACGGCGGCGACGTGATGAACGCGGTGCTGTGCGTGCTGGAGGCCACCACCGATCCCGGTGACGGCATCGTGATCACCGCACCGGTGTATCCCCCGTTCTGGCAGGTCACCAGCGGCTATCGGCGGCGCACCGTTCCGGTCGCGCTGACTGCTGAGGGCCGGCTCGATCTGGACGGCCTGGCCGGGGCCTTCGCCGCACCGGATGTCACCGCCTTCCTGTTGTGCTCACCGCATAATCCGACCGGTACCGTGCACACCGCCGAGGAGCTGACCGCGGTGGCCGAACTGTGCACGGCGCACGGCGTCCAGTTGGTGGTGGATGAGATCCATGCCTGGCTGGTCGACCCCGGCACCGAGTTCGTGCCGACGCTCAGTGTGCCGGCGGCGCAGAAGGCGGCCGTGGTCACCTCGGCGGGGAAGTCCTGGAACCTGGCCGCCTTCAAGGCCGGCCTGTACATCGTGGGCACCGAGGCCGGTGCGTTGTTACGCAACCTGCCACCACTCGCCTACGGGTCGACCGGTCACCTCGGCGCCATCGCGCATGCCACCGCGCTGCGGCACGGCCAGGACTGGGTCGACCAGGTCTGCGCCGAGATCGCCACCAACAAGCGGCTGCTCGGCGACCTGCTGCACGCCCTGGTGCCGGGTGCCCGCTACCGGGCTCAGCCCGGCACCTACCTGGCCTGGGTCGATTGCACCGAACTCGGCCTGGACGACCCCTACCGGCATTTCCTGAAGGCCGGACGAGTAGCGTTCTCCGCCGGCCAGAGCTTCTCCCCCGATCACCAGCAATGGGTGCGGATCAACCTGGCCGCCTCGCCGTCGATGATCACCCAGGGGGTCGAACGGATGGCCATCGCGCTGCGTACCGCTCAGTCGTAGGGGCCCGCTCAGTCGTAGAGCTGGGCGGCCGCGTTGCCGTTGCCGGGCAGCCGGGTGATCCCGATCAGGCTGAGCAGGACGGTGTCCACCGAGGTCGACGTGGTCACCCGGACGGTGCCGTCGGCGGCCAGGCTGACATTGCCCTGGATGCCCGGTTCGCCGGCGATCACTTCCTGGGCCGCGGCGAGTGCCACGCCGGCGTCCGGACGGTGCCCGGCCTGACGCTGCGGCGCGGTGGCGTCGACGGCGGCGCGGGCCGCCGCGGCCGCTGTCAGTTCGGCCCGCCGATCGGCGGCGGTCTTGCGCCCGCCGTCCACCACCAGCCCGGCGACCAGCAGCAGCGCCACCACGGTCACCACCACGAACACCGACAGCGCCTGGCCGCGCTCGTCGCGTCCGTTGCCTCGCATGTCGTTCAGTGTGCACCGACCGGCAGCCGGCTGGGTGGTTGTCCACAGGCTTCGCGGCAGATTGTCACCCACCCTCGGCGGCGGCGGTCCGTTAGGCTGACTCTCACATCTCGCCTGCCAGAAAGGCCCAATTCATGGTTCAGAAGGTTGCCCTGCTCACCGCCGGTGGATTCGCCCCCTGCCTGTCCTCGGCCATCGGTGGCTTGATCCAGCGCTACACCGAGGTGGCGCCCGAGGTCGAGATCATCGCCTACCGCTACGGCTATCAAGGGCTGCTGACCGGCGACTTCCTCGAAGTCACGCCCGAGGTCCGCGCGAAGGCCCACCTGTTGCACCTCTACGGCGGTTCCCCGATCGGCAACTCGCGGGTCAAGCTGACCAACGCCAAAGACCTGGTCAAGCGTGGACTCGTGGCCGAGGGCGTCGATCCGCTCAAGGTGGCCGCCGACCGTCTGGTCGCCGACGGGGTCGACGTGCTGCACACCATCGGCGGCGACGACACCAACACCACCGCCGCCGACCTGGCCGCCTACCTGGCCAGCAACGACTACGGCCTCACCGTGGTGGGCCTGCCCAAGACCATCGACAACGACGTGGTGCCGATCCGGCAGTCGCTCGGCGCCGACACCGCGGCCGAGATGGGTGCCCGGTTCTCTCGCAACGTGCTGGCCGAGCACAACGCGGGCACCCGGCTGCTGATCGTGCACGAGGTGATGGGGCGCAACTGTGGCTGGCTCACCGCCGCCACCGCCCGCAAGTACCGCGAATGGCTGACCGCCGCCGAATGGCTGCCCGAGATCGGGCTGGATCAGAAGGCCTGGGACGTGCACGCGGTGTTCGTCCCCGAAGCCGAGATCGACCTTCAGGCGGA
Organism: Micropruina sp.; assembly: GCA_039811845.1. Taxonomy (GTDB): domain Bacteria; phylum Actinomycetota; class Actinomycetes; order Propionibacteriales; family Propionibacteriaceae; genus Micropruina. The sequence goes on along the minus strand of JBDHZN010000012.1, from coordinate 6,535 downwards.
AGCTGCCCGGCTCAAGGAGGTGATGGACACCGTCGGCTGCGTGAACATCTTCGTCTCCGAGGGCGCCGGCGTGGAGAGCATCGTCGCCGAGATGGAGAAGGCCGGCCAGGAGGTGCCACGCGACGCATTCGGGCACATCCGGCTCGACAAGGTGAACCCGGGGGCCTGGTTCGGCCAGCAGTTCGCCGAGATGCTGGGCGCCGAGAAGACCCTGGTGCAGAAGTCCGGCTACTACGCCCGTTCGGCCGCCGCCAACCAGTTCGACCTCGACCTGATCCATTCCATGACCGACCTCGCGGTCGCCTCGGCGTTGCGTGGCCAGCCCGGGGTGATCGGTCACGACGAAGAGAACGACGACGTGCTCAGCGCCATCGCCTTCGACCGGATCAAGGGCGGCAAGCCGTTCGACATCGGCCAGGACTGGTACCTGCAGCTGCTGTCCGAGATCGGTCAGCCCGAGCCCGTGGCGGCGCCGCCCGCGGCCCACTGACGCGATTCTCCACCCGCATATTCCCGATGCCCCCGATTCTTCGGGGGCATCGGTGCGTTCAGCACACATTCCCTACCGGTTCGCGCAACGTTCACCTGGCCACCTCTTGAGCTCCGAATCGATTCTGAAATAGGCTGCCGCGCGTCCGAATCGATTCGTATCGCCAGCGACGGCAAACGGATCGTCCGATCGTCATGGAGGCCGATATGACCGGGGCGCAGCCGGGCTCGTCCAGCCCAGCAGTTCTCACCACCAGTGGTTTCGACGAAGTCGACACCCCGCAACTCCGCAAATTCCAGCGCCGGGTCACCCTGCTTTCCGCCGGCGGCACCTTCCTCGACGGCTTCGACCTCACCGTCATCGCGGTCGCGTTGCCGATGATCAAGGAAGAGTGGCACATCACCGCTCTCGATCAGAGCCTGATCGTGTCGTCGGCGATCATCGGCTCGCTGATCGGAGCCAGCTGGTTGGGCAACCTGACCGACAAATACGGCCGCAAGGCGATGTACGTGGTCGACCTGCTCGCGTTCGTCGTATTCGCGACGCTCACCGCGTTCGCCTGGGACATCTGGCCGCTGATCATCTTCCGCTTCCTGCTCGGCGTCGGGATCGGCGCCGACTATCCGATCTCGGCCACCCTGGTGTCGGAATTCAGCTCCAACAAGCGCCGCGGCATGCACGGCACCTCACTGGCCGGCATGTGGTTCGTCGGCGCCGTGGCCGCCTACATCTTCGGTCTGCTGCTCGCGCCGCTGGGTGACTTCGCCTGGCGCGCCCTGCTGCTGCTCGGCGCCGTGTTCGCGCTGGTCGTCTTCATCTTCCGGGTCAAGCTGCCCGAGTCGCCGCGCTGGCTGGTGGCGCACGGACGCGAGGCCGACGCCCGCGAGGTGCTCCGCAAGGTCACCGGTGTCGAGGTCGACCCCAACATCTCGCTGGAGAAGCCGCCGGTCATTCCGGTGCGCGACCTGTTCAAGGGCGAGCTGGGACGCCGCACCTTCTTCGTCTGCGGCTTCTGGTTCTGCTACGCGACCGCGTACTACGGCATCTCGATGTACACCCCGACGATCCTGGCCCCGTTCACCGGCAACGACCGCACCCTGACCATCATCGGCAGCGGCCTGGTCGCCGTGCTCGGCCTGGTCGGCTCGATCATCGGCATGAACGTCGTCGACCGCTGGGGACGCCGTCCGCTGATCATCACCAGCTTCGCCGGTCTCACCGCCTCGCTGGTCATCCTGGCGCTGAACACCGATCCGGGCCTCGGTTTCCTGATCGTCATGTTCAGCACCGCGGTGCTGTTCTCCAACGCCGGTGGCGGCATCCTCAACTTCGTCTACCCGACCGAGCTGTTCCCCACCTCGATCCGCGCCAGCGCAGCCGGCCTGGCCACCTCGGTCAGCCGCATCGGCTCGATCATGGGCGTGCTGGTCTTCCCCAACTTCGTGGCTTTGTGGGGCTCGAACGCCGCACTCTGGTTCTTCGCCGTGATCGGCCTGGCCGGCCTGGTGATCTGCATCGCGCTCGCACCGGAAACCCTGCACCGGAGCCTGGAGGAACTCGACCCGACCAGTGTCAAGGCTGCGAAGAATGCCTGAGCAGAGCTGGACGACGTCGGCTCGGATCGAACGCGTCGGCGAGTACGACGGGGGCTACGTTCCGCTGCGCCCGGCACCGGGGGAAGCACACCGCAACCGCACCGAGTTCGGCACCGGTGAGGGCTGGGGCGGGTCGACACGGCTGCTCAGCCTGCTGCACATCACCGATTTCCAGTTGGCCGACCTGCTCTCCCCCAGCCGCACCGAGTTCCTGCAACGCTTCGACGGTGAACCGCGCTGGCAGCGGATGCTGCCGGCGTACCGTCCGCAGGAGTTCCTGGAGCTGCAGGCATTGGCGGCCGTCGCCGCCACCGCGCGGCAGGCGTCCGAACAGTGCGCGGTGGACGTGCTGGTCACCACCGGCGACAACACCGACTCGGCGCAACGCAACGAGGTCGAGGCCTACCTGACCGCGCTCGACGGTGGCGAGATTCGGCCGGCCGACCTGGGCGTCGGTCACCCGGCCAGCCCGACCGGCGGCACCGACGACAGCTTCTGGCACCCCGAACCGGGCAGCACGGACGCCTGGAGCACCCGCGGCCTGCCCGACGTCCCAGGTGCGCTGGACGCGGCACGCGCGCCGTTCGTCAGCGCCGGGGTGGGCGTGCCGTGGTTGAGCGTCTACGGCAACCACGACTGCCTGTTGCAGGGCCGGACGCCGTTCCCGCCCGACTACGACGCCTTCCTGACCGGGCCGGCCAAACCGGTGCTCCCACCGCCGGACTACCTGCCCGACAGCGACGCGATGGTCGACTACATGGCCGATCCGTGGGTGGTCAGCACCGGCACCCGCGCTCCGATCGAGCGCGACGAGCGGCGCGGCAGCGTCACCAAGACCGAGCATGTCGCCGCACACTTCCGGCAGGGCGCCGATCCGGACGGGCACGGCTACACCATGGACAATGTGGCGTCCGGCACCGCGTACTACGTCTGGGACGGGGTGCCCGGCGTCCGGCTGATCAGCCTCGACACCACCAACCCCTACGGCGACGTCAACGGCTGCGTGGATGACGTCCAGTTCGGCTGGCTGGCTGACCGGTTGGCGGAGGTGTCCCCCGATTCCGACGATCCGCGGCTGGTGCTGCTGCTGTCCCACCACGGTCTCGACACCATGGACAACGCCACCGGCCCGGACGACGCGGGCCTTCACCTCGCCGGCGACGTCCGGGCACTGCTGCACCAGCACCCGCAGGTAGTGGCGTGGCTGTCCGGTCATATGCACGTCAACCGGGTGGTGGCCCGCCCGGCCGCCACCGGCGGCGGATTCTGGGAGGTGATCACCAGCGCCATCGCCGAATGGCCGGTGCAGTTGCGGCATCTCGCCATCGACGTCACCGAGCAGGGTGCGGTGATCACCGCCACCATGATCGACTCGCTGGCGCCGGTGGACTGGGACCTCACCACCGCCGGCCTGGCCGGTCTGCACCGCGAGGTGGCGGCCAACGATCCGGGCAGCGTCGGCGGTATCCACGCCGAAGGCACGCCGGATGACCGCAATGTCGTGCTGCGGGTGCCGCTGCCGTCCGAACTGACCCGGGCGCTGCGCGGAGACTGAGCGTTGACCATCGCTGGTCGAGCTTGTCGAGACCCCGGTCGAACCGGCCCTGGCAAGGGTTTCGACAAGCTCGGTCAACGGTGCAGCGTCGGTCGGTACAGTGGTGTTCTCATCCGCGGCGACGAGGCACGACGATGACCAAGCCGAACCCTGACCGGGTCACTTTGAAGATGGTGGCGCAGGCCGCGGACGTCTCGGTCTCCCAGACCAGCATGGCGCTCAACGACCGGCCCGGGGTCGCACCCGAGACGCGTGCGCGCGTGGTCGCCGCCGCCCTCGAACTCGGCTACGTGCCCGATCCGATCGCGCGGGAGTTGCGCACCGGACGCAGTGCCGTCTTCGCCCTGGTGGTGCGCAACGTGGCCAATCCGTACTTCAACGACGTGCTGTCGGGTATGCAGGCGGCCGCCCTTGAGCACGGCGTCGCAGTGATGATGATGGACTCCGACTACTCCGAGGACCACGAGCGGCGGCACATCCGCTACCTGTTGTCGCGGCGGGTCTCCGGGCTGGCCATTGCACCGGTGGGCGTCGCGGCGGCCGTCGACGAGTGGCGGGCCGCGCAACCCCAAGCCCCGGTGGTGCTGCTGAACTCCAGCGTGCAACCCGACGCCGGGATGGACCACGTCGCCCCCGATCCGGCTGCTGTCGACCTGGCCTTCGATCACCTGTGGGAGTTGGGTCACCGCCGGATCGGCTTCCTCACCGCGCCGTACAGCCTGATGGCCGACGGCGATCGACTGGAGCGCTACCTCGCCCGCTGCCGGCAGAACGGCATCGCGCCGCTCACGCTGCACACCGAGTTGCGCGGCGCCGCCATCACGACGCGCCTGCTCGACGCCCTCGCCGACCCGCTGGAGCGGCCGAGCGCGGTGATCACCAACTCGGACTGGTCGGCGCATTCGGTGTACCGAGCCGCCCGCGACTGCGGTCTGGAGATCGGGCGTGACCTGTCAGTGGTCGGCCACGACGATCTGACCAGTTCCGAGTTCCTGGCACCCGCACTGACCACCCTGCGCCTGGATCGGCGCGCCGTCGGCGCCGAAGCCGTCCGTCACCTACGGGGCGAGCGCGCCGGGGACTATCTGGCGCCCGTCCACCTAGTGGTGCGCGACTCCAGTGGTCCACCCCGCTGACCCCCACGGCGCGGTGCCCACCGGCACGTCATCCCGGCCAACGCCGGGATCTCCGTCGCCTGCCCCAGCTTGTCGAGACCCCCACCACCGTTGGTCGAGCTTGTCGAGACCCCGCGTAAGGGTTTCGACAAGCTCAACCAGCGGGTGACTACGGCAGGGACAGCTCGAGCGCCTCGTGCAGGGCGCGCTGTCCGGTGTGCAGTGATTCTTCACGGAGATCCAACTCCAGCGCGATCAGCGCCAGATAGCCGTCGGCCGGCTCACCGGCCTGGCTGGCCCGGACGGCCTCGGTGGCCAGGTAGGTCTCGGCGACCACCGTGTCCTGGTGCTCGCCGAACGCCTCGGTGACCTGCTCCCAGGCCTCGGCCAGGGTGCGGGCGTCGTCGCCGAAGGCGGGTATCAGCGCCTCCGAGCAGTAGCGTGCGGCCTTCGCGGCCTTCCGTACTTCGTGCCAGCGGTGGGCGTCGTCGTCGACCTCTGCGGCGCGCTCGGTGAGCCGTCCGACCCGGTCGACGGCGCCGGCAAGTAGGTCCGGCAGTACCTCGGTACCACCGCCGCGGGCGGACTTGCGCACCGGCGGGTCGGAGAGGAAAGCGGCAAACGCGTCGCGGAGCGCCGTATAGCGGTCGGTCGCCATCGACTCCACCAGCGAGGCGTGGGCACGGGCATGGGTCTCATCCAGCGAGGCCGCCAGCCGGTCGGCGATGGGCCCGTAGGCCGGGTCGGCGGGCAGGGTGGCGAGCGCGGCCAGCAGCCGTTCCTTGAGCACCTCGGCATCGCGCGGCGCACCCAGATGATCGGCGTGCCAGGCCAGCTCATTGCGCAGCGCACGCAACGGCGGGCGTCGGAACAGCGGGGCGAAGGTGCGCAGTGCGCTGCGCGAGCGACGTGTCGCGACGCGGCTGCGGTGCACCGCGTCCGGGGCGTCGACCCGGACGTCATCGGCGCGACCGGCGATCACGTCGCCCTGGGTGTGTAGATAGTCGAGGACGACATCGGAGGCTGTGGTCACTGGTTGCTCGCGTTCTCTTCGGTGCGGACGACGCCCAGGTCGTCGACGACCTCGCGCTGCTCGGGTTGCTCAGGGGGACTCTGCCGACGACGTCGGCGGGGTTGCCGGGGTGCGGCCTCTTCGTCGGGCCCGAGGGCCGAGCCGAGCAGGATCGGGGTGACCGCCGCGAAGGCCCATACGGCAAGCGCGGACGGCGACCGCAACGCGAGCGCGATCGGCACCGTGTCGCCGGGCTTCGCGGCAGCCAGCCGCTCGTCGAACGGGACGCCGCCGAGGATCTCGCCGAGCTGCCAGCAGATCAGTCCGGCCAGCAGCCCCAGGCCTGCGGCCAGGAAGGCGCAGGGCCAACCGATCCCTTTGAACCGGCGCCAGCTCGCGACGCCCAGCGCCGCGCCGACCACCACCCCGATCACGGTGTACCAGGCGTCTCCGGCGAAGAACTCGGTGAGGGCCCGCTCACTGACCGTGGCCGAGCCGTCCGGTTGCACGACGTAGGCCGGCAGGTGCACCACCAGCCGCCACAGCACTGCTCCGGCGATGCCGGCGATCACCGCGATGCCGGCCATGATGGCGGCCGCGGTGCGGTCATCGCGGCGCGCCGAGACCGCCACCTGGCCGGTGGGGGTCGGAGTCGGCGCGGCACTCACCCGGCACAGCCTAGTGGGAGGCCGCCGGGCGTCACACGCTGACGCACGACGGTCCGAGCAGCGCCTTCAGGTCGGCCATCAGCGGCGGGGAGGGCAGCAC
>JBDHZN010000011.1:0-31588 GCA_039811845.1 Micropruina sp. | reverse complement strand
GGCACCCTGGTGGCCTTCTCGTCGGTCGCCGGGCAGCGGGTGCGGCGTCCCAACTACGTCTACGGCTCGGCCAAGGCCGGTCTGGACGGTTTCGCCTCCGGCATGGCGGACGCCCTGCACGGTTCCGGCGTCGACCTGGTGATCGCCCGGCCCGGCTTCGTGATCGGTCGGATGACGGAAGGGATGTCGCCCGCACCGTTCTCTTCCACGCCCGATCAGGTCGCCGAGGCGGTTGTGAAGCGGATCCGCGAGGGTGGTCCGGTCGAGGTCTGGATCCCCTGGCAGCTGCGGGTGTTGTGTTTCGTGGCCCGTTTCGTGCCCCGGGCGATCTGGCGCCGGATGCCGCGATGACCTGTTCGGTCACCTGGGACGAAGCTGGCCTGCCGGCGTGGGGAACCGCGCCGCGGGCGGCGTTCTGGGTGACCGTCGAGCAGAACGGACCGTGGGGCGCGCGGGCGTTCACCCAGTCCCGGCTCGATCCCGCCGTCGGCGCGGCGATCGAGGCCGAGGTGCTGGCCACTGGCGGACGGCCGCTGCTGATCCGGCGTCCGGCCAGTCACGTCGACCGGGGCGATCATCGCCGACGCCAGGTCTATGTCGCGGGCGGGCTGGCCGGCACACCCTGGCTGCTGGGCGGCACGGTGACCGAGCCTGACGACGTCATGATGTTGCCGTTCGACAGACTCGCCGGCATCGGCCCGGACGAGTTGGCCGCCGAGATCGACTGGCTGGAGCGACTGGACGGCGGCCTGCTGCTGGTCTGTGCCAACGCCAAACGTGACCTGTGCTGCGCGCTGCGCGGCCGTCCGATCGCGCTCGACCTGGAGCGACAGAACCCCGGCCGGGTCTGGGAATGCACCCACACCGGCGGCCACCGGTTCGCACCCACCGGACTGGTGTTGCCGTCCGGCCAGTCGCTGGCCCGGCTGACCCCCGAGGTCGCCCTCGCCGCACTGCGGGCTACGGACGGCGGACGGCTGGCGTCCGAAACCTTCGGCCCCTGGCACGACCGTGGCCGCGGCCACCTCGAACCCGCCTGCGCGGTCGCCGAGGCACACGTCCGCGAACTGACGGGGGAGACCGACCCGGCCGCGCTGGTTGCCGTGGAATCCGGTTCCGATCGGGTGCAGGTGACCCACCGCGACGGCCGTGCCTGGACAGTACGGCTCGCGTTGGAGGAATACTCCGAGCAACTACCCGAATCCTGCGGCAAGGCGGCCGTCGCGGCCCGCTCCTGGACAATCGTGGACGTCTGACTCGACCACCGGTGATTGAGCTTGTCGAAATCACGCAGCGTGGCCCTCTCGACCACCGACGGGACAAGCCTCGACCGACAAGAGTGGGGTCTCGACAAGCTCGACCAACGGCGGGTGGGTCTTGACCAGCGAGCGGTGGGTCAGCGGGTGATGCCGAGGTTCTCTGCTTCGCGGGCGACGTCGGTGCGGAAGGCTGCGACTTGGCGGTCGATCTCGGCGGGGGACAGGCCGAGTTCGGCGACCAGTAGCTCGCCCACCCGGGGGGCGGCTTGGGCGGCTGCGGCGGCGTTCAGGAAGCGGGCGGGGATGCGCCGGGTGAGGATGTCGGAGACGGTGCGGGCCATCTCATGCCTGATCGCGAACACCACTTCGGCCCAGAGGTAGGGCAGTTCGGGGGCGATCGGTTCGGCCAGAGCTGGGTCGGCCAGGGCGATGTCCTCGACGAATCGGGCTTCGGTGCCGTATCGGCCGGAAAGATGGGCGAACCGGCCGCCGGTGGCCTCGACCGCTTCGGCGTCGAAACCGGCGCCGCCGACGATCGGGGCGTGCGTCGTCCGGCAGCGTTGCTTCACCTCGAGCAGGTCGCAGACCTTGTCAACCGCCTGTTCGGCCATCGACCGGGACACCGTCAGCTTGCCGCCGGCGACGGTGACCATGCCGTCGGCGACGCTGATCTCATGCTCGCGGCTGAGCTCGGCGGTGTCGCCCTTGCCCGTGTCGATCAGCGGACGCAGCCCGGCCCAGGTGCCCGTCACGTCGTCCATGGTGAGGTTGGTGGTGAGGGTCTCGTTCAGCGATTCGAGCAGCAGCTCCGCCTCTTGCCGGTTGCAGCGGACGTCGTCCGGGTCGCCGTCATAGGGGGTGTCGGTGGTGCCGATGTAGCAGTAGTCACCCCAGCGCACGACGAACGCCCGGCCGCCCTTGCCGCGCAGCCCGCCCAACATCGGAAAGACCAGCGTGGACTGGCTGCGCACCTTCTCCCACGGCACCACGACATGGACGCCCTTGGCCGGTCGGATCCGACTGTGATGAGTGGGTTCGTTCAGTGTGCTGACACCGTCGCTCCAAACTCCGGCCGCGTTGACCACGACTCGGGCCTGGACGGTCCGCTCGGTGGTGCTGCCGTCGGGGTTGGTGACGATCAGGTGTGCGGTGCGTGGTCGTCCGGGCCGGAACGGTTCCAGCTCGGCCAGCCGACAGTAGTTGGCCAGCATCGCGCCGTGCAGGGCGGCGGTGCGGGCCACCGAAACCGTGAGCCGGGCGTCGTCGGTGCGGGTGTCGAAGTAGAGCAGTCCGCCGATCAGCCCCTCCGGCCGCAGGGTGGGGCAGTGGGTCAGGGTCTCAGCGGCGCCCATCCGGCGGTGCAGCTTGCCGATCCGCCAGCCGCCGACCGCGTCGTAGGCGACCAGCAGTGCGCGGAACGCCTGCGCCATCCGCGGCCCGAACGCCGCCGACTCGCGATAGATCGGAAACAGGAACGGCAGCCGGCTGACCAGATGCGGGGCGCGCTCGTACAGCCGCTGCCGCTCCAACAAGGAGTGGTAGACGATCCGGAACTCGCGCTGCTCGATGTAGCGCAGGCCGCCGTGGATCATCTTCGACGAGGCGGACGAGGTGCCGCAGGCGAAGTCTCCGCGCTCCACCAAGCCCACCCGCAGGCCACGCAGCGCGGCGTCCAAGGCGACGCTGACACCGGTGATGCCGCCACCGACGACCAACACGTCCAGCGGCGCCGCGGTCATCGCCTCCACGGCGGTGTCGCGGTCGAACGCCACCGGGGCGGTCTGGTTGGCGACGACGTCACGTGCCCGCATCTGCTCCTCCTGCATCTCCGCGCACGGACCAGCGGGTCCGCGCCGACCGGACCATGATGCGCCGCCACCGGCGACGGCGGCAGTTGAATGACACGGCATGTCATCGGGGGTTGTCCGGCCCGGGAGGGCTGCAAAGAATGGGTCCATGGCGCCGGAGGAACGCATACCGACCGTGCTCCGGCATGCCTTCACGATCCTGACCGCGGTGGGCGAGGCGGGGCCGTCCGGTGCGGACGCGACCGAGTTGCACCTCCAGACCGGGCTGAACATTCGCACCGTCTATCGCCATCTCGCCTCGCTGCGCACCCTCGGCATGATCGCCGGTGCCGGGGACGGCACCCGCTACCGGCTCGGACCGACCATCGCCGGGTTGGCGCAGAACGCGTCCGATCAGCGCGAATTCCTGCGCAAGGCGCGATTGTTCGCCGAGGAGCTGGGGGAGCGCACCCAGGAACCGGTGCATGTCACCGTCTACGACCAGGGCACCGCCGTCACCGTCGCCACCGCTACCCGGGAGGCGATCATCCGGCAGAAGTCACCGCCGATCGTGGTCGGTTCGCGGCGTCCGGCGCATGCCAGTGCCAGCGGCAAGATCTTCCTGGCCGCGAACCCGTCGGCATTCCAGGCCTACGCGGTGCGTCCGCTGGAGCGCTTTACCCAGTACACGATCACCGACCTGCACGCGCTGGAGGCCGAATGCCTAGCCGTCCGAGCCCAGGGCTGGTCGGAGGATCGTCAGGAGTTCATGCTCGGCGTCACCTGCATCGCCGTGCCGGTGTACGGCATGAAGGGACGCGCGGTCGGCGCACTGGTGGTGTCGACCAAGTACCCGCGGCTGACCACCACGCAGCGCAACGGGTTGCTGCAAGCGTTGCAGCCGGCGGCGCAGGAGTTCACCGCGGCGATCGGTGGCTCGGCCCCCTGATTCCCGTGATCCCAGTGGACGCCGGGATCTGATCAGGACGCCACCTGCTGCCGCAACTCGTTGAACTCGGCGAACAGGCGGTCCACCAGGTCGTCGGTCCAGAGGCCGAGGAAGCCGAGGAAGTCGGCGACCGACAACCGGCGGCGCATCAGCCGGGCATGGGCGAAGGCCCAGCGGACCTCGTCCGGGCCGAGCCCGGGCGGGACGTCGGCGAAGTCGAGCGGATGGCCGGTGGCGGCCAGCGCCCGCAGGTAGCGTTCCGGGTCGGCGGCGAGTTCGGCCAGCTCGGGCTTGCGACGCTCCCAGTCGCGCAGCAGTGCCTGTACTTCAGCACCATGTTCGGTCCAGGACTGGCATTTCGCGGCGTAGTCGGCCCAGCATTCGGCGGCCATCGTGCCGCTCGGGTCGAGTTCGTTGAAGACCCGCTCCACCTGCTCGCGGGCCTGCTGCTGATCCACCGAGGGCAGTCCGTCGAGGAACGGACGCGGGTCGAACTCGGTCAGCAGGTACCGGTAGGCGAGCAGCACCAGCCCGGTGGCCAGCCCGCACTGTTCGCCGTGGTTGCCGATCGGGCGTCCGTTGTGGTCGGCGGCCATGTCGAGCATGTGACTGGTGACGTGTTCCAGCCCGGACGCCGGCGCCGACTCGCCGGCGAAGCTCATCGCGAAGCCGGCGGCGGCCAGGTTGGTCGCCATCGCCCCGGCGGTCGCCGTCCCACCCGCGGTGAACGACGGCTCACTGTCCAGGAAGCCGGTCAGGCCGGGCAGGAACACCGCCCGGGACAGTGGCTCCCAGCTGCCCATGCCGCACCAGTTCGCCAGCCGGTAGTCGGCCAGCGAGCAGCAGCCCACCGCGGCGTCACCGATACCGCCGAGCGCGTAGTCAGCTGGGGTGTCGGCCAGCGTGCGGGTGTCCAGCACCAGCCGATCGGGCAGCCGCGACGGCACGGTGCGTTTCACGCCGTTGGTGGTCACCACGGCCAGCTGCGAGGTGTACGCGCCCACCGAGTTGGCGGTCGCGACCGCGACATGGAACATCCGCAATCCGGGTTGTTGCTGCTCGATGCCGAACACGGCGTGCTTGGCCAGATCGGTGATCGTGCCGGAGCCGACCGACAGCACCACCTCGTCCGGACGCAGTACCGCCCGCAACTCGTCGACATGCTCGGCCGTGGTGTGCAGGCCGTGCGGATCGGCCAGCACGACCGGCCGGACCGCGAGCCCGGATTCCTCCAGCAGACCGGCGACCAGGCTCTTCAGGTCGACGCCGTTGCGTTGCATCGGTTGGTCGTCCATCACCAGGGCCAGTGCAGTCGGCCGGCCTCGGGCCGCGACGATCGACGGCAACTCCAGCAGGACGTCCGGACCCAGATGGATCCGCTCCATCGAGAGCGTACGGTCCCGTCCGGAGACCTGGCTGGCGCGCTGGTAGAAGCCGGCCAGCTCGTCCGGATCGAGCGCGATCAGTTCGGGAGATCCCGGCGTCCGCCGGGATGACGGGGGTGTCTGCCGGGATGACGGAGGCGTCTGCTGGGAGGACGGCGGAGTGGGTTGAGCGGGCATCGCCGTCACCGCACCCCCGCCAGATCGGCCCGGCGCCAACCCAGCGCGCGCTGGACGGCGTCCGCCCAGGCGGTGCGGCGCAGCTTCTGCTCGGCCTCGCTCATCTGCGGATGGAAGACCTGACCCAGTTCCTTGGTGGCATCCGCCTCCTCCGGGCTGACCCAGACACCGGTCGCCACGCCGGCCAGCCAGGCCGCGCCGCGGGCGGTGATGAACTCGGCCTGCGCAGCCCGCATCACCGGCACCTGCATCAGGTCGGCCTGGGCCTGCAGCAGGGCGTCCGAGCGGCCCAGGCCGCCGTCCACCGCGATGATCGTCGGCGACACCCCGGACGCCTCGCTCATCGCGCCCAGCAGGTCGGCGATGGTGTGCGCGATGCCGTCCAGGGTGGCCCTCACGACGTCGGCCTTGGTGGTGCCACGGTTCAGGCCGACCAGCATGCCGCGGGCGTTGCCGTCCCAGTAGGGCGCGGCGAAACCGGCCAGAGCTGGCACGCAGACCACACCCGAGTCGGGGTCGGCGGCGGCGTAGGTGGCGTCGATGACACTGGCCTTGTCGAGCACGCCGATGCCGTCGACCAGCCAGTCCACGCCGCTGCCGGTGACGAACGAGCCGCCCTCGAACAGGTAGGTGGTGGTGTCGCCGATCCGCCAGGCCACCCGGCAGTCCAGGCCGCCGCCGGGCACCCGGGCCTCGGTGCCGATGTTGAAGTCGAGGAAGCTGCCGGTGCCGTGGGTGCATTTCACCGCACCCTCGCCGAAGCCGCCCTGCCCGTACAGCGCGGACTGCTGGTCGCCGACGATGCCGGTGATCGGCAGTTCGGCACCGATCAGGTCGGCCCGGGTCACGCCGAAGTCGCCGTCCTCGGAGATGATCTCGGGCAGCAACCCGACCGGGACGCCGAGTTCGTCCAGGAACTCCTGCCACCACACGTGCGCAGTCAGCTCCATGCCGCTCGACGAGCCGGCACAGGACGCCGAGGTGACGAAACGGCCGCCGTCCGGGCCACCGGTGAGCTTCCAGATCAGCCACGAGTCGGGGGTGCCGCCGTACAGTTCGCCCGCCTCGGCCCTGCGTCGCAGCTCCGGGTCGTTGCGCAGGATCCAGCTCAGATGCAGCGGTACGTTGGCGGCGCCGAAGGACATGCCGGTGGTCTGGGTGAACCTCTCACCCCAGGCCGGACGCAGCTCGTCGACCATGTCGGCGCAGCGGGTGTCCTGCCAGCTGAAGATCGGCGCCACCGGTTCGCCGGTCGTCCGGTCCCACAGCACGGTGGTGGTGCGCTGGGCGGCCATGCCGAGCGCGGCGATCCGGCGTCCGTCGCGCTGAGCCTCGGCGATCACGTCGCGCAACGCCGCCTGCGACTTGTGCCAGATCTCGTTGGCGTCCTGCTCGACGGCACCGGACGGCTTGGTCTGGATGTCGAGCGGCTCGCCCTTGCTGGCCAGCACCTTGCTCGCCGCATCGAACAGCACCGCACGGGTGCTCGTGGTGCCCTCGTCGAGAACCAGCACCGTCGGATCGTTGTCGCTCACCATTAGTTCCTCCCGCTCCTTTGCGTGTCGCCGGACGCCGTGGCCGGCGTGATCGGGCCGGCCCGTTCCTGCGCTGACGCGACGGACGCCGACCCCTCGGCTTGTTCCTGCATGCTCGCCAGCGGTCGATTCCAGGGTCAAGGAGTGTGACGTCCGGCGTCATTGGTCTTGAGCGCCGATGCCGGCCGGCGGCAGGGTCGATCCCAGAACCTCACCGGCAGCCTTCCCAACCCGGAACCAGGAGCAATGATGGAACACCTCACCCAGATCCCCTCGAACACGCTCGCACAGCTGCGCGACGCGGTCGGCGAGCAGGCGGTCAGCACCGACGCCGCCCGGATCCGCGAACTCTCCAAGGACAGCTCGGTGCGCAGCAAGAAGGCCGAAGCGGCCGACCGTCCGCTCGCCGCGGCGCAGGTCGTGGTCACACCGCGCTCCACCGAGCAGGTCTCGGCGGTGCTGTCCTGGGCGAGCAGGCATGGCGTCCCGGTGGTGGCTCGCGGCCTGGGCAGCGGTGTGGTGGGTAGCGGGTTGCCGGTGCGCGGTGGGGTGCTGCTCGACCTGGCCGAGCTGACCGAGGTCGGCGAGGTGGACGTGGTCAACCGCACCGTCACCGTCGGCGCCGGGATCAACCTCGGTGACCTGGACACCCAGCTGCGCGAACAAGGGCTGTCGGTCGGGCACTACCCGCAGTCGCTGTACCTGGCATCGGTCGGCGGCTGTGTGGCGATGCGCGGCTCGGGCACCTTCTCGTCCCTCTACGGCAACATCGAGGACCGGGTGGGCGAGCTCGAGATCGTGCTGCCGACCGGTGAGGTGGTGCAGACCCGTTCGCTGCCCCGGGCATCCACCGGGCCCGATCTCAGGCAGCTCGGCATCGGCTCCGAAGGCATGTTCGGGGTGATCACCAAGGTCACCCTCAAGCTGGTTCCGGTGCCGGCGGCGCAACGGTTCGCCGCCGTCCGGTACCCCGGTTTCGAAGGGGCGCTGGAGACGGTGCGCCGTGCGCTGATCGCCGGCGTCCGGCCCGCCGTGGTGCGGATCTACGACCCGACCGAGGCGTCCGCGAAGCACGCCCGGTTCGCCCAGGACGCCGGCTGGCTGCTGGTGCTGGTCTTCGACGGCGACGAGCGGCTGATCGCCACCCAGGAGGAGATCGTGCTCGACCTGGCGACGTCGCTCGGCGGCGAATCGCTCGGCCCGGAGCCGGCGATGCACTGGGAGCAGCGGCGGTTCAACTGGTCCTGGTTCACCGACGCCGTCGACCACGAAGGTGGCATCGCCGAGGCGATCGAGGTGACCGCGACCTGGTCGGAGTTGCCCGGCCTGTACGAGCGGCTCAAGAAGGCCGTGTCGCCCCACATGCAGGAGTTCATGGCCCACGTGTCGCATGTCTACGACCAGGGCGCGGCGCTGTACACGATCGTCCGCGGCGAATACGCCGACGATGCGGCGGCGCTGGAGGCCTACGACGCCACCTGGGAAGCGGTGATGGCCGAAACCCTGGCCTGCGGCGCCCGGATCTCGCACCATCACGGCATCGGTCTGGAGCGTGCCCGCTGGATGACCGAAGAGCTCGGGACCGGTCTCGACCTGTTGCGCGACCTGCAGAAGACCGTCGATCCGGCCGGGATCATGAACCCAGGCAAGCTGGGGCTGTAACTAACCTTGTCGAGTGCGGCGAGTCAAAGCGGTCTGGTGGGGTTCGACCGCCGCCGTGCTCGGCTCGGTGACGCTGGGTTGGTTCGCGCAGCTGATGTGGCGGACCTGGCGGTGGGATCCACGGGAGGATTGTGCGATCGAGCTTGCGCTGCCGTGGGAAGAGATCGGTGTCGCCGCGGACGTATTTCCGCCGCAGTTGACCTGTGTGGGCGGTGATCGGGTCACGTTCGCCAACCCGTTGTGGACCGGCCAGTTGTTGGTTGTCGGCGTGACGGTCGTGATCATCTGCGCACTGGTGTCGCGCTGGTATCGCCAGGAGCGGGCGGCCAAGCGGCCGGTCGCGGTGATTGTGACTTGTGCTGTGGTCGCTGCACTGGGTGTTGCGGGTGTGATCGGGGCCGGGGACCCTCGGCCGAGGGTGGAGAGCGCTCGCCAGGACATCCAGCCGCCTGTGCAGAAGCCTTGGCTATCCGGGCCTGCGCCGACGGCGTCCAGCACCCCGGCCGCGCCGGTTTCCGCGGCAAAGGCTCGGGCGGCGTTGACTGAGCTTGGCCGCAGTGCCAGGCGTGCCGGCGGCGAAGGACTGCTGTGGCCGAAGCGGCCGGTGATCAGCAGCGAACAGTGTGAGGACGGAACTCAGCCCGGCACGAGGTTCCTACTGACGGCCCGGTTTACCACCCGCGACATGGACGACGTGCACGGGCCGTCCGAGGTGTTGCAGGTCTCCCAGGCGAACGAGCGGGTCGCAGCGCGGATCGTCGATGCCTGGTTGGCGGGTGACCTGCTGACCGGCGTCGAACCGCTGCACGGCGAGTGGTACTTCACCATGCCCGCGGGGAGTCCGCTCTACACGGCTCATGTGGGCTTCACCGATGCGATCGGTGAACTCCGTGTGCTCAGCCAGTGCGCCGTTCTGCCCTAGCTTGCGGCTGAGTTGCGAGTGGGCCGTCCCGGTCTCGACAAGCTCGACCAACGGTGAGTCAATGAAGTCATGAAGTCCCCGCCGGTGCGGATCGTCACCGCAGCAGCCCTTTTCGATGGACACGACGCCGCGATCACGGTGATCCGGCGGGTGCTGCAGGCGCGTGGCGCCGAGGTCGTCCATCTGGGCCACGACCGGTCCGTTGAGGACGTGGTGAAGGCGGTGGTCGACGAGGACGCGCACGGGGTCGGGGTGTCGTCCTATCAGGGCGGACACCTGGAGTACTTCGGCTATCTGGTCGACCGGCTCGCCGAGCTGGGCTCGGACGCCAAGGTGTTCGGCGGCGGAGGCGGGGTGATCGTCGCCGACGAGATCGAGGCACTGGCGGCCAAGGGTGTCACCATCTACAGTCCGGGGGCCGGGCAGCGGCTCGGCTTGATGGGGATGGCGGACGAGGTGATCGCCGCCTGTCGCGAGGTGCAGAGATCTCGACACGCTCGACCGGTGGTGGGCGAGGAGTCCCTCGGTACCGGTCTGCCACGGGCGATCAGCGTTCTGGCTGAGGGCGGACAGCTCGACCTGCCGGACGCCAGACCACCGGTGCTGGGCATCACCGGCACCGGCGGCTCGGGCAAGTCGTCACTGACCGACGAGTTGCTGTTGCGGTTCCGGCGGCACGCGCCGGAGGTGCGGATCGCGGTGCTGGCGATCGACCCGACCGCACGACGCGGCGGTGCGCTGCTCGGCGACCGGATCCGGATGAACGCCCTGGACGGCGTCTACTTCCGTTCGCTGGCCACCCGGGGTGCAGCCGGCGGCATCCCGAAGGGCCTGGACGACATGATCCGGGCCTGCGGGGCCGATCACGATCTGGTGATCGTCGAGACACCGGGCATGGGGCAGGGGGACGCCGCGATCGCCGATCATGCCGACGTCGTGCTGTATGTGATGACGCCCGAGTACGGTGCCTCGACCCAGTTGGAGAAGATCGCCGCACTCGAGGTGGCCGACCTGGTGGCGATCAACAAGTATGACCGGCGCGGTGCCGAGGATGCCCGGCGCGATGTCGGACGCCAGTTGATCCGCAACCGGGATGCGTTCGGCGAATCCTGGAAGGACCAGCCGGTGATCGGCACCATCGCGTCGCGGGTCAACGACGACGGGGTGAATCGGCTGTTCGAGCGGCTATGCGTGCTGCTGGCCGAGGAGGGGGGCTCGACAAGTTCGACCAGCGGTAGAGGCTCGACCGGCGAGGGAGAGGTCTCGACAAGCTCGACCAGCAGTGGCGCGATCATTCCGCGTGGCAAGGAGCGCTACCTGGCGGAGGTGGCGGAGACGATCCGCGACTACCACGCCGCCACCGCGACCTTGGTGGACGCCGTCCGCCGCCACGAGCAGGTGGAGGCCGTCGCCGCGCTGCTCGACGACCCAACTCCGATTGCTGGCCTGCGCACCGAGTTGCCGACCGAGGCGTCCGGACTGTTGGACGCCTGGCACGCCCACTCCGAGGCCGAGCAGCCCACTGCCGAGACGCTGTCGGGTTTGACGCTGCCGCGGGTGGCGCTGCCGCCGTCCGGAACAGAGGCCGGGGAACTCGTCCGCTACCTGCGCAAGGAGAACCGTCCGGGCAGCTTCCCGTTCACCGCCGGCGTCTTTCCGCTGAAGCGGTCGGGGGAACGTCCGACCCGGATGTTCGCCGGCGAGGGGGACGCCGCGCGCACCAACCGGCGCTTCCATCTGCTGGCCGCAGGGCAGCCGTCCACCCGGCTGTCGACCGCGTTCGACTCGGTCACGCTGTACGGACGCGACCCGGCCCGGCAGCCCGACATCTACGGCAAGGTCGGCACGTCGGGGGTGTCCATCGCGACCTTGGACGACATGCGCGACCTGTTCGCCGGCTTCGACCTGGCCGACGATTCGACCTCGGTGTCGATGACCATCAACGGGCCGGCGCCGACCATGCTGGCGATGTTCCTGAATGCCGCGATCGACCAGGCCGGCGACCCGGAGGTGGTGCGGAAGGTGCGCGGCACCGTCCAGGCCGACATCCTCAAGGAGGACCAGGGGCAGAACACCTGCCTGTTCTCGATCGACTTCTCACTACGGGCGATGGCCGATGTGCAGGAGTGGTTCATCGAGCACGGGGTGAAGCGCTTCTACTCGGTGTCGATCAGCGGCTATCACATCGCCGAGGCCGGGGCGAACCCGATCACCCAGCTGGCGCTGACCCTGGCCAACGGGTTCACCTACGTCGAGGCGTACCTGGCCCGCGGCATGGCGATCGACGATTTCGCGCCCAACCTGTCCTTCTTCTTCTCCAACGGCATGGACGCCGAATACTCGGTGATCGGACGGGTCGCCCGCCGGATCTGGGCGGTCGCACTGCGTGACCGCTACGGCGCCGGTGAACGGGCGCAGAAGCTGAAGTACCACATCCAGACCTCGGGCCGGTCGCTGCATGCCGCCGAGATGGAGTTCAACGACATCCGGACGACGCTGCAGGCGCTGTGCGCGTTCTACGACAGCGCGAACAGTCTGCACACCAACGCCTACGACGAGGCCGTCACCACCCCGTCGCCGGCGTCGGTGCGACGGGCGCTGGCGATCCAGCTGATCATCGACAGCGAATGGGGGCTGGCGGCGGTCGACAACCCGCTGCAGGGGTCGTACCTGATCGAGCAGCTCACCGACTTGGTCGAAGAGGCGGTGCTGGCCGAGTTCGACCGGATCGCCGACCGCGGCGGCGTCCTGGGGGCGATGGAGACCGGGTATCAGCGCGGGCTGATCCAGGACGAATCGATGCTCTACGAATCGCGCAAGCACGACGGCACGCTGCCGATCATCGGGGTGAACACCTTCCTCGACCCCGATGCGGAGGCGTCCGTGCCGACGGTGCTGGCGCGGGGGACCACCGAGGAGAAGGAGTCCCAGCTGGCCCGGCTGGCCGACTTCCACGCCCAGCACGCTGGCGAGGCCCCGGCCGCACTGGCCCGGCTGAAAGAGGTGGCCCTGGCCGGCGGCAACGTCTTCGACGAGCTGATGCGCACGGTGCGGGTGGCCTCCCTCGGCCAGATCACCGACGCCTTCTTCGAGGTCGGCGGACGCTACCGCCGCACGATGTGACCACACGCGGAGATACGTGCGTTATCAACCCGGCCCGGTGACAGTGTCGGCCATCACGCGGCGATACGAGCGTTATGCGGCGTGGCGACCCAGGCCATAACGCTCGTTTCTGCGCGAAGGGGCCCTCGTCGGCTCCGGCGCTGGATCAAAACGCTCATCTGCGCGCGCCGAACTCTGGGGACGGTCCCTGTCCAGTTCAAGGGTCCGGTCGTTCGGTTCAAGGACGGCTGGCTTCTTTGGGTTCGGCGGGCATGCCAGGCTGGGGACATGACTCCCGACGACCTGGTCCGGCTGCGCCGGGCCCGCGACCGGATGGACCGCGACTTCGCCGAGCCGCTGGACGTCCCACAGCTGGCCCGCGAGTCGCTGATGTCGGTCGGGCACTTCCAACGGTCGTTCAAGGAAGCGTTCGGTGAGACCCCGTACGCCTGGCTGATGACCCGCCGGATCGAACGCGCCATGGCGCTGTTCCGCAACACCGACAAGTCGGTCACCGACGTGTGCATGGAGGTCGGCTGTACCTCGCTCGGCTCATTCAGCAGCCGCTTCACCGAGCTGGTGGGGGAGACGCCCAGTGCTTACCGCAGCCGCTCCCACGACGAGCTGCGCGGCATTCCGAGCTGCATCGTGAAGCAGGTCACCCGGCCGACTCGGAACTGATCATTTTTCGAGAAGCAGCAGCCGTGGCGTCCGCCTAGCGTCGAGGGCATGACAGCACTGCAGAGCTTGACGCTCGCGAATACCTTCGTCCACACCACCGATCCCGACCGCTCGCTGGCCTTCTACCGCGATGTGCTCGGCTTCAGTGTCGCCACCGACGTGACCAACGGCGATTTCCGCTGGGTCACCCTGACGACGCCTACTCAGCCCGAGTTGGAGATCACCCTCGACCAGATCGGGCCGGGCGCGATGCCGATGACCGACGGAGACCGGCAGGCGCTGACCGAACTGCTCGCCAAGGGGCTGCTGACCGCGCTGATCTTCGACTGCGACGACGTGGACGCCGTGTACGAGGCCGTCCGCGCCTCCGGTGCCGATGTGTTGCAGGAGCCCGCCGATCAGTTCTACGGCGTCCGGGACTGCGCGTTCCGCGATCCCGACGGCAACATGGTCCGGTTCAAGACCGACCTGGCGAAGGAGTGATCCATGTGCCTGCCGCCCTGGGTGGCCAGGGCATTCACCGAACAGGCCCGCTCACGGCGCGAGCCGTCCGATCCTGGACCGAGGGAGCCCTTCCCGCGTCCCCGCGTTGACCAGCCGCTGGCCGGAGCGCTGACCCTTTCCACACTGACCCGAATCAAGGAGACGATCCACCGATGACCCGCACCACCAACAGCAACGACGGCTTCACCGCCGAGGAACGTGCCGCGATGAAGGAGCATGCCGCCGAATTGCGTGCCGCCAAGCGTCGCTCGGGGAAGAAGGAACTCGAGGCGCAGGCCTGCCTGGACAAGATCGCCGAAATGCCGGACGCCGACCGCGTCATCGCCGAGCGGATCCACGCGCTCGTCAGCGCCAACGCTCCCGAACTGGACGCCAAGACCTGGTACGGCATGCCCGCCTACGCCCGCGACGGGCAGGTGATCTGCTTCTTCCAACCGGCCAGCAAGTTCAAGGCCCGCTACGGCAGCTTCGGTTTCAACGACGGCGCGCTGCTCGACGACGGCAGTGTGTGGGCGACCAGCTTCGCCGTGACCGGTCTCACCGAGGCCGACGAGGCGTTTCTCGGTGAGCTGATCCGCAAGGCGGTGTCGGAAGCCTGACCATGGAGGGGTCGAGCGTGACAGGGTGCTGCTGTGATCGAGGAGTATCTGAGCATCGCCGGGCCGGTCGAGGCCGAGATAGAGGATCGACGCTCCCGCTTCCTGGCCCATCTGGAGCCGGTGTCCGACGAGGCGGCGGCTCGGGCGGTGATCGAGTCGGTGCGTAAGCAGCACCACACCGCCGGCCATCACTGCTCGGCGTTCATCCTTGGTCCGGACGGCGCCGTCGAGCGCAGCAGCGACGACGGCGAGCCGGCGGGGACCGCGGGCGCACCGATGCTCGAGGTGCTCCGCGGACGCGAACTGCGCGACGTCGTTGCGGTTGTCACCCGCTGGTTTGGCGGCACCCTGCTGGGCGCGGGTGGCCTGGTCCGGGCCTACTCGGACGCCGTCGCCGCGGCGTCCGATGCGGCTGAACTGGTCCGCTACCGGCTGGCCGACATGCTGGAACTCGGTGTGGACTATGCGATCGCCGGCCGGATCGAGGCGTCCCTGCGCGACCGTGGCGTCCGGGTGGCTGACGTGCGGCACGGTGCACAGGCGACCCTGGTGCTGGCCGTCCCGCCCGCTGATCGTGTGTCGGTGGCGTCCGTGATCGCGGAGTTGACCAGCGGCCAGGGACATCCGGTCGAGGTCGGCACCCGCTGGCTCGTCTGATCGTCGAACGCCGGGGACGGTTCTTCCACGTTCGAAATTCGCACGCCGAAGAACCGTCCCCCAAAGTTTGAGATTCGAATGAGAGAGAACCGTCCCCAACGTTCGAAATTCGCATGCCGAAGAACCGTCCCCCAAAGTTCGAGAATCGGATGAGAGAGAACCGTCCCCACTCAGGCGCGGTCGGTGTGGCCGAGCGACCGGTCGGGTGCTACCAGGTCGCGGACGCGGCGCTTCAGCTCGGTGATCTCGGGGAAGCCCCCGTCGGCCTTGCGGTTCCACACGGTGGTGTCGTCGACGGCGACCCGGAACATGCCGCCATGGGACGGGATCAGCATCACCCCGCCCAGCTCGTCGGCGAAGGTCTGCAACAGCTCGCCCTGATACCACTGCGCGCGCAAGAGCCACCGGCAGTCAATGCAGAAGCGAATGGTCACGATGGGCTTGGACACCCGACCATTGTCGCGTGCGCCCGTGGTTACGGCACCGTAGGGCCCTGCCTAACTAGTTCTGCCCTCCCGTCGACGGGAGGGCAGAACTAGTTAGGGAGGGCTTTACCGATCGACCCGGACGCCGGCGGCGCGCAACTCGGCCACCACGTCCGGGACGTTGCCGGGCGCGACCGCGACGGCCAGGTCGAGCAGCACCCGGGTCGGGAACCCGGCCCGCGCCGAATCCAGCGCGGTGGCCCGGACGCAGTAGTCGGTGGCGATGCCGCAGACGTCCACCTCGGACGCGCCGTGCGCCGTCAGCCAGTCGCCCAGCGCCCCGGCCGAGGCATCCTTGCCTTCGAAGCCGGAGTAGGCGGCGGCGTATTCGCCCTTGTCGAACACGGCATCGAAGCTCCGCCACGCCAGGTTCGGGTGAAACTCGGCACCCGGCGTTCCGGCCACGCAATGCGGCGGCCACGAGTCGACATAGTCGGGGTGGTCGGAGAAATGCGGGCCTGGATCGATGTGATGATCGCGGGTCGCCACCACCAGGTCATACCCGGCCGACCCGGTCAGCAGCTCCGAGATCGCGGACGCCGTCGCAGCACCACCAGCCACCGCCAGCGAGCCGCCCTCGCAGAAGTCGTTCTGGACGTCGACGACGATCAGCACCCGGCTCATGCCTCGCTCCTCGTGTACGGGTTGTCGGTGACATGCCCGTCGGCGTCCAGCATCAGGGTCGGGATGGCCGCCTCGCCCTTGGACATCTTCAACGCCGCCAGCGGCAACTCGGCCCGCGACCGCACATGCCGTTCCTGCCCCACCGACAGCGGCTCGTCGCCCACGATCTCGCCGTCGCGGACCAACTCGACCAGCAGCGGCCGGTCGTTGCCGTCGCTTTCCGGCGCCGAACCGATGCCGATCACCTCGGCCTCCGCCTTACCCCGGGCGTCCAGCCGGCGCAGCGCGAATTTGCGGCCGCCGATGCTGGCCTTGTTCACGCTCTTCTTCGCCACCGGCAGCAGCGGGGCGTCCGGCTCGTCGGTGTCGGCGCGCGCCACCAGCTTGTACACGAAGCCGCAGGTGGGCGCGCCGGAGCCGGTGACCAGTGAGGTGCCGACCCCGAAGCCGTCCACCGGGGCGCCGCGTAGCGCGGCGATCTGCCACTCGTCGAGATCGGACGTGACCAGGATCCGGGTGTGGGTGGCGCCCAGCGAATCCAGCAGTTGCCGCACCTGGGTGGCCAGCTCAGCCAGATCGCCGGAGTCGAGCCGGATCGCGCCGAGCCGTCCGTTGGTCAGCTCGATACCGGTGCGCACCGCCGCTTCGATGTCGTAGGTGTCGACCAGCAAAGTGGTGTCTTCGCCGAGGGACTCGATCTGGGCGGCGAACGCCTCCCGCTCCGACCCGTGCAGCAGGGTGAAGCTGTGCGCCGCCGTCCCCCTGGTCGGGACGCCGTAGCGACGTCCGGCTTCCAAGTTGGAGGTGGCCGAGAAACCGGCCACATAGGCGGCACGGGCCGCCGCGACGGCGGCGATCTCGTTGGTCCGCCGGGACCCCATCTCGATGCAGGGCCGGTCGCCGGCCATCGCCGTCATCCGCGACGCCGCGGACGCCACCGCCGAGTCGTAGTTGTAGATGCTCAGCAGCACCGTCTCCAGAATCACCGCCTCCGCGAAGGAGCCCTCGACGATCATCAGCGGCGAGCCCGGGAAGTAGATCTCACCCTCCGGGTAGCCCCAGATCGAGCCGGTGAACCGATAGCCGGAGAGCCATTCGGCCAGCGGCTGGTCGACGATCTGCTGGTCGAGCAGGAACGAGACGGTGGCGTCGTCGAAGGTGAACGCCTCGACCGACTCGAGTGCGCGGCCCACGCCGGCGACGACACCGTAGCGCCGGCCGGTCGGCAGCCGACGCGGAAAGAGTTCGAAGACCGAACGCCGGAAAGCGGCGCCCGAGCGCATCGCCGCACGGACCATCGTCAGCTCGTAATGGTCGGTCAGCAGCGCCGTGGAATTCAGCATGGGCGTCAGAGTAACGGCTGCTTGCGAGCGGGAAACGGGTGGCTCAGTTGGTGCGGACGTCGTCGGTTCGGGTGCCGGGCGAAGATCCCGGGTCGGAGCCCGGGATGACGAGGTGGGGGAGGGTCTCGACAAGCTCGACCAGCGGTGGCCGGTGGCGGCTGACGGTGGTCGATCCGGGACCGTCTGACAGAATGCCGACATGGTGTTCGCGACCACTCAGCCTGCCGTGCCCGAGGGCGGCACAGTGCTGGCCGAGCGCCCGCAGGAGACCCCGATCGAGCTGACTTCGTGGGTCACGATCGTCTGGGACGACCCGGTCAACCTGATGAGTTACGTGACGCACGTCTTCATGACCTACTTCGGCTATTCGAAGTCGAAGGCCACCAAGCTGATGCTGCAGGTGCACAACGAGGGCAAGACGGTGGTGTCGTCCGGCTCGCGCGAGGCGATGGAGGCCGACGTCAACGCGATGCACGCCTACGGGCTGTGGGCCACCCTGGAGCGTGCCGAATGAGCAGGTTCAAACACTCCGGACGCCACGTGCTGCTGGTTGACCTGGCCGACTACGAGGAGGCTGTCCTCGAATCGATGGTCGAACAGCTGATCGGCCTGCTCGAGGGCGACGACGACCACGACACCGGCGACGATCCGTTCGCCCAGTGGGAGGCCGACATGGCCGCCTCGGACGATCTGGACCACTCCGACCCGGTGATCGCGCGCCTCTTCCCGCCCGCCTATCGCGACGATGACAAGGCCGAACAGGAGTTCCGGCGGTTCACCCAGAACGCTCAGCGGCGGACCAAGATCGAGCAGGCCCAGCTGGTGCTGGACGCGCTGATCGAGAGCAACGGTGGACGCGAGGCGGTCGTCGTCCGGGCGATCGACGCGGACGCCTGGCTGAAGACGATCACCGCGATCCGGCTCGCGCTGTCGGTACGGCTGGGCATCCGGACCGCCGAGGACATCGACGAACTCGAACGCCTCGATCCGGACGAGCCGCGCGGCGTTCTCTACGGCATGTACGAGTGGCTGGCCGGCTTCCTGGACGGCCTGGTCGACGCCCTCCACTAGTGGGGCCTAGTCCGCTGACCCCGGTTACCAGACGCCGAGGACGTCGGTGACGAAGCCGCCCATCAGCCGGCTGCCGATGCCCTGGAACTTCGCCGGGTTGCCGGTGGTGAGGAACCGCCGGCTCGCCTCACGGGGAACGTGGTTGAGCAGGCCGAGTTCGTTCAGCGTCGTCCAGGTCGCCTTGGCGCATTCCTCGGCGGAGGAGACCAGGGTGACGGTGTCGCCGAGCACGTAGTTGATCACGCCGGTCAGCAGCGGATAGTGCGTGCAGCCCAGGATCAGCGTGTCGATCTCGGCCAGCCGCAACGGCTCCAGATAGTCGTGGGCGATGGCTTCCAGGTCGGGTCCGCCGGTGACCCCCGCCTCGACGAAGTCCACGAACAGCGGGCACGGCGAGGTGAACAGTTCCACGTCGGGCACTGCGGCCAACGCGTCGTCGTAGGAGCGGGAGTAGGCGGTCGCGGAGGTGCAGATGACGCCGATCCGTCCGTTCCGGCTCACCCGGACGGCGCGGCGGGCGGCCGGCAGCACGACGTCCACCACCGGCACGCTGTACCGCTCGCGGGCGTCCCGCAGCACCGCCGAAGAGGCCGAGTTGCAGGCGATGACCAGGGCCTTCACATCATGGTCGACCAGCCGGTCGAGGCATTCCAGGGCGTACTCACGCACCTCGGGCAGGCTTTTGGTGCCGTAGGGAGCGCGCGCGGTGTCGCCAAGGTAGATGACATCCTCGTTCGGCATCTGGTCGACCACCGAGCGGGCGACGGTGAGACCGCCGAACCCGGAGTCGAAGATGCCGATGGCGCCGTCACTGCTCACGGCGTCCGACTCTAGTGGGCGGACACGGCGCCTCGTGCCAGGCTGGGTGTCATGACCAGCGAGCGCCGCTACCGGCTGACCACCACCTGGACCGGGAACCTCGGTTCAGGGACGACCGGGTACCGCGACTACGGCCGTGCGGTCACCGTCGAGGTCGGCGGCAAGCCGGTGCTGCTGGGTTCGGCCGACCGGCCGTTCCGTGGCGACCCGACGCGGTGGAATCCGGAGGACCTGCTGCTCGCCGCCCTGTCGCAATGCCATCTGCTGTCCTACCTGCACGCCTGCGTCACCAGGGGAGTGGTGGTCACCGACTATGTCGACGAGGCGTCCGCGGTGATGGAGGTGCAGGGCAACGGCGGCGCCTTCCGAGAGGCCGTGCTGCATCCGCAGGTGACGGTGCGGGAGGCGGCCATGGTGGATGAGGCCATCGCCGCCCACCACGACGCGCACGAATGGTGCTTCATCGCCAACTCGGTGAACTTCGAAGTCCGCGTCGAACCGGTGGTGACTGCCACCGGTTGAGCTTGTCGAAACCAGGACAAGCTCGATCAGCGAGGCGGCAGCTCCATCAGGACCGCCGTCCACTTCTTCCCTGCCGACGTCGCATGCAGAATCGTCGGGTGCAGGTCGGCGAGGGCGGCCGGCACCTGCCGGGCGGCCTCGGCGCCCGTCACGTCACCCCTGCAGATCCACAGCAGATACCGGTCACCCGCCAGTGACGCCCGGACGGCATGGGCCGACGGCACGGTGCTGTACACGATGTGCGCCGACGGGTCGATCCGGCTCAGCGGGTTGTTCGCCATCACCGCGGGATCGGCGGCGCCGATCATGCCGTTCGCGTTGCCCTTGGCGATCACCACCCGCACACCGGGATGCTCGGCTCGGGCGTCCGCGATCGCGGTGAACACGCCGGACAGATTCTCCGAATGCCCGCTCGCCGACCGGACGAAGCGCTGTGCGGGCAACACCGTAGCGACCTGGACGGCGAGCAGTACCAGGGTGGTGACGCCCGCCGCGACCGCGCGCCCCCCCGACCGGGAAGCGGCATCGGCAGCGCGGGCCCGCCACACCAGCCGGACGACCAGACCCGCGACGGCGACGATGCCGAGCGCGGCCAGAGCGGCCAGCGGTGGTAGGAAGGCGACCCAGTACCGCAGCCGGAACAGGTTCGTCCGCACCGCGCCTACGGCGAGGGCGAGGGCCAGTGGCACCGCCAGCCAGATCACCAGGCTGACCGGCAGCTCCCGCCGTCCGCCCGGACGGCTGAACAGCCCCACCAGCCCCAGGACCACCACGACCGCCGACACCGGCAGCGCGTAGGTCATCGAGATCGCGCGCAGCAATTGTTCGGCGATCGTCACCGGTGTCACCAGCCGATGCGCACCCAGTCCGGGCGAACCAGTCCCACGGGTCACCGACATGGCCAGCTGTGCGCCGGCCAGCACTGCCGCCGCCATCAGCGTGAGCACGATCGAGACGACCCGCCGCAGCCGCAACCGCAGCTCACCCGGGGCGACCAGCCAGGCGAGCAACTGCGCCGGCCACTGAAACACCCCGAAGGTGTGGATCGCCCCGACGGCCAGCAGGCTCAGCGCATGCCCCATGGCTGCGCCGGCGCCACCGGTCAACCCTGACGCGGGAACCAGGCCGCGGAAGCCGAGCGCGACCCGTCCCGGACGCAGCCGCAGGTCGCTCGCCAGCCAGCTGACGGTCGCAGCCAGGGCGAGCAGTGCATACGGCCGAGCCTCCTGGGCGTACCGGACGAAGCCCGGCAGGCTGAGCAACACCAACCCCGCCAGCACCCCCGCGAACCGGCCGGCGTTGCGGGCCACCAGCGCGTACAGCACCACGACGGTGGCCACCCCGGCCGCCGCGGACAGCAACCGCACCGCGACCACCGTCGACAGCGTCGGCCACAACGACCACAGCACCGCAGCCCAGGCCTTCGCCAGGTAGTAGTAGGGCACCATCGGGGCATCCGGGCCTTGCCACAGCACCGCCAGGTCCGCCCAGCTGCGCTGCAGCGCCAGATAGGTGGCACCCTCATCGCTCCACGGCCACGGCGTCGCGATTCCCCAGGTGGTCACGACAGCGGCTACCGCGCCCAGCCCCAGGGCGATCCAGCGCCCGGCCGCGGACCGGTCCAGCCAGGGCGTCGCGGATGCCCGGGACGTCGTCCGAACCGACGCCGCCGGCCGCGCCGCCACCACACGCGCCACCGGCCCGGAGGTCAGGGCGTCGGAGTTCGTATCGACGGTCACGCTCCCCAGTCTCGACAGCCGGCTCACAGAACCCAGCCCGCTTCATCTGGCTTTCATGTGCCGCGACTACCCTCGACGCGAACAGGAGGAATCGACATTCGCGTCTTGATCGTCGAGGACGAACGCAGGATCGCCGCCTACGTGAAACGTGGCCTCGAAGAACACGGCTATGCGGTCGACGTCGTCCACAGCGGGCAGGACGCGCTCTACTGGGCCGGCTCGACCCCTTACGACATGATCCTGCTCGACATTCTGTTGCCGCCTCCCAACGGCCTGGTGGTGTGCCGGGAGCTGCGGCGCCAGGGGTCCCGGGTGCCGATCCTGATGCTGACCGCTCGGGGTGCGGTCGATGAGCGGGTCGCGGGTTTGGACGCCGGCGCCGACGACTATCTGGTCAAGCCGTTCTCGCTCAAGGAACTGCTGGCCAGGATGCGCGCCCTCACCCGCCGTTCGGACGGCGGTGACGGCTCACCACTGCTGACGCTCGCCGATCTGACCATGGACACCACCACCCGCCGGGTCACCCGGGCCGGTGACGAGATCACCCTCACCTCGAAGGAGTACGCCGTCCTGGAGTGCTTCCTACGGGAACCGGAACGGGTGCTCACCCGCGAGGCGATCGCCGAGCACGTCTGGAACTACGACGTGCACCACGAGTCGAACGTCGTCGACGTCTACATTCGCAACCTGCGCCGCAAGGTCGACGACCCCCACCCGCACAAGCTGCTGCAGACCGTTCGCGGCGCCGGCTACCGGCTGACCGAGCGGGGAGCGGGCACGTGACGCTGCGGGCCCGGTTCGCGTTGTGGATCTGCCTGATGATGCTGGCCACCCTCGGCGCCTTCGGCGCGTTCGTCTACTTCTCCGTCTCGCACTGGCTCTCGTCCAGCTTGGACGACTCACTGCGGCTCGGTGCCACCCAACTGATCGCCACGGCCGACATCGACGACGGCAGATTCCAGGTCAACGACGATCCGGTGACGCTGGACACCGGGCTGACCGACCAGCTGCGCTCCCAGGGGCTGAGCATCCAGATCTTCAGTACCTCCGGGGCGGTGCTGCAGTCGCTGGGGCCCTACGCGAGCCTGACCCTGGAGCCCGCCGATCTTCGCGAGGCGCTGGCCGGCCGCTCCGACCTGCACACCCGACCTGATCCCGAGGGCACCGGCTCGGTACGGGTGCTGACCCAACCGATGCTGATCAACGGCAAGGTGGAGGCCGTCATCCAGATCGCCCAGAGCGTGCGCAGCATCGACGCGCTGCGGGAACGGTTGCTGCTCAGCCTGCTGCTCGGCTCGCCGATCATCGTCGCGGCGGCCGGTGTCGGCGGCTACTACCTGGCCGGACGGGCGCTGCGGCCGATCGACCACATTGTCGCCACCGCCCGCCGGATCTCGGCGCACGACCTCACCGAACGGCTCGGCCTGCCACCCTCGCGCGACGAGGTGGGCCGGCTGGCGGGCACCTTCGACGAGATGCTCGGACGCCTTGACGAGGCCTTCCAGCGGGAACGCCGGTTCAGCAATGACGCCGCGCATGAGCTGCGCACCCCGCTGGCCGCGATGCAGTCGATCCTCAGCGTGATCGCCGAGCAGCGTCGGACCCCTGCCGAATATGAGGCGGCGCTGGCCGACCTGTCCGAGGAGACCGACAAGCTGCGCGCGCTCACCGACGACCTGCTGCGACTGGCCCGCGCCGAGGCGTCCGAGCCGTTGTGGGAGCCGGTCGACCTGGCCGAACTGGTCCCGGACGTGGTGGACAGTCTGCGGCCGCTCACCGACCCGGATCGGGTGCGGCTGAGTTGTCTCACCGATGGGGACACCAGCGTGGTCGGCGACACCGACGCGCTGATCCGGCTGCTGGTGAACCTGCTCGACAACGCCATCAAACACACCCCGGCCGGCAGCATCGCGGTCACTGTGCAGGGACTGCCCGACGAGGTGACAATCGCCGTCACCGACACCGGCGACGGCATCGCCGCCGAACACCAGCCGCATGTCTTCGACCGCTTCTACCGGGCCGAGGAGTCCCGCACCACCTCGGGCACCGGCCTCGGCCTGGCCATCTGCCGCGAGATCGCCCGTAGCCATGGTGGCGACATCGAGGTGGAGAGCGAACCCGGTGCCGGGTCGACGTTCACCGTCCGGCTCAGCCGCGATCCGCGGGCGTAGCGGTTCGTTTTCGTCGGTCGAGCTTGTCGAGACCCATGGCGACCGGGGTGGTACCGGGTTTCGACAAGCTCAACCAGCGGCCTGCTGAAGCGGCCCGGATTCCTTCATCTGGGTTTCATCGCCGCCTTTTAGCGTCCTAGCGCACAGTCCCCGACGAAAGGCGATTCCCATGGCTGCGAGCACGACGGCGCTGCCGTCCGCAGGGAGCACTGAGCGCTTCCTGAACAAGGTTCCGGTGGTCACCGCCACCTTCTGGCTGATCAAGATCCTCTCCACCACCATCGGTGAGACCTTCGCCGACTTTCTCGCCGTCCAGGTCGGACTCGGCACCGCAGTCACCGACCTGGCGATGCTGCTGGTGCTGGCCGTCACGCTGACCGCTCAGCTGCGCGCCCGGCAGTATGTGCCCTGGCTGTACTGGCTGACCGTCGTCGAGGTCAGCATCGTCGGCACCCAGATCACCGACCTGTTCACCGACCAGCTGGGCGTCAGTCTGTACCTGAGCACCGCCGTGTTCGCCGTGTTGCTGGCGTTGGTCTTCGTGGTCTGGTGGCAGCAGGAGCACACCCTGGCCATCACCGCGATCGACACCCCGAAGCGGGAGCGCTTCTACTGGGCGGCGATCCTGGTGACGTTCGCGCTGGGCACCGCCGGCGGTGACCTCGCGAACGAAGCGCTGTCGCTGGGTTTCCGTACCGGGTCGCTGGTGTTCGCGGGTCTGATCTTGCTGGTCTGGGTGCTGAACCGGTTCGGAATGAACGGGGTGACCGCCTTCTGGATCGCCTACGTGCTGACCCGCCCGCTGGGCGCCTCGCTGGGTGACCTGCTCACCCAGGACCCGAGCTACGGCGGGGTGGGGCTGGGCGCCGGGCTGACCAGCCTGGTCTTTCTGGCGGTGATCGTGGTGCTGGTCGCCCGCGAACAGCTGAACGTGAATCGGCACGGCGTGCTCGCCAAGGGTGAGGCGTCGGCCGTCCCTCCGCGCCGTGACTACGCCTGGGCCGCCGGCGGCGCGCTCGGAGTGGTGCTCGCCTCGGTGGCGCTCACCTCGTTCACCGCGGACAGTTCGGTGGCGACTCCGGTACCGGGCGTGGTGGTGACCTCGTCGTCCGGTGCGGACACGATCGAAACCGACGCCACCTCGCCGCTGGGTGATCTGCGGCCGTTCGTGGCGATCGTCAACGACATGCGGGCCAAGCTGAAGGCCGGCGACTTCGCGACCGTCACTTCGCGCGCCAAGGACCTCGAGGTGGCCTGGGACAGCAAGGAGGCCGCAATCAAGCCGGCCTCACCCGGCAATTGGCACGACCTGGACGGTGCGATCGATGAGTTGCTGACCGCCGTCCGCGCCACCTCGCCCTCGGTGGCCGGGATCGATACCGCGATCACCGGATTCCGCGACACCGTGGCCGCCATCGACCACAAGCAGTAACCGGTCAGCCGACCCGGGCGATCCGCCTACCGAGCGGGGACGCCGCGTCGACGACGGGCAGCCAGGCGGCGCCCTCGAGCGAGGTCCCTGCCGCGTCGACGATCTGGGCCTGCGGTGCCACCTCGGCCAGCGCGGAGGTGAATGCGCGGCGGATCGCCGCCGACTTGAACACGCTGCCCAGGCACGAGACGGGCGCCTCCCGGTCGAGCTCGCCGACTCGGCGCAGCGCGGTCGCCGCCGACCAGGCCAGCTCGCGCCCGGCATCCGCCGAGATGGACGCCGCCACCTCGTCGGTCTCGGCCAATTCGGCGACGCGGATGGCGAAGCGCCCCATCGCCGGCACTCGTTCGGGATCGGCCGCCAGTTGCAGGTAGGCCAGCTCCAGGTCCGGATACGACTCCCGCATCTGGTCGGTCAGGGCGGTGGCCGGCCCGCGTCCGTCGTAGGCGCGCATGACGGCGGTCATCGCCATCCGGCCGATCCAGCTACCGGCGCCGGCGTTGCCCAGCAGGTAGCCCCAGCCGTCCACCCGGGCCACCTCCGTCGTGCCGACGCCCAGGGTGACCACGCCGGTGCCGGCCGCGACCACCGCCCCGGGACGGTCTCCCAGGGCGCCGAGATAGCTGGTGGTCGAGTCGTGCGCCAGATAGACGCGGCGCACGCCGAGCGGACGGAGTGCGTCCAGGAGCGGAGCGGCGTCGTCGTCCTGGAATCCGGTGGAGCCGATGGCCACCTGGTCGGCGTCGGCGGCGTCCGCGCCGAGCCCGGCGAGCGCGTCCGTCGCGGCGGTCGCGAGCTGGGCGATCAGGGTGCCGTCGTTGACGACACCGGGCAGCTCCACCTGCCCCGAGGTGCGGTCCCCGGTGCGGACCATGGCGCGGACGCCGGACTGCCCGGCGTCCATGCAGAGGGTCGAGCGCGCGGCGCTGGTCGATGAGTCGAGGTTCATGTGTCCCTTCACTTCCTTGTGCGGGCGGAGTCAGCAGACGGCAGGGTTCAGCTCTGCCGGGCCTTGGCGATCGCGGCCAGCAGGGTCTGGGTGGCGACGCTGACCTCGTCGTAGTTGCCGGTGGCGCGATGGGCGCCCGAGACGTAGCGCCCGACGCCGACCGCGCAGGCGCCCGCGCCGAACCAGTCGGCGACCGTGTCTGGGTTGACGGCTCCGGTTGGGGCGATCGGCAGGTGGGCGAGGGGGGCCATCACGGCCTTGAGGTAGGCCGGGCCGACGGCTTCGGCCGGGAAAAGCTTGACGATGTCGGCGCCGGCCTCGGCGGTGGCGACCATTTCGGACGGCGTGAAGGCACCGCTGGCGACGACGCACTGGTAGCGGTTGCCGACGGTGATCAGCTCGGGGTTGAAGTGGGGGCTGACGATCAGCCGGGCACCCGCCTGGTAGGCGGCGAAGGCCGACGGGGCGTCCATCACGGTGCCGACGCCGATCAGCACGTCGGGGTGCTCCTTGGTCAGGCGCGAGACGAGGTTCAAGGCGCCGGGGACGGAGTAGGTGACTTCGAGGGCACGCATGCCGCCGGCGATGGCGGCCTTGGCGACCCGATAGGTCTCCTCCTGGTCGTTGAGCCGCAGGATCAGGAAGGCGCCGGTGGAGTAAATTGATTCGAGATGGGTCTGCTTTGTGAACATATGTGAATCATAGCACAAGAGGTAACAAAGTGGAACAGACTGCTGTGTAGATCGTAAGGAGACCGTCATGCCGAGCGCCCCGCTGATTCCCGAGCAACGACAGGCACGCGTACTGGCCGCGCTGCGCCGTGACGGCATCGTCAGCATCCGTAGTCTCGCCGAGGCGCTGGACGTCTCGCACATGACCATCCGCCGAGACATCAGCCAACTCGAAAGCGACGGCTTGGTCGTCGGCGTGAAGGGTGGCGTCCGGCTGGTCGAGGCCGAGGCCGGCGGGCATGGGGCACCCTTGGACCATTCGGCGCGGATCGGGCTCGAGCTGCCCCGCAAGCGGGCGATCGCCGGCGCCGCCGCCCGCCATGTCGAGGACGGCTCGGTGGTCTACCTGGACGCCGGCACCACGACGCACAGCATGGTGCCGCTGTTCGCCGGGCTGAAGGATCTCACCGTGGTGACCAACGACTTCCTGATCGTCAACTCACTGTTCCGCGAGCCGGGTATCACCACCATTCACACCGGGGGCAATGTCGATCCGACTGCCGGCTGCGCGCAGGGACTGCTCGCCGCCGAGACGGTGTCGCGCTTGAACATCGACACCTACTTCGTCTCCACCGCGGGCTGGTCGATCAGCAAGGGCGTCTCGTCGCCGTCGTCCGACAAGGCGCTGCTCAAGCAGGCCGTGCTGTCGGCCAGTACCCGCTCGGTGCTGCTGGCCGACAGCACCAAGTACGGCGCGTCATCGATGGTGAAGGTCTTCGGGCTGGAACGCCTCGACCTGATCATCACCGACGCCGGCCTGCCGGACGAGACCGCGGACGAACTGCGCAAGTTGGGGGCTGATCTGGAGCTCGCCTCCTTCCGCTGATCGCAGCAACGCACGCGGAGTGCGAAGCTGTGAGAGTTTGGGCATGTACGTGACAAATGGTGAAATCGTGTACTAAGCTGTTCATAGATGAGAGCAGCAACGGCTCGCTTCCCTCCAGAACGGCCGAAAATTTCTCCAATCCGTCCGTATTCCGACCTCACAAAGGAGTGGTCAATGTCCTCACCCACTGCGGAACAGCCCGCAGCCCCACTACCCAAAGCCATCAACACGCTGAGGTGGACCGCGGTCGCACTCCTCGTCATCGGCGGCGTGGTCAACTACCTCGATCGCTCGACGTTGAGCATCGCCAACACCACCATGGCCACCGAGTTCGGCCTCGGCCCGGTTGAGATGGGCTTGCTGCTCTCGGCCTTCTCCTGGCCGTACGCGATCGCCAACCTGCCCGCCGGCTATCTGGTGGACCGGTTCGGCCCGAAGAAGATGTTCGCCTGGGCGGCGGTCGGCTGGTCGATCGCCGGCGGCCTGATGGCCCTGGCCAGCTCGTTCGGCATCATGTACGCCCTGCGGGTGTTGCTCGGCGTCGCCGAGTCGCCGTTCTTCACCGCCGGCTTGAAGGTCAACCAGCGCTGGTTCCACGAGAAGGACCGGGCCTTCCCGGTCGCGGTGGTCAACACCGGTTCGCAGATCGCCAACGCCATCGCGCCGCCGCTGCTGGTCGCGCTGATGCTCGTCATCGGCTGGCGCGGCATGTTCATCATCATCGCGGCGCTCGGCTTCGTCGTGGTGATCTTCTGGCTGCGCTTCTACCGTGACCCGAACGTTCAGGAGATGGTCGCCATCCACGGCAACGCGCAGGGCGCGTCCAGCACCAAGAAGGCCGACGACCAGGTCGGCTGGGGCGAGCTGTTCAAGCGCTCGAACACCTGGTTCATGATTCTCGGCGCGTTCGGCATCTTCTACACCATCTGGGTCTACCTCACCTGGCTGCCGGGCTACCTGCAGCAGCAGCTGGGCTTCTCACTGAGCCAGATGGGCTGGGTCGCCATGCTGCCGTACATGGCCGGCATCGCCGGTGTGCTGTTCGGCGGCTGGCTGTCCAACAAGTTCGTCAAGGGCGGCATGAACACCGTGCTGGCCCGGAAGATCCCGATCGCCGGTGGCGCCATCCTGGCTGCCGCGGCCGTGATTCCGGCGGCCTTCGTCACCAACGTGCCGGTTGTCATCTTCCTGCTGTCCGTCGGCTACTTCGGTGCTCAGGTGCCGATCGGCTGCCTCTGGACGCTGGCCGCCGACGTCGCCCCGTCCAACCAGGTTGCTTCGCTCGGCGCGATCCAGAACTTCGGCGGCTTCATCGGTGCCGCGGTGGCGCCGATCATCACCGGTGCCGTTCTGGCCGCGACCGGTTCGTTCACCGGTGTGTTCGTGATCGGCGGCATCCTGCTGATCGTCGGCGCCCTGTCGTACGGACTGTTCGTCAAGGACCGTTCGCAGGCAGCCTGACCTGAGCGCGGGCCCGCGGCCACCCCGGACGGTGATCGCGGGCCCGTCTCGCCCATCCGAGAAGGAGACACTGATGCCAGACCTACTCTTCGTGGTCGGCCCGGCCGGCAGCGGAAAGTCCACCTCGAGCAAGCTCATCGCGAAGCGACTCGGTGCGGCCTACCTGGACAAGGACACCGTGGCGACCGGCTTCACCGAGGCGATCCTCACCCTGGCCGGCACCGACCCGCACGAACGGGACAACAACCCGTACTACCAGGACCACGTGATGGATCTGGAGTACGAGACGCTGCTGCGGATCGCGACCGACAACCTGACCCTGGGAAACCCGGTCGTCCTGGATGCCCCGTTCGGGCGCTACCTACGCCGGGACGCCTTCCTCACCGAAGCCGCCGCGCGGCTCGGCTGGGGCGACGACGTCCGGCCGGTGGTGGTGCATGTCCGGGTCGACGGCGACGCGATCCGGGACCGCCTGATCGGGCGCGGGCTGGAACGCGACGGCTGGAAGATCGCCCACTGGGACGAGTTCTGGGCCAAAGCCGGCCAGGTCGACTGCACCTGGCGGAGTGCCGAACATGTCACCCTCGACAACACCGGGGACGCGCCCGACATCGAAGGACTGGCGCAGCTCCTGTCCGGACCGGCGGAGCTGATCGGCTGACCGCCGCGACGGCGGTGGTGACCAGGGCGCGTCCGCTCCGGCGGTCCCTTTGACACCGCGGTGTCAAAGGCCGTGGGATGGGGTCCATGACTTACACCCGCACCGACGGACGCGCGGCCGACCAGCTGCGTCCGGTCACCATCACCCGCAACTGGCTCGATCACGCCGAGGGGTCGGTGCTGGTCGAGTTCGGCCGGACGCGAGTGCTGGTGGCGGCGTCGGTCACCCAAGGCGTGCCGCGCTGGCGCAAGGGCTCCGGCCTGGGCTGGGTGACCAGCGAATACGCGATGCTGCCCCGGGCCACCAACACCCGCAGCGACCGCGAATCGGTGAAGGGCCGGATCGGCGGGCGTACCCATGAGATCTCCCGGCTGATCGGACGCTCGCTGCGGGCGGTGATCGACTACCGGGCGCTCGGCGAGAACACCATCGTGCTCGACTGCGATGTGCTGCAGGCCGACGGCGGCACCCGGACTGCCGCGATCACCGGCGCCTACGTGGCGCTCGCGGACGCGGTCGAATGGCTGCGGCAGCGCAAGGCGTTGGTCGGCGAGCCGCTGACCGGTTCGGTGGCGGCGGTCTCGGTCGGTGTGGTCGAGGAGACCGCACTGCTCGACCTGGCCTACGTCGAGGACTCCGCCGCCGAGGTCGACCTGAACGTGGTGACCACCGGTGACGGCCGGTTCATCGAGGTGCAGGGCACTGCCGAAGGCATGCCGTTCGACCGCACCATGCTGGACGCGCTGCTCGACCTGGGCGTCGCCGGCACCGCCGAGCTGACCCGCATCCAGCAGGCGGCGCTGACCGCATGAAGATCGTTCTGGCTACGCACAACGCCAAGAAGCTCACCGAACTGCGCCGCGTGGTCGCCGAACAGGGCCTGGCACTCGACGTGCTCGGTCTGGACGACGTGGCGAGCTACCCCGAGCCGGCCGAGACCGAGCGCACCTTCGAGGGCAATGCGTTGCTCAAGGCCCGGGCCTGCGTGGCCGCCACCGGCCTGCCGGCGCTCGCCGACGACTCCGGTATCGCGGTCGACCTGCTCAACGGCATGCCCGGCGTCCGGTCGGCCCGCTGGGCGGGTAAGGGTGCCACCGATCAGGCCAACCTCGACCTGTTGATCGCCCAGCTGGCCGACACCGACCCGTCGGAACGCACCGCCCGGTTCGTCTGCGCCGTGGCCTACGTGGACGCCGCCGGCACCGAGCACGTCGTCCGGGCCGCGATGGAGGGCACGCTGGTGTCGGAGCCACGCGGCGCCAACGGTTTCGGTTACGATCCGATCTTCGTAGCCGAGGGACACACCCGCACCAACGCGGAACTGTCGCCGGCCGAGAAGGACGCGATCAGCCATCGCGGCCAGGCCGTCCGGGCCATGCTGCAGTGGCTGATCGGCGAGGGGCTGGCTGACGAGGGGCCGGCCGAGCGGGAAGAGGGTTAGCGGTGCAGCAGTATCTGGATCTGCTTCGGCTGGTGCGCGACACCGGAGTGACCAAGGGTGACCGCACCGGCACCGGAACCCGCAGCATCTTCGG
>JBDHZN010000010.1:0-31596 GCA_039811845.1 Micropruina sp. | reverse complement strand
ACCAATCACCACACCCGGCGGCAGCGGCCGTCCGCACCGGAGCGCCGATGGTGGCAGCAGCGCCGCTGGGCGATTCGCTGACCGCGCTGGCCACCGTCGCGCCCGGCAGCGTGGGTCGCAACCTGCTGCTGGTGCAGATCCAGGACGCGAGCGGGGATCCGGTCGAGACGGCCTACCCGCCCACCGTCCGAGTCCGCTCGGACGATGTCGATCTGGGCGCGGTGCCGGTGCGGGCGCAGGCGTCCGGCACCTATCAGGGCGTTGTGGTGCTGCCTCATCCGGGGCAGTGGCGGGTCCAGGTCAGCCTGCGGCTGGACGAGTTCGACAACCCGGTCACCGAGTTGGTGCTCGCCGTTAGCTGACTTCACGTTGGTCGAGCTTGTCGAGACCCTTGCCGCGTGGACGTCAGCGAGGGTTTCGACAAGCTCAACCGGCGGAAGTCGGCACGCCCTCAGTTGACGGTCGCGGGGACCGGCACCGTGTACAGGAAGCCGGCCACCCGCACCTGGACATAGAACAAGTAGTCACCGGGTTCGCTGAACTGGGTGTGGAAACTCAGCCGGGTTCCATCGGCGGAGGGCTGCGGGGCGTCCAGCGGATGCAGGTGGGCGACCGCGCCGGTGGCCCGGCGGAAACCGGTGACGTGCGCGTAGGCGCCCAGATAGCTGCCCAGCTCGACCGGGGCGCCGCCCGGGCCGCGCACCACCAGGACCATCTCGCCGTCCGGCCCGGTGGCCAGCGGACGGTCGAAGGCGACCGTGACGCCCTGATCGCTCGGGCCCGGCTGGTCGGCGGCGGGCGCAGGCTGGGCTCGTCCGCCGACCTTCGCCGTGCCGGCGATCATCGTGTAATCGCCGCTGTCGGCGTCCGCGCGGGCGACGAACTCGGCGATCACCCGGTAGCTGCCCGGCTCGGGCAGGGTGAGCCGCGCCGACCACGTGCCGTCCTTGTCCAGGGTGGGGTGCAGGTGCCGGAACACCGCGAGGTCCTTGCTCACCACGTAAAGATGCAGCAGCTTGGTCTGCTCTTCGATGTAGTCGGTGACGACATGGCCGTCCTCGAAGCGGATCCGGAAACTCACCCGGCCCGCCACACCGGCGCTGCGGGGCAGTGAGACCTTCTCCATCGTGTAGCCGAACTCGGTGGCACGAGTGCCGTCGCCGACCAGCGGGGTGATGTGCTCACCGGTCTCGCTGTCGTGACTGTGCTCACCCGCGGTCAGCGGGGTCGTTGTCGGAGCGGGTGCGCCGCACCCGGTCGCGCCGAGCGCCAGCAGCACCGCGACGGCGGCCGCACCGATCTTCGTCACCGTCTCATTGTGCCAAGCCGGCACCCGGACGGACGCCTGGTGCGATTACCGGACGGAAGCGCCGGCGACCCGCCGGTCGAGCACGGCGAGGCCGACCCCGGCGCTCAGTCCGGTGAACAGGTTCATCGTGCTGCCTTTCGCACGCCGGTGATCTCGGTACGGTCCAACGCCCCGGCGAGGTCGGCGAGCAGGTCGTCGGTGTCCTCCAGGCCGACCGACAAGCGCAGATGCCCGTAGGTCTGGAAACCCGGCGGGTAGCCCTCGCTGCCGCCGCGAGTGTCGGGGCCGACGTGGACGATCAGGCTCTCGTCGTGGCCCAGCGAGAAGGCCGAGGTGATCACCCGCAGCTGGGCGACGAACCGGTTCTGGGTGTCCGGGTCGCCGTCGATCGCGAAGGCGAGCATGCCGCCGTAGCCGCGTCCGTCGAACTGCCGGGTGGCCAGGTCGTGCTGTGGGTGGCCGGCGAGCCCCGGGTACTCCACGTAGGCGATCCGTGGATCGGCGGCCAGGAAGGCGGCGATCTTCTCGGCGGACGCGAACTGCTGCCGCAACCGCAACGGAAGCGTGACCGAGCCGCGGGTGATCAGCCAGGCGTTGAACGGCGAGATCACGCCACCGACGTCCACCAGGGCGTCGTGCCGGATCCGGTCGACCAGGTCGGCGCGCCCGGTCACCACGCCGCCCATCGCGTCGCCGTGGCCGTTGATGTACTTGGTCAGCGAATGGACCACCAGATCCGCGCCGTCGGTGAGCGGCCGGTACAGCGGCGGGGGAGTGAAGGTGCCGTCGACGGTCAGGATCGCGCCCGCCCGATGGGCGATGTCGGCCACGGCGCGGATGTCGGCCACCTTCGTGGTCGGATTGGCGATCGTCTCGACGTGCACCAGCTTGGTGTTCGGTCGCACCGCCGCGCGGACACCGTCCAGGTCGGCGACGTCGACGAACGTCGCCTCGATGCCGTAGCGCTGCGGCAGCAGTTGGGCGAACAACCGCCAGACGGCTTCGTAGGTGACGTCCGAGACGACCACGTGATCACCCGACTTCAGCAGGGTGAAGAACACCCCGTGCAGCGCCGCGACACCGGAGCCGAAGCAGGCGGACGCCTCGCCGCCGTCCATCGCGGCCAGTTTGTGCTCCAGTGCCTGCTGGTTCGCCCCGCCGTTGCGGGTGTAGGTGAGCTGATCGGTGGCTGACCAGAGTCCATCGACGCCGGATCATCCGGCAGCCGGTACGAGTTCGCCATCACCAGCGGGGTTCGGATCGCGCCGGTGCCCGCGTCGATGCTGTTGCCGCCGTGGACCGCCCAGGTGCCGAAGGCGACCGAACTGGCGTCGTGTTTGTCGGGAGTGTTGGTCATCGGGGCTCCTCGTTGGATAGGCGAGAGATCACGCGGCGGGCGACCACGACGTCGGGGCCGAGCCGGACGAGGTGGGTGGTCAGTTCGTCGGCGGCGGCGTCCAACTTGGCGTCGGTCATCGGGTCCAGCACGTCGAGAATGAACAGTGCCGCCGAGGTGGCCTCGGTCAGCTGGGTGCGGCGGCCCTGGCGCCAGTTCCAACGGCGGCAGGTGACGCCCGCGGCATCGGTCCAGACCACCTCGCCGACTTCCGGATGCTCGATCGTCGTCGCGCCGTCGGCGACCGTGTCGAACGGCTCGGTGCCGTCCGACCGGATCAGCCGAGGTGCGCCGGTGTAGCGGTGCAGGTCCTCGCCGCCGATCGGCAACTGATGGAGTACCGAGATCGCGTTGTAGATGTCGGTGAGCCGGTTGATCCGGGGCAGACCGGCGGTTGCGCGTCGAGTGAGTGCCTCGACGCTGGTCCGGGTGCGTTGCGGCTTGGCGCCGAAGCCGCGGAAGGCGTCCCGCCAGGACGTGATGTGCGGCAGATCCTCCACCCGAATGGTGGCGGTCGCCTCAGCCGCCCACCTTTCGGCGCGGGTCAGCAACTCCTCGCTCTCGGTGTCTCCTTCACCGGGTTCGAGGCCGTCCACCGCGATCAACAAGGCGCGATAGTCGGGACGCAGTGCGAAGACCTCATCGGCCACTGTCGCGGCGGCCAGAAACGCCTCCAGTTCGGTGCGGTCAGGCATGCGGGTGTTCCTCTCTCGATCCGACATTCGGCTCGTACACGGCCAGCACGAAGCGGGCCTCGGCCGGTCCGGGGTTGCCGTATGAATGGGGGGCGTCGCCGGCGAAGGCGATCGCATCGCCCTCGTCGAGGGTGTGCAGGTCGCCGTCGATGGTCAGTTCGACCGTGCCGGCGCGCACCTGCAGCAGTTCCTTGGTGCCGGCTGCGTGCGCCTCGCTGGTGTGGACGTCGCCGGCGGCCAGCGTCCAGTCCCACAGCTCGACGACGTTCGGCGGCTGCGTTCCGGCCACCAGGACGCCGGTGCCGCCGTTCTTGCCGCGCCACAGTGTCGAACCGGCGCCGGCGCGGGTCACCTGTACCGCGGATCGCGTCGGAGGCTCCACCAGCGCGGGCAACCCCAGCCCGAGCGCGTCGCTGATCCGCAGCAGGGTGCCGACGCTGGGATTGGCCGCACCCTGCTCAACGTTGACCAGCATTCGCCGGCTCACCCCGGCCGCCTCGGCCAGCCGGTCCAGAGTCCAGCGCAGGGCCGTGCGCTCCTGCTTGATGCGCGCCCCGATCGCCGCAGCGAGGGCGCCCGTCGACCCGTCCATCGGTGCATCATAGTGCACTACAAAGGCAATGGAGGTTCTGTCATGTCTCATCTGTCGTCCCGGCACAGCACGTCATCCCGGACTTGATCCGGGATCTCGAAGGGATCGCTGGTCAACCCCCACCGCTGGTTGAGCTTGTCGAAAACCTCCAGCGGCACTCAGCGTCCAGGGGACAAGCTCGACCGACGAGAGTCGACGCTTGTGTGACGGAGATCCCGGCGTTCGCCGGGATGACGAGTTCGACACCGCCGTCCCGGACCCACACGCCGTCATCCCGGACTTGATCCGGGATCTCCTGCGCGCTCGCCCGGCTACCCGAGGAGTCGCGAACGTGCTCGTTTCGACTCGCCCGTGGCTGCCGTCATAGGATCGAACGGACGCACCCGCACCGTCTATGCGGGGCAGAGAAAGGAACATCGTCATGCTGCGGACCCATACCGCCGGAACCCTGCGCGCCTCCGACATCGGAGCCACCGTCACCCTCGCCGGCTGGGTGGGCCGGCGTCGCGATCATGGCGGTGTCGCCTTCATCGATCTCAGGGACGCCTCGGGCGTCGTCCAGGTCGTCGTCCGGGACGAGGTGCTGGCGGCGTCCGGTGCCCACGAACTGCGCAACGAGTACTGCATCCAGGTGATCGGCGAGGTCGAGGCGCGCCCCGAGGGCAACGCCAACCCCGACCTGCCGACCGGTGAGATCGAGGTCGCGATCCGCGAACTCGAGGTGCTCAACCCATCCGCGCCGCTGCCGTTCCAGAT
Organism: Micropruina sp.; assembly: GCA_039811845.1. GTDB lineage: Bacteria > Actinomycetota > Actinomycetes > Propionibacteriales > Propionibacteriaceae > Micropruina. The sequence continues at coordinate 26,848 of JBDHZN010000010.1, read as the reverse complement.
CGACGAGCGGGTCAGCGTCGGCGAGGAGGCCCGGCTCAAGTACCGCTACCTCGACCTGCGCCGTCCGGCCCCGGCCCGGGCGATCCGGCTGCGGTCGAAGGTGAATGCCGCCGCTCGCCGGGTGCTGGAGGCCCGCGAGTTCGTCGAGATCGAGACCCCGACGATGACTCGCTCGACGCCCGAGGGCGCCCGCGACTTCATCGTGCCGGCCCGGCTCGCCCCCGGCTCGTGGTACGCGCTGCCGCAGTCGCCGCAGCTGTTCAAGCAGCTGCTGATGGTGGCCGGCATGGAGCGCTACTACCAGATCGCGCGTTGCTACCGGGATGAGGATTTCCGCGCCGACCGGCAGCCGGAGTTCACCCAGCTCGACATCGAGATGTCCTTCGTCAACCAGGAGGACGTGATCGCCCTCGGCGAGGCGCTCGCCACGGAGATCTGGTCACTGATCGGCGTCGAGCTCGCCACCCCGTTCCCGCGGCTCACCTACGCCGAGGCGATGGACTCCTACGGCTCCGACAAGCCCGATCTGCGCTTCGAGGTGAAGCTGACCGAGCTGACCGAGTTCTTCGCCGACACCCCGTTCCGGGTCTTCCAGGCGCCCTACGTGGGTGCCGTCGTGATGCCGGGTGGGGCGTCCCAGCCACGACGTACCTTCGACGCCTGGCAGGAGTGGGCCAAGCAGCGCGGCGCCCGCGGCCTGGCCTACGTGACGATCGCCGAGGACGGCACCCTGGGCGGTCCGGTCAGCAAGAACATCTCGGACGCCGAACGCGCCGGCCTCGCCGAGGCTGTCGGCGCCAACCCGGGTGACTGCATCTTCTTCGCCGCCGGCGCCAAGACGTCTTCGCAAGCGCTGCTGGGCGCGGCGCGCAACGAGATCGCCAAGCGCTGCGACCTGATCGAGGAAGGCAGCTGGTCGTTCCTGTGGGTGGTGGACGCGCCGCTGTTCAAGCCCACCGGCGACGCCGTCGCCGAGGGCGACGTCGCGGTCGGTGCCGGCGCCTGGACGGCCGTCCATCACGCCTTCACCTCGCCGAAGGACCTGGACACCTTCGACAGCGACCCCGGCAATGCGCTGGCCTGGGCCTACGACATGATCTGCAACGGCAACGAGATCGGCGGTGGCTCGATCCGTATTCACCGCCGTGACATCCAGGAGCGGGTGTTCGCCGTGATGGGGCTCGCCGAGGAGGAGGCGCAGGAGAAGTTCGGCTTCCTGCTGGACGCCTTCAAGTTCGGCGCCCCGCCGCACGGCGGCATCGCCTTCGGCTGGGACCGGATCGTGGCCCTGCTCTCCGGCTCGGAGTCGATCCGCGACGTCATCGCCTTCCCGAAGAGCGGCGGCGGCTACGACCCGCTGACCGGTGCCCCGGCCCCGATCTCGGTGCAGCAGCGCAAGGAGGCCGGAGTGGACGCCAAGCCGCCGGCACCCAAGGTCGCCGAGCCCCAGGCCTGACCGAGCCACCGCTGGTCGAGCTTGTCGAGACCCATCGGAAGATCTCGACAAGCTCGATCAACGGGTTCCGTCGTCGTCCGAACATGCCACGAGGGGCCGTCCGATCACTTCGGACGGCCCCTCGGCCTGGTGTGAAGTTCCGCAGTGGGGGTTCTGTCCCCTCACCGGGCTTCGGCGGCATCAGCGCAGATCGTCGGGGTTGGCCAAGTCCTGCTCATCCTCGTCGTCGGCGTCGCTGGCGAGCAGTCCGTACAGATTGCGCCGGGTCTCGGCGAGGATCTGCGCGGCTTGCTGTTGCTGGGCGCGGCTGCCCGAGCGGGTCAGTTCCTGGGCTGCCATCGCCAGCGAGCTGAACTCCTTCCACATGCTGCGCAGCACCTCGGGGTGCTCCGGAGCGTTCTCGGCGTTGAACGCCTCCCACGGCTTCGGGTCGATCCCCGCCGCCACGTTCTGGCCGGCCTCGGTCAGCCGGTAGGCCTTGGCGCCGTTGTTGTCGAAGGGTTCGATCAGCTGCTCGTCCTCCAGTTGGGCCAGCGCCGGGTAGATCGCTCCCGGGGACGGCTTCCAGCCGCCGCCAGTGCGTTCTGCCATGGCCTGGATCATCTGGTAGCCGTTCATCGGCTCCTCGACGAGCAGCGCGAGGACGGCGTGCCGGACGTCGCCGCGCCGGGCCCGTCCGCGACCGCGAGGCCCCAGCGGACCGCGTCCGCCGAACGGACCTCCGGGGCCGAACGGGCCACGGGGCCCGAACGGACCGGCCGGCCCGAAGGGACCGTGCGGGCCGAAGAGGGGGTCGCCGCCGAACGGCTGGCCGCCTCGGGCATGACCTTCGCCGCGCGGTCCGCGACGGGGTCGACGATCATCGTTCCTGCCGCGGAAGTCCCGCGGCTCAAATTCCTGGTTCCACATGGGTGGACTCCTTTCGAGTGTGTCTCGTTGTGTCAACGATATATCGCGACTGTTCGTTGCGCAAGTATCGCGCCTCGAAGCCGCTGATCCCGCTGGCCGAGCTCGTCGAGACCCTGGACGCCGAGCGTCTGACGAGGCTCGGACGTTGCACCCCTTTGGCGTCATCGCTCCGGTTTGAACAGGGGCAATCACCCGAAACCGGTGCAACGTCGTGCAGCGGAACGGATCCCGGGGACGGCGAAAGGCGCGCATAGTGTCGGCGTCCCCTCGTAGACTCGGCGCAGTGGAGGACCTCTTCGGAAACACCGACCCCGTCACGGCACCCTCGGGAGGGTCGCTGAGCATGCCGTCCGCGGGGGCGCCGCTCGCGGTCCGGATGCGACCCCGCACCGTCGACGAGATCGTCGGTCAACAGCATCTACTCGGCCCCGGGTCGCCGCTGCGCCGGCTGGCCGAAGGCGACGCCGCCATGTCGGTCTTCCTCTGGGGTCCGCCCGGGGTCGGCAAGACCACCATCGCGTCGGTGGTGTCGCAGTCGGCCAAACGCCGGTTCGTGGAGCTGTCGGCGGTGACCGCCGGCGTCCGGGAGGTACGCGCCGAACTGGACACCGCCCGCCGCGAGCTGGCCCGGGCCCGCTCGACGGTGCTGTTCGTCGACGAGGTGCACCGGTTCTCCAAGGCCCAGCAGGACGTCCTGCTGCCCGCGGTGGAGAACCGGCTGGTCACCCTGATCGCCGCCACCACCGAGAATCCGTCCTTCTCGGTGATCGCGCCACTGCTCTCCCGCTCGCTGCTGCTCACCCTGAAACCGCTCACCGACGCCGACCTCGGCGTGCTGATCGACCGGGCGCTGGCCGATGAACGCGGGCTGGGAGGTGCGTTCACCCTCACCGACGAGGCCCGCGCCGATCTGCTCCGGCTGGCCGGTGGCGACGCCCGCCGCGCGCTCACCTACCTGGAGGAATCTGCTGCCGGTACCCAGTCGTCCGGCCTTGACACCATCACCCCGGACGCGATCAGCCGCGCCGTCGACCGGGCCGCCGTCCGCTACGACAAGGACGGCGACCAGCACTACGACGTGATCAGTGCCTTCATCAAGTCGCTGCGCGGCTCTGATGTGCAGGCCGCGTTGCACTACCTGGCCCGGATGATCGAGGCGGGCGAGGATCCCCGGTTCATCGCCCGCCGGCTGGTGATCCTGGCCAGCGAGGACATCGGGATGGCCGCGCCCTCGGTGCTGCAGACCTGCGTGGCGGCCGCCCAGGCCGTCCAGCTGATCGGCATGCCGGAGGCACGACTGAACCTGGCTCATGCCGTGGTGGCCTGCGCGCTGGCACCCAAGTCCAATGCGGTCACGCTGGGCATCGACGGGGCGCTCGCCGACGTCCGGGCCGGACGAATCGGTCAGGTGCCGCCGCAGCTGCGGGACGCGCACTACGCCGGAGCCAAGGCACTCGGCCACGGCAAGGGCTACAAATACGCCCACGACCATCCGCATGGGGTGGCGGCCCAGCAGTACCTGCCCGACGAACTCCAGGGCGCGCGCTACTACGTGCCCACCGATCACGGCAATGAGGCCGGGATGGCCGAGCGAATGGATACCCTCGACGAACTGCTCGGCCGCGACCACAACGGAACGAAAGCCCCCTGATGACCTTCATGCAGAACCACATCGGCGACCTGCGATTCCCCGGTGACAAGCACTTCAAGCCGACGTGGGCGCAGCAGCGGATCGACCCGCGGACCAAGGCCGTGACAACTGGGTGGTGTTCGGCACCACGCTGTGCGCCCTGGTCGTGGTGCTGTGCCTGCTCAACCTCGGCGGCACCCCCGAACGCGGACGCCCGGGGCTACTCACTTTCACGGCCGTGACCGCCGCGGTTGGAGCCCTACTCGGCATCTGGAGTTGGCGGCGTTGGGACGCCGCCCGCTCGAGCGTGTGGCGCGCCCAACACGACTACAACCAGGCGGTCGGACGCCAAGCGCCCACCGCCGAGCAACTGCAGGCGCTGCAGCTGGGCACCGCCTGGGACTTCCGGGACAAGTCGTGGGGTCACTCACTGGCCAAGTTCCCGTGCGAACGCGAGGTTGGGCACCTGCCCGACTGGCGGCAGCGGTTCGCGATGATCGACCCGGGCACGGTGGTCGACCATCGGGCCGCGCTGATGGAGTGGTGGGGGATCGGCACCACCGCGTCCTACCGTGAGATGGTGGCGCGGCTCTTCGACGGACTGCACTCCCGCAACCTGGACGAGGCCTATCTGCGCAGTTCCGACACCCGGTCCTTCCTGGATCACCTCGCCGGGGTCTCCGACCTCCCACTGGACTACGTCGAATACTGCATCCACGGCTCGGTGCGGAATCGTGGCCTGCGTCCGCCGCCGCGATTGTGGGGATGGGATCTGGGCCGCCTCGCGATCATCGCCCGCGGCGCCTACGGTGCCGGCTTGATCGACGAGCAGGAGGCGTGGCGCGACATGATCCTGGCGTCGGCCTGGGCGCGGACGATTTTCCCGACTCGCGAGGAGTTCTTCCACAACATCGTGTTGGGCTTCGCGTTCTGGAGCGACGACTTCACCGAGACGCATAAGTTCGGCCAGGCGGTCGCTGCCGCGCTGGCCAATCGTGAGGGCTGGCCGGTGCTCGCCCAGCCGTGGCAACCGGGCGAGGTCGCCCTGCCCGACCACGTCTGGCACGGCTGGGACGACTTGGATCCCGACGACGACCAGGAGCCCGTCGGTCACCAGTGAGGCACCTGATCGTTGGTCGAGCTTGTCGAGACCTGAGAGATCGCTGCGCTGAGAGGCCCAGTCGCCGTTGGTCGAGCTTGTCGAGACCCTTTTGGCAACGGGGGGTTTCGACAAGCTCAACCCGCAAGCGTCGACAAGCTCAACCAGCAAAACGCCCCATTTCGTATTGATCAGCGTTTCCTGAAGCACCGTGCGCGCCTACGATGACGAGACTCCGCCAGCCTCGACGAAGGAGTTCACGCTGACCGCGCCACCCTTCCCGCCGGTCGGTTTCGTGCCGGCCGGTCCGCCCGCGCCACGTCGCGCGATGGGTCCGATCGCGGGGGTGCTGGCCGCTGTTCTGCTGGTCACGGCCGCGATCGTCTGGGCCGGACGTCCGCCCGCCCAGACCGGCCCGGTCGCCACCTTGCTGCCCTCCCGGGCCGGGACGTCCCTCCATCTCGATCGGCAGGGACGCGGCAGCTGGCAGGTCACCCAGGGCCCATTGGGCGGGGCGGACGGCTGGGCCGAGTTGAGTGCGCCGGCCCGCCGACTGCTGGCCACGGCACCGGACGCCGACTGGTGGACGGTGGATCTGCTCCAGTCCGGTCAGCCGCAACCGAACACCAGCATCGACTTCGAGGTGAGTCAGGGCCGGGTGCTGCTGCGGGCGCTCACCTCGTCCGCGCGGTCGGTGGTGTTCGATCCGGGCGTGCCGGTGCTGTCCGCCGATCAGGCAGGAGGCGCCGAGGTGCGTTGGACGGGTCGCCTGGCCCGCGACCGGGACGCAGCGGTCACCGCTGAAGCCCGGGTCGCAACCGCGTCCGACACGCCACGGACGGGGTGCGTGCAGAGCAGCGTGACGATCGGCACCGACACCGAGGTGTTCGGTTTCTGTCCCGGCGCCGGCCTGGTCGCCTGGGCGAGTCTGTCGACCGGAACCGGATTCACCGAGGCGGTCGCTGCACGACCGGCCGCGATACCGACGGGAACGCCGGCACCGGCAGCGTTGCGGGGCGAGGCGCCCCGTCCGATGCTGTTCTTCCGCAACGGCAGCGGTGTCTACCAGCCGCAGCTGGCGCCGTCCGGTTCGCGGGCGATCTGGGCCGGCGATCGGCTGATCATCGCCGACACCGCCGGACGACTGACCGCCTGGCTGCCCTCGCCGGCACAGCGAACCGAACCCGAATCGCTCTACACCCAGCGCTGGCGTTCCCAACCCGGCGGCTCGATCCGCGGCCTGGCCGCCGCGGACGGCCGGATCGTCGCCGGCACCACCGAACGCGAGGTGATCGGCTACGACGCCGACGGGTGGGAACAGTGGCGGCACCCGTTGCCGGACGCCGTCAGCCAGCTGGTGGCGCGGAGCGGAGTCGTGCTGGTGGTGGATGCCGGCGGGCTGCTGCGGGCGCTGAGCATCGCCGGTGGCGAGACCCTGTGGGAGACAGACGGAGTGAGCGATCTGCTCGATGTCGGTGGCGACCCGGCGACGGTGGCAGTGGCTCGCGAGGACGAGGTGGTGGTGCTCGACGTGGGTACCGGCCGAGTGTTGTGGACGGTCCAGTCCGGGGGGTCGCAGCCGCAGGCCGTGCCCTTCGGCGACGCGGTCGCCATGCTGAGCGGCAACTGGCTGGTGGTTCGCGATCGCACCGCTGGCAGCATCCGGTGGCAGCGCGCGGTGGCGAACGACTCGCTGCTCTACTCGCTCGGTGCGTCACTGCTGCTTTCCGAACCGCGCACGGCCACCGTGCTGGACCCCTCCGGTGCCGCGTTGTGGCGATCCACCGACGAGGTGTCGGTGGTCGTGCCGGTGGCGGCGAGCGGTCAGCTGATCGGGGTGACGGATGCCGGTCTACTGCTCGCCGGCCCGGGTGCGCCGGCCGTCAGCTGGCGATATCCCGACGGTGCGCGGCGTCCGGAGATCACCCCGGTGCGCGGCGGACGCGGCGTCATTGCGATGCAGCTGGTCGGCGACAGCTTCCGCTGGCTGGAGTACTCATGACGGCCCCGCCCCGCTCGCCCGGCCGTCCCGGTCTTGCGCAGGCCGCCGCCGATGTCGTGGTGCAGGTGGTCAACCGGGTGCTCGTCGACCCGATCCGTAGCGGACGGCTGCGCGGCGACGGCTGGCCGCCGGGACTGGCTGCGATCGTCAGCACCTGCCTGGCCTGCTACGTCGGACTCGCGGTGGTCACCGTCTCTGGGCCATGGGTGCGGCAGGCGTTGCCGGCCGGCAGCGCCGCCTTCGGCATCGCTGCCGATCTGCTCGGCGTGGCGTTGGCGGTCACCGTGTTGCTCGCCGCCGCGTTGACGACGGCGGCGATGCACGCGCCGGCTGGCGTCAAGCTGGCCGGTCTGGCCGCGCCGGTGCTGCTGTGGTCGGCGATGGCGCAGCTGGCGCTCAGCGTCGACCAGCTGTTCTGGTGCGGCGTGGGCTTGCTGGCGCTGCTCGGCTTCCACCTGGTGCGGTTGGGTCGTGCCTTCGCCTGGTGGGAGTTCGTGGTCAATCTGGGCGTGATCGGTGCCGTCACCGCAGTGAACCTGGTCACCTTCGTCCGTCCGGTGCTGGAGAGCGGACGCAACGATCCGAGTTTCCTGGTGGTGCTGATGGTGATGTCGGTGGGCGTCCTCGGTCTGGGTTACGTGGTGACCTCGGGTGCGGCGACAGCCGAGGTCGCCTTCACCTCCTCGGTGTGGCTCGTCGAATACGTCGGCCGGCGCTTCCCCCGCCAGGTTCAGGCGGGTGTGGTCGGCCTCATCCTGGTGGTCGCCTGGACGGCGCAGCTGTGGCAGCTGGCACGTTCACCGCTGCCCTGGTGGCTGGCGGGTGTCGAGGTGCTGGTGGCGTGCGTTCTGGTCGGGCTCACTGTCGGCTGCTGGGTGTTGCTGGCGGGTGCGTTGCAGCGTCGACGGCAACGACTCGGGTTGCCGCCCGACGTTCCGGACGTCGTGGACCTGTCCGATGCGTTCGGCCGGCTGGCGCTGTGGGTAGGGGTGGCGTTGGCGGCGCCGCAGATGGCCAACATCATCTGGGGCAATCTGGAACGCGGTCTGTGGCTGCCGCTGCGCTCCCTCGGCGTGCGATACGTGCCGGGCGATCTGGCGACCCGGCTGAGCAGCGGCGTGGACGTCGGACGCTGGCTACTGCTGGCAGGTGAGTTGGCCGCGGTACTGATCTGTGTGGTCGCGATGGTCCGCGCCTACCGGCGGGCGCAGCCCGCAGCGGCGCAACTGGCGCTCATGACGGCCCTGTTCTGCCTGTTCGCGGCGGCGCACCGGGCCGGAGTGCCACTGCCCGGGCTCGGCCTGGACACCCTCGGCGCGGCGATGGTGCTGATCAGCACCGCGACCGGCGTGTTCTGGCTGGTGGGCGGCCGGTTGACGGTGCCCCGCGGGTTGGCGATCGGGGTGGCGCTGCTGCTTAGCGCGGCCGTGCTGGGCCGCGATCTGGTGGCCGACCCGATCGGCTGGCTGCTCGGGGCATCCGGGGGAGTGCTGCTGGTTTTCGGCCTGGTCTGGAACCTGCTCACCGGCGCCGAGGAAGCCAACGGCGACTCACCCGGCTTCCCGCGTCCGGCTCGGGTGCTGCTGATCGTCGGCTATCTGACCGTGACCATGCTGATCGCCGCCACCGACGCCGTCGCGGTCAGCTTCGCGGTCGACCTCGACCGGTTCGTCCGGATGGGCGTCGAGGTGATCGGCACCGCCCTACTCGCCACCGGCCTCTGGGCGGTGCTGAGCGCCGCTTCCCGCAACCGATCCGCCATCTGAGCACCCACCGTCGGTCGAGCTCGTCGAGACCCTCAGCAGGATCTCGACAAGCTCGATCAGCGGTGGAGTGGAACGCTGGGGACGTTCTCTTGGTCACCTTGGGGCCGAGTTCGTCGAGACCTCATCTGGTTTCGACAGGCTCAACGGCGGAACGACGACTCCGGTCGCCCACCATGTCAACGGGACAAGGTCATGCGGCGTCCCGAGCTCGTACCCCGAGCTCGGACAACAGTCGAGCGCGCAACTCGACGAACTCCGCGGCATCCCGGCGCCGTGGCCGATCGAGGTCAACCCGGACGTCGAGCGAAAACCGCCCATCGGTCAGGACGACGACCCGATCGGCCAACGTGATCGCCTCGTCGACATCGTGCGTCACCACCAGCACGGCGGGCGCATGCCGCCGGCACAGGTCGGCCACCAGATCCTGCATGGACAGCCGGGTGAGCGCGTCCAGGGCGGCGAACGGCTCGTCGAGCAAAAGCAGGTCCGGCTCACGAACCAGGGCTCGGGCCAGTGCGGCGCGCTGTGCCTCGCCGCCGGAGAGCGTCGACGGCCAGGACCGGGTGTGCCCGCCCAGACCGACCTCGGCGAGCGCCTTTCCAGCGGCCGCCTTGGTCGAGGTCGTGCGACGTTGGCCGAGCAGCACATTGTCGATCACCCGCTTGGACGGCACCAGGCGTGGTTCCTGGAACACCACGGTGCGGACCGGCGGCACCAGCACCTCGCCGCCGTCCGGACCCTCCAGCCCGGCGAGGATGCGCAGCAGCGTGGTCTTGCCGGTGCCGCTCTTGCCCAGCAGCGCGACGAACTCGCCGGCGTGGATGTCGAGATCGACATCGGCCAGGATGGTCCGCTGACCGAATGACTTGCGAGCCCGGCGCACCCGCACCGCCAGCTGGCCACTCATGCCGCCACCGCCTTCCGTGCTCTCCGGTGGGCGTGGTTCCACGGCATCAGCCCCCACTCCAGCAGCCGGACGCTGAGATCGGCGATCAGTCCCCAGAGTGCGTACACGACCAGGCAGACCACCATCACATCGGTCTGGAAGTACTGCTGCGCGGAGATCAGCAAGTAGCCGATGCCTTCGGTGGCGTTGATCTGCTCGGCGAAGATCAGCGCCAACAGTGAGACGCCGAGCGAGATCCGCAGACCCACCAGCAGCGAGGGCAGCGCGGCCGGGACGACGATCTCCCGCAACAGCGGCAGCCCACCGAGCCCGTAGCTGCGGGCCGCCTCGACAGTCTTGCGGTCCACGTCGCGCACGCCGCCGCGGACGTTCAGGTAGAGCGGAAAGGCGGTCGCGACGGCGATCAGCACCAGCTTGGGCTTCTCGTCGATGCCGAACCACACGATGAACAGCGGCGACAACGCGATGAACGGCACCGTGCGTAGCATCTGCAGGGTCGGGTCCAGCAGTTCATCGCCGAGGCGGACGAACCCGGTGAACACGGCGAGGGCGATGCCGATGCTGCCACCGATGGCCAGGCCGGTGAACGCCAACCGCAACGAAGCGGCCAGGTGGTCCCACAACACACCCGAGGAGGCCAGCTCGGCGAACGCAGCGGCCACCTGACCGGGCGAGGCCAATACCTGTGGGTCGAGCCAGCCGGCATATGAGGCGTACCACCACGCCGTGACGGCCGCCAGCGGGCCGAGGATGCGCAGCGTCACGCTGACAGTGGTCCGGCGTGGCCGACGGTGCACCAGCGTGGGCGGCGCGAGCGTCGACGGTACGGCGTCCGCCCGATCGGCGGAGGCGGCCCGGGTCGTGCGCCCGCGGGAGGCGACGGACGCCGCGGTCATGAGCCCTCCTGTGGCGAGGCGGTGGGCGTGAACGGAACCACCCAGTCCTTGACCGAGAAGGGTTGCTTGGCGGTCTTCTGGTCCAGCAGGAACTGCAGGGTGTCCTCTTCCACCCGGATCGCCTGAGCGGTCACCGGCTCGTCCTGATGAACCAGCACAGTCACCTTCTTCGCGATCTCGTCACTCACTCCGGAGTTCTCGGCCACCCAGGCGAGGTAGGCGTCCCGGTCCTTCTCGATCAACTTCTGGCCCTCCTGGTAGACGGCCCACCAGGCTTCCTGGAGCTTCGGGTGCTGGTCGAGGAAGCTCTGGTTGACCAGGGTGGCGGACGCCGAGAAGTAGTCCGGGTAGTCCACCTCGGCCTTGCTGATCACCGTGATGCCGCCCTTCTCCTCCCAACTGGCGACCAGCGGGGAGTTCATCGCGTAGGCGTCGAGTGCGCCGGAGGTGAGGGCGGCATACGCATCGGCACCGGTGAGGTTGACCAGTTGAACCTTGCCGAGCAGTCCATGGTCCTCCAGGACATAGCGCAGGTACCGGTCGAAGTTCGATCCGAACTGGGTGCCGATCTTGCTGCCGGCCAGGTCGTCGATCGAGGTCGGCCCACCCCGCCGGGCGGCGATCCAGGTGCCGCCCGGGGTGGCGGTGAGCAGGATCGCCCTGTTCTCCTGCCCGGACGCCCTCGACAGCAGGGCCGGAGCGTCACCGAGGATGGAAAGCTGCACTGAGCCGGAGGCCAACGCCTGGGCAGCCGGTGGGCCGTTCGGGAAGGCGGCGAAGCCGTCGTAGACGAAGCCGTACTTCTTCAGGATCTCATTGGCGACGCCCCGGTGGATCGCATAGCCGGCGGCGCCCAGCGGCTGGGGATCGGTGAGGCCGGGCGCGGACGGCCCGCTGATCCGCAGCTTCACCAGGTCGCCGGAGTTGGGCGGTGCGGGCTCGCCGGCGCCCGAGCAGCCGGTGAGTGCGAGCATCAGGGCACCGGCCAGTGCAGCGAGGAGTCGGACGGGACTGCGCCGGGATCGGCGCGGATGGGTTCTCATCGAGCGGGTCCTCTCGGATCTGTGGGGAACTGGATGTCGGGGGATTCGTGGAGATGAGTGGAGCGACCGGGTGCTCATGTCGTCTCCACCGGCCCGCTGGCGGGGGCGCCGCGCTGGAGGGCCAGGGAGCCGTCCATCGGCAGCACGGAGGTGTCGACTCCGACCCGCTCGGGGCGCATGGGCGCGAACTGGCCGAGGGCGGCGCGGCGCATCAGGGCCAGCGGACGCCGGGAGCTGGGCGTGCGGCCGGGGCCCCAGCCCTCCAGCTCTCGGTAGCGGCCGAGCAGGCCGGCCTCGGCGAGCGCCTGCTCGTCGCGCCACGGCGAGTCCTCGGGTACCGGTGTGGTCACCGGTGCCACGAACAAGGCGTCGGCCGGGCAGTAGACCTCGCACATCGAGCAGGTCTGGCAGTCCGATTGGCGGGCGATGACGGGAACCTCGCCCACCGTGCCGTCGAAGACGTTGGTCGGGCACACGTTGACGCAGATTGCGCATTCGACGCAACGGGCGGAGCTGACGATCTCGATCACGAGGCACTCTCCAGAATCTCGAGGTTTCCGGTGTCGACCGGTTCGGGGTCGACGCGCACCCACACCTCATCCAGCCCGCCGGACAGCAGCCGGTGCCGTTGCCCGGGGTCCTCCTCGGGGTAGTCGGCGCGGTAGTGCATGCCGCGGCTCTCCGGCCTGGCCAAGGCCGAGCGGTAGGCCCATCGGCCCATGGCGGTCATGGCCGCGACCTCACGGCCACGCAGCAGTTCGGCGTCCGGCTCGCGAAGCTGGTCGCGGACGGCGACCCACACCTCGTCCAGGACGCGCAGGGAACCGGTCAGGATCTCCTCGGTGCGCAGTGCGTTCTTCTCCAGCGGGAGCAATTCGGCCTGGACGGCGTCCAACAGCTCGTGCCACAGACCGGGATGCGCGCCGGTTCGGCTCGGACGAAGGCCGCCGCGCCCGGCGGGCGTGCCCGATGGACGCCGTCGCTCACGCCGAGCGAAGTGCGCAGCCGCCCTGCCGGACCAGGTGCCGCTGGACACCGCCCAGGCCGCGTTCGGTGCACCGGCGCCCGTGGCGGCGCCGACGATGCGGTCACGGGCGGCCACGTCACCGGCCGCGTAGAGTCCCGGTATGCCGACGCCACAGCTGTCGTCGCGCACCTGCAGCCCGCCGGTGCCGCGGACGGTGCCCTCGTTGAGCAGCTCGATCTCGAAGCGTTGGGTGAGTGGATCGATGCCGAGCTTGTCGAAGGTCTGGCGCCAGTTGACCATTCGGCCGCGCACGTCGTCGACCATGTCGTCGGGCACCCGGTCCAGTTGCGCGTAGACCGGCCCGTCCAGCAGGTGCCGGGCCAGCAGCGGGCGGTCAACCATCAGATTGCCGACCAGTGGGGTGCCGTCGGCCCGGGTGTAGGTGGCGAACATGTACAGCCCGTTCTTGTCCATCGAGGTGCCGGCCGGAACCATGCCCCAGTAGTTGGAGAACTCCATGCTCGACAGCCGCGCCCCGACCTCGGCGGCCATCAGCTGGCCGTCGCCGGTGTCGACGTGCGGGCCCAGCGAGTTGCTCTTCCAGGTGCAGCCGCCGGTGGCCAGGACGACAGCGCCGGCATGGATGGTCCAGGGCACTCCGGTCTTGCGCTGGATGCCCGCGGCACCGACCACCACCCCGTCGTGCGTCAACAGCTCCAGGGCCGGATGGTGATCCAGGATGCATGAGCCGGAGCGCTTGACCTGGCGGCGCATGGTGCGCAGGTACTCCGGGCCCGAGCCGGTCACCAGCACCGGCTCGCCGTGCCGGTCGATAGCGAACGGGTAGCGCCACTCGACGAGCTTGGGCAACCGCCGCCAGGTCTCGTCCAGGACCCGCAGTTGCCATCGGCTGTCGGCCAGTTGACGAGCCTGCTCGGCTCGTTGTTCGACGGCGGCCGGTCTGGCCTCGGGCGGCACCATCCAGTGCCCGATCCCGGCCGCCGCCGCCACCCCGCTCGTGCCGCAGTACCCCTTGTCCACCAGCACGACGTCGGCACCGGCCTCCCGGGCCGCGATCGCGGCCCAGGTGGCGGCAGGTCCGCCGCCGATGATGAGAACGTCGGTGGTGAGTTCCAGCGACGAGGTGGAGTCGCCCTGGGCAGCGAGGCGCTGCTGCCGCGACCGCTGAGTTGTGGACCGTTCGCGAACGTTGGTCATGGTCAATCCGATCCGGACGCCAACGCGTGTCTGCCTGGGCACGTGACGTCCTATGAAAAGGGGGGGCCGCTGGAGATCGCGGCGAATAAGGGCGATCGCTGCCGGGAGGGCCGGCGCGCTCAACTACCTGAGTGTGATCGGGCTCAGCCGATGGGCATTCGACAACACGACATGCCTCGACCCGATGCCTTCACGGCGGGCGACGACACGGCGGGATAACGCATATTTAAACCATAGGAGATATAGGAGTAACTGTCACATCGCAACTCCCAGTTGAGACGGTCGAGGTCGTTCCCGCAGCCGGTCGGGATCTCGTGGAACGCCGGGACGGCTCCTTCGGTCACCGGTGGTCGAGCTTGTGGAGAGCCTGCTCGCAGCTCAGTCGTGGAGATAGCGCAGCTGGGGGAGCGCGGCGCGGTAGTCCTCCAGCAGACGGACGGCGATCGCCGCCGAGTCGACCAGCGGGTGGTGGGTGAACGCCAGCCGGGCCGCTCGGGCCGAGCCCGTGGTCGCGGCCTCGATCGTCCAGCGCTCCACTTGCTTGATCGTGGTGACCAGGCCGCGGGCGTAGTCGGGCAGCGGCTCCAGGGGCAACGGGTGCAGCCCTCGTCCGTCCACCCGGCAGGGGGCCTCGATCACGGCATCGTCGGGCAGTTCGGCGAGCCGTCCGGCATTGGGCAGGTTCAGGATCAGCGTCGCCGGCTCGTCGCGTCCGATGGCCCGCATGATCGCCAGCGCCACCCCTTCGTAGCCGCCGGAGACCAGGTCGGCGTCCGCTCGCTCGAAGCCGCCGGCCGACTCCCTGTTGGCCGCGCCGTAGGTTTCCTCCCGCTCCCGGCGGACGGCGTCCCAAGCGGCCAACGCGGCGTCCGGCTCGCTGGGACAACACCGATAGAAGCGGTCCTGCTGGTCGGCCAGGAACGCCCCGCGACCGCCGCCGGTGCCGCCTTCGCGGCGAAAATAGAACCAGTGCAGGTACTCGTTCGGCAACGCCCCGAGGTCGCCGATCAGCCGCGGGCCGAACAGCCGGCCCTCCTCGAAGGACGCCAGCAGTGCCGGGTCGGCGAGCAGGTCGGGCAGCCGGTCCACGCCGTCCGCGCGCAGTCCGCGCAGCCAACCCAGATGGTTCAGTCCCACGTAGTCCGCTTCGACAGACGCCGGATCGAGCCCGAGCGCGGCTACGGCCCGGCGGGCCAACGCGATCGGCGAGTCACAGATGCCGACCACCCGCGGATGTACCGCGCTCAACGCCTCGGTGACCATGCCGGCCGGGTTGGTGAAGTTGATCAGCCAGGCCTGCGGCGCCACCCGAGCGATGGTCCGAGCCAGTTCGAGCGAGACGGGAATGCTGCGCAGCGCGTAGGCGATACCACCTGCGCCGACGGTCTCTTGACCGATCAGCCCATGTTCGGCGGCGATCCGCTCATCGAGCACCCGGGACGCCGTCCCGCCGGCCCGCAGCGCGGAAAAGACGAAGTCGGCACCGTCCAGTGCCTCGGCCGGATCGGTATGCACGCTGTGCCGCAACCGGTTCGACCCCGCGGACTGGCCGGTCAGCACCCGATCCATCACCGCCAGCCGGTCGGTATCGACGTCCAGCAGCGCGACCTGGTCAATCAGATCGTCGTTCAGTAGTGCCGCATGCACCAGAGGCACCCGGAACCCGCCGCCCCCCACGATGGTCAGCTTCACCCGGTCAGCCTAGGCCGTTCCCTGGTCACCGAAGGAACCGTCCCTGGTGACCGGGAGAACCGTCCTCGTGGTCACCCGGTAGGTCACACCCCAAGCGGTCAGGCGACGGGCCGGACGGCGTGCGAGCATGCCGGTCATGACCAGCATCCTGTGGTTGCGCCGTGATCTGCGGCGGGGCGACCATCCGGCGCTGGCGGCCGCTCACGCCGATGGGCCGGTGCTGCCGCTGTTCGTGCTCGACCCGGCGTTCTTCGACGATGCCGGAGAACCCCGGCAAGCGTGGCTGGCGCACACTCTGCGCGCCCTCGACGAGGCCTACGAGGGACGACTCTGTCTGAGGTACGGCACCCCGGAGCAGGTCGTTCCAGCGTTGGCGACCGAGGTCGGAGCCAGGTCGGTCCACGTCTCGGCCGAGACGGAACCGGACGGCGCCGCCCGCGACGCCCGAGTCGAAGAGGCCCTCGCGCAACTCGACATCGCCTGGGTGGCCACCGGCAGTCCCTACGCGGTCACCCCTGGCCGGATCCGCAACCAGCAGGGCAACCCGTACCGGGTGTTCACCCCGTTCTGCCGGGCCTGGCGGGAACATGGCTGGCGCGCTCCGGCGTCCGAGCCGCGCGGGCTGACGCTGGGCCGCGCCGAGCCCGACGATGCCGCCTGGAGAAAGCTGGATGCCGCCGCGACGGCGTCCGGTGTGCCCGCGTTGCCGCCGGCGGGTGAGCAGGCCGCGCGCAGCCGCTGGCGCGAGTTCCTCGACGACGGGCTTGCCGGCTACGCCACCGACCGCGACCGGCCCGACCTGGACGGCACCTCGCGACTGTCGCCCTACCTGAAGTTCGGCGTCCTGCATCCCCGGACCCTGCTCGCCGCCCTACCCGGACGCCCGCCGCGCGGCGCGAACGCCTTCGGCACCGAGCTGGCCTGGCGGGAGTTCTACGCCGACGTCGTCCATCACCATCCCGATTCGCTGTGGCACGACCTGCGGCCCGAGCTGTCCGCCCTGACCTACGACGACGAGAGCGACCTGGTCGACGCCTGGCGCACCGGCCACACCGGCTACCCGCTCGTGGACGCCGGCATGCGCCAACTGCTGGCCACCGGTTGGATGCACAACCGGGTACGGATGGTCACCGCGAGCTTCCTGGCCAAGGATCTGCACATCTGGTGGCCGGTCGGCGCCCGGTACTTCCTGCGGCACCTGATCGACGGCGACCCGGCGTCGAACAACCACGGTTGGCAATGGGTGGCCGGCACCGGAACCGACGCCGCGCCCTACTTCCGGATCTTCAACCCGGTCGAGCAGGGCAAGAAGTTCGACCCGAACGGCGACTACGTCCGGCGCTGGATCCCCGAACTACGACAGCTCAGTGGCGCCGCCGTCCACGAGCCGTGGCGCAGCGCCGATGGGTACGTGGGCGGCTATCCGGAGCGGATCGTCGACCATGCCGAGCAACGCGCCGTCGCCCTGGAACGCCTCGCGATGGCCAGGAATGCCGGCTGACCCACCGCCCGGGGTGGAATAGGGCCGCGGCCGGTGCGTTAGGCTGCGTGGGTCACCATCACCACGTGAGGAATGCCCATGTCCCCTGGAGAGATCGCCGGCCTGCTCGCTGCTGCTGCAGCAATCGCACTGGTCGCCTTCTGCGCGGTGCCGCTGCTCAAACTCGGGCGGGTGCTCGAGGAGCTCAGGCTCGCCGTCCGGGACGTCGGCCACAGCTCGGTGCCGATCCTGCATGAACTCAAGGGCACCGTGACGGCCACCAACGAGGAGCTCAGCAAGCTGAGCCTGGTCACCGAGGACGTCTCCCGGGTCAGCCGGCACGCCGTCGTCGTCAGTGAGAACGCCGCCCAGCTGTCCACCCTGTTCTCGGCCACTCTCGGCGGCCCACTGGTGAAGACCGCCGCCTTCACCCACGGCGTCCGGCAGGCCATCAAGGGTAAGCGGAAAGCGACCAAGTGATGGGACGCCGACTGTTCTGGTTCGCGGTCGGCGTCGGTGCCACCGTCTGGCTGGTGGTAAAGGGCCGCGAATACTACGAGCGGTTCACGCCCAAGGGCATCACCGAGCAGGTCGAGAAGTCCGCCCGCAACACCCGGGGCTGGGTCGACGACTTCCTGCACACCATGTCCAGCGCGATGGACGAGCGCGAACACGAGTTGCGCGAGGCTCTCGGCCTGGACGGAGAAAGCCCTTCCCACCAGGAGGGCGTCCCCGTCCAGGAGAGCACCCGCAACTGACCATTCCGCCGGTGATCGCCGGCGTCTCCGATCGGACACACATCATGAAAACCGCCGAGATCCGGCGTCGCTACCTCGACTTCTTCGTGCGTAACGGCCACACCGAGGTGCCTTCGTCCCCGCTGGTCTATAACGATCCGACCCTGCTGTTCGTCAACGCCGGCATGGTGCCGTTCAAGCCCTATTTCACCGGCGCCGAAGACCCGCCGTTCAAACGCGCCGTCAGCGTGCAGAAATGCGTCCGCACCCTCGACATCGAAGAGGTCGGCAAGACCACCCGGCACGGCACGTTCTTCCAGATGAACGGCAACTTCTCCTTCGGCGACTACTTCAAGGGCGGTGCCATCGAGTACGCCTGGGAGTTGGTCACCGGTAGCCAGGCGGACGGCAACTACGGCTTCGATCCCGACAAGGTCTGGGTCACCGTCTACCTCGACGACGACGAGGCCGCGGCCATGTGGCGCGGGGTCGGCGTCCCCGACGAGCGCATCCAGCGCCGCGGGCTGAAGGACAACTACTGGCACATGGGCGTCCCCGGGCCGGGCGGCCCATGCAGCGAGATCTACATCGACCGCGGCCCCGAGTTCGGCCCGGACGGCGGCCCGATCGTCGACGAGGACCGTTTCCTGGAGATCTGGAACCTGGTGTTCCAGACCGAGGAGCTCTCGGCCGTCCGCGCCAAGGACGACTTCGACGTCGCCCGCCCGCTGCCCAGCAAGAACATCGACACCGGCATGGGCCTGGAGCGCACCGCGTACCTGCTGCAGGGCGTGGCGAACATGTACGAGATCGACGAGATCTTCCCGGTAATCACCGCCGCGGCCGAACTGGCCGGCACCCGCTACGGCGCCGACCGCGAGGCCGACGTCCGGCTGCGGGTCGTTGGCGATCACGTCCGTTCCGCGCTGATGTTGATGACCGACGGCGTCACCCCCGGCAACGAGGCGCGCGGTTACGTGTTGCGCCGGCTGCTGCGCCGCTCGATCCGCTCGATGCGGCTGCTCGGCGTCAACGACCCGGTGCTGCCCGAACTGCTGCCGCTGTCGAAGGGGCTGATGGAGCAGTCCTACCCCGAGGTGACCAGCCAGTGGCAGCGGGTCTCCCAGGTCGCCTACGGCGAAGAGGAGGCGTTCCGCCGCACCCTCGCCGCCGGCACCCAGATCTTCGACCTGGCGGTCGCCGAGACCAAGCACAGCGGTGCCCGCGTACTTGGCGGTGACAAGGCGTTTCAGTTGCACGACACCTATGGCTTCCCGATTGACCTGACGCTCGAGATGGCCTCCGAATCGGGCCTCGAGGTCGACTCCGACCGGTTCCGTGTGCTGATGCAGGAGCAGAAGGACCGGGCCAAGGCGGACGCCCGGGCCAAGAAGGGCGGCACGGTCAACACTGACGCCTACCGCACGCTGCGTGCGCCCGGCGAGACCCCGTTCCTGGGCTTCACCGACCTGAGCGTCGACTCCCGGGTCCGCGGCATCGTCGCGGACGGCGAACTGGTGCAGAGCGCGCGGCCCGGTGACGTGGTCGAGGTGGTGCTCGACGAGACCCCGTTCTACGCCGAGGCCGGTGGCCAGGACGCCGACCAGGGCGTGCTGACCGGCAACGGTTTGGCGCTCGACGTGCTCGACGTGCAGCGTCCCATCCAGGGCCTGGTGGTGCACAAGGTGCTGGTCAATGAAGGTGAACTCGCCACCGGCGCGCAGGTGCTGGCCCAGGTGGACGGCCCGGCGCGGTTCGCGGCCTGCCAGGCACACACCTCGACGCACATCGTGAACGCCGCGCTGCGCCAGCTGCTCGGCCAGGGCACCCATCAGGCCGGCTCGTACAACAAGCCGGGCTACCTGCGCTTCGACTTCAACGCCAGCCAGGCGCTGTCGCCGGCGCTGCGCAGCGAACTGGAGGGCGTGGTGAACGCCGCGATCCGCGACGACTTCGAGGTCACCGACCGTCAGCTGCCGCTGGACGAGGCGAAGGCGCTCGGTGCACAGGCGATGTTCGGCGAGAAGTACGGCAACGTGGTCCGGATGGTCGAACTGGCCGGCCCGTGGTCGCGCGAGCTGTGCGGCGGCACCCATGTGGCGCGCACCTCGCAGATCGGGCTGGTGAACCTGCTCGGTGAGCAGTCGGTCGGTTCCGGCATCCGCCGGGTGGAAGCCCTGGTCAGCACCGAGGCGTTCGAGAAGTTCGCCGCCGAGCGGGCCTTGGTGGCGACCCTGTCGGACACGTTGAAGACCCAGCCCGAGCAACTCACCGACCGGGTGGAGAAGCTGCTGGCTCAGCTGAAGGCGGCCGAGAAGCAGATCGAGACCTACCGGACGCGCGAACTGCTAGCCGGTGCGGCCAAACTCGCCGAGAAGGCGGTCACGGTTGCCGGCGGCATCCGGGTGGTTGCCGAGCAGGTGGACGGCGTCGGCGGAACAGACCTGCGCACCATGGCGCTCGACATCCGCTCCGCGCTCGGTTCGGACGCGGCCGTGGTCGCACTGGTCGGCGGGACCGCAGCCAAGCCGGTGATCGCGGTGGCCACCAATGAGGCGGCTCGGGCGCGCGGGGCCAAGGCGGGTGCCCTGGTCGGCGTCGGCGCGGCCCAGCTCGGTGGTCGCGGCGGTGGCAAGGACGACTTCGCCCAGGGCGGCGGCTCCAACGGCGCCGCGGCGTCGGACGCCGTCCGTGCGGTCCGTGACGCGGTGGCGGCCCTTTGAGTCGCGAGTCATCGCCGGTTGAGCCTGCGGACGATCTCGACCCACGTCATCCCGGCGGACGCCGGGATCTCGGGCTGGATCAGCATGTACCCGAGGTTTCCGACAGGCTCGACCAGCGGTCATTCCGGCGCGGCGTCCGGATGGCCCTCGATTGGGGCAAGGCCCGGATCGGGGTCGCGGCCTGCGACGCCGACGGCATGCTCGCCTATCCGGTCGAGACCGTGCCGACCCAGGCGTCCGGACGGCGGCTGCCGCAGCTACTGGCCGAGTATGAGCCGATCGAGGTGATCGTGGGCCTGCCCCGCACTCTGGCCGGTGACGAGGGTCCGGCTGCGGTCCACGTCCGGGCCCAGGTGGCGTCGGTGATCGCGGCACACCCGGCGATCAGTTGGCGTTTCGCCGACGAACGGCTGACCACCGTGGACGCCGGACGCCGGCTGCGTTCGGCCGGTAAGGACGCGCGTCGCCAGCGCGCCATCATCGACCAGGCGGCAGCCGTGGCAATCTTGGAGCAGGCGTTGGCCGTCGAACGGGCGACCGGCCGGGCGCCCGGCGAACCCGCGTGACGAACGAAGGACACTGAAGCATGGCGAATCTCTTCCGCGAACTGCGCGATCCGGAGACCGGCCGTTGGGTACCCAAAGAGGTCTGGTATCGGGTGCGTGGCGCGATCGCGGTCGTCCTGTCGTTGACCGTGCTGATCGGCGGCGGCTGGTTCGTCTACTCCAAGGTGCACGAGGCCTGGATCGGCTACCGAACCACTGAGGACTACATCGATCCGGCGGGCGTCGCCGATGTGGTGGTGGAGATTCCGCAGGGTTCGTCGATCAACAAGATCGCCGACATCCTGCTCGCCGCGGACGTCATCCGCACCGGTAAGGCGTTCGAGCGTGCGGCCGGCTCTGATCCGAATGCCCGCAAGATCCAGTACGGGCTGTACAAGCTGCGTACCCAGATTCCGGCGAAGACCGCGCTGCAGATGCTGCTCGACCCGGCCAACCAGATCAAGAACCAGTACCAGATCCGCGAAGGGCTGCGGCTCACCGAGGTGATCACCGCGCTGGCGGCCTCGACCAAGGTGCCAGAGAAGGACCTGCAGGCCGCGCTCAAGAACCGCAAGCAGTTCGATCTGCCGAGTTGGGTCGGCAAGAGCGATGAAGGTTTCATCTTCCCAGACACCTACAACCTGCCGCTGAAGCCGACCGCGCAGTCGGTGCTGAAGGCGCCGATCAACGAGTTCAAGAAGACCGTGCAGGATCTGGCCTTCGAAGAGCGAGCCAATGCTCTCGGTTACAAGCCCTACGACGTGCTGATCATGGCCAGCATCATCGAGCGCGAGGTGTTCCGCGACGAGGATCGGGCCAAGGTGGCCCGGGTGTTCTACAACCGGCTGGCCAAGGGCATGCCGCTGCAGTCGGACGCCACCGTCGCCTATGCCGCGAAGAAGACCGGAACGGTGTGGACCACCTCGAAGGAGCGCAAGAGC
The DNA here is from genome assembly GCA_039811845.1 of Micropruina sp. GTDB lineage: Bacteria > Actinomycetota > Actinomycetes > Propionibacteriales > Propionibacteriaceae > Micropruina. The sequence goes on along the minus strand of JBDHZN010000010.1, from coordinate 4,837 downwards.
AACTCGCTCTACAACACCTATAAGCACAAGGGTCTGCCGCCCGGGCCGATCACGGCACCGGCCAAGAAGGCGATGGAGGCCGCGCTCAACCCCGCCGACGGAAAATGGCTGTACTTCGTGCCGATCAACCTGGACACCGGCGAAACGGTGTTTTCTGAAACCCTCGCCGAGCACAACGCCGCCACCGCCAAGCTGCACCAGTGGTGCCTGGCCAGCCCGGAGAACCGGAAGAAGTGCTCGTGAGGCCGCAGGCCGCCGTCCTGGGGTCACCGATCGCGCATTCGCTGTCGCCGGTGATCCATGCGGCGGCCTATGCGCATCTCGGGTTGGACTGGAGTTACGGACGCGTCGAGTTGCAGCCGGCCGGGTTCGCTGGCTTCGTGAACGGGTTGGACGACTCCTGGCGTGGGTTGAGTGTCACCATGCCGCTGAAGGAAGTGGCTGCCGAGTGCGGCATTCCCGATGAGGACGTCCGGCTCACCGGGGTGGCGAACACCGTGGTGTTCGGGGAGCAGCGGCGGGTCTACAACACCGACATCGCCGGCCTGACCGACGCGCTGGCGGCGTCCGGACTGTCGGGTCTGCGGGTCGCCACCCTGATCGGCAATGGGGCCACCGCCCGGTCCTCGCTGGTCGCGCTGGCCCGCGGCGGCGTCCGGCTCGTCGAGGTGCAGGGACGCGACCCCGAGCGGCTCGCCGCCTTTCGGGACTGGGCGGAGCGGCTCGGGATCGAGGTGCAACCCCGCACCCTGGGCGCCCCGCTCGACCCGGCCAGCGAACTGTTGGTTTCCACCGTCCCGTCGTCCGGGCTGGAGCGACGCCTGGACTCGCTGGAGGTGGAGTACTGCCCGGCGCTGCGCGGGGTGTTCGACGTGATCTACCATCCGTGGCCGACACCGCTGGCCGAACGGGCCGAGACGGCTGGACGGGTGGTGGTGAACGGGCTCGATCTGCTGGTCTATCAGGCTCGGCATCAGGTGCGGTTGATGACCGGACACGACGTCCCGGTGGAGGTGTTGGTGTCTGCCGTGCGGGCAGTGACGGAGGCCGGCGTCGGGTCGTGACAGACTCGCGATCATGCTGCGTTACCTGACTGCTGGGGAGTCCCATGGCCGCGCCCTGGTGGCGACCATCGAAGGCATTCCCGCCCATGTCAGGATCTCGACCACCGACCTCGCCGAGGCACTGGCCCGACGGCGGCTTGGTGCCGGACGGGGCGCCCGGATGAAGTTCGAGGCCGACGAGGTGACGATGCTGACCGGCGTCCGGCACGGCGAGACGCTGGGTTCGCCGATCGCGATCATGATCGGCAACACCGAGTGGCCCAAGTGGGAGACGGTGATGGCTCCTGACGAGGTGGACGCCGAGGTGCTGGCCGCGCAGGCCCGCAACGCCCCGCTGACCCGCCCGCGTCCGGGGCATGCCGACCTGGCCGGCATGCAGAAGTACGACTGGGACGAGGCCCGCCCGATCCTGGAGCGCGCCTCCGCGCGGGAGACCGCCGCTCGCGTCGCGCTGGGCCGGGTGGCCAGCAACTTCCTGCAGCAGGCCTGTGGCATCACCATCGTCAGCCACGTCGTCGAACTCGGCCCGATCCGCTCCACGGGCACCCGGGTGCCGACCCTGGACGATCGCGACGCCATCGACGCCGACCCCGTCCGCTGTCTGGACGCCACGTCCAGCGCCGCCATGCAGGACGAGATCGCCGCCTGCCAGAAGGCCGGCGACACCCTGGGAGGCGTGGTCGAGGTGGTGGCGCACGGCGTCCCCGCCGGCCTGGGCTCGCACAGTCAGGGCGACCGGCGGTTGGACTCGAAGTTGGCCGGTGCACTGATGGGCATTCAGGCGATCAAGGGCGTCGAGGTCGGTGACGGCTTCGACCTGGCCCGCACCCGCGGCAGCCTGGCCCACGACGAGATGGAACCGGGACAAGGTGGTGTGGTCCGGCTACGGAACCGGTCCGGCGGCACCGAGGGCGGCATGAGCAACGGCGAGCCGCTGCGCGTCCGGGCCGCGATGAAGCCGATCGCCACTATTCCGCGGGCCCTGCGCACCATCGACGTGACCACCGGTGAGCCGGCGGTGGCGCACCATCAGCGCTCCGACGTGTGCGCCGTCCCGGCCGCGGGCGTGGTCGCCGAGGCGATGGTGGCGCTGGTGCTGGCCGAAGCCGTCCTGGAGAAGTTCGGCGGCGACTCGGTCGCCGAAACCAGCCGGAACCTTGCCGGCTACCGCGAGCGCCTCGCGCAGCGAGGGCTGAGGTGACGTCGGGTCACCGCATCGCGTTGATCGGCGCACCGGGGGCCGGCAAGACCATGGTGGGCCGTGCCCTGGCCGACCGGCTCGGGGTGCCGTTCGTCGACGTGGACGCCGCGATCGAGACCCAGCAGGGCCGGCTGATCCGGGAGATCTTCGCCGATTCCGGCGAGGCGCACTTTCGAGTACTGGAGCGCGACGCGACGGTCGCCGCGCTGACCGGGCCCGGTGTGGTCGCCGTGGGCAGCGGCGCCGTGCTGACGCCGGAGGTCGCCGAGGAGCTGCGCGCGGCCACGGTGATCTGGCTGAAGGTCTCGGTCCCGCAGGCCAGCCGGCGGCTCGGGCTGAACCAGGCCGGCGTCCTGGTGCTGGGCAATCTACGGGCCACCCTGATCAAGCAACTCACGGAGCGGACGCCTGTGTATCAGAATCTGGCCACCATCAGCGTGGACACCGATCATGTCGAGGTAGCGGCGATCGTGGAACAACTCGTGGCAGAGCTGAAGGAGGACGACCGGTGAGAATCTCGGCCATCGATGTGACCGCCGAACGCCCGTATCAGGTGGTGGTCGGGCAGGGTGCGCTGGAATTGCTGCCCCAATACGTGGCCGAGCAGCGCCGGATCGCGGTGATTCATCCGCCGGTGCTGCGCGAGCAGGCGTCCAAGCTCCGGTCGGCCTGCGACTGCCAGACGCTGAGCATCGAGGTGCCGGCGGCCGAAGCAGCCAAGACCGGGGAGACGCTGCAGCGCTGCTGGGACGCGTTGGCCGAGGCCGGCTTCACCCGCTCCGACGCCATCATCGGCCTGGGTGGGGGAGCGACCACCGATCTGGCCGGTTTCGTCGCGGCGACCTGGCTGCGCGGCGTCCGGTACGTGTCGATTCCGACCACCGTGCTGGGCATGGTGGACGCCGCCGTCGGCGGCAAGACCGGAATCAATCTGAGCTCGGGCAAGAACCTGGTCGGCGCCTTCTACGAGCCGTACACGGTGCTGTGCGACCTGGCCTTCCTGGAGGGTCTGCCGGTCGAGGAGATCCGTTCCGGGATGGCCGAGGTGGTGAAGGCCGGCTTCATCGCCGACCCGGCCATCCTGAGCATCATCGAGGACGATCCGATCGCGGCGCTCGACCCGAAGGGGGAAGTGATCTGCGCGCTGGTCAAGCGGGCGATCGAGGTGAAGGCGGCCGTGGTGGGCGACGACCTGCGGGAGCGGACCTCCGTGGGACGCGACCTCGGCCGCGAACTGCTCAACTACGGCCACACCCTGGGCCACGCCATCGAGCGGCACCAGCGGTACAGCTGGCGGCACGGTGAGGCGGTCAGCGTCGGCATGGCCTTCGTCGCAGAGCTGAGCCGGCGGTTGGGCCGTCTCGACGACGACACCGCCGGACGGCACGGCCGGGTGCTGCAGGCGCTCGGGTTGCCGACCAGCTACCCGGCCGAGGCCTGGCCGGAGTTGCGCGAGGCGATGAACCTGGACAAGAAGACCCGGGCCAGCACTTTGCGGTTCGTGATCCTCGAGCAACTGGCCCAGGCCGCCATCTTGGAGAGTCCGGACGAGGATCTGCTGCGCGAGGCCTTCGAGGCACTGAGTCCATCTGGGACACCGAGTCCATCCAGGACACTGGGCTGATGTACACGCCGCGCCACTTCACCATGCCGCCCGAGTTGCAGGCCAGGATCCTGGCGGCACCAGGGGTCGGCGACCTGATCACCCATGGGCCGTCCGGCCTGCTGGCCACCCACCTGCCGTATGTCTTCGACGCAGACCTGGGGGAGCAAGGCAGCCTGGTACTGCACGTGGCGCGTCCGAACACCCAGTGGCGCGAGGCGGTCACCGGGGAGGCGTTGTTCATCATCACCGCCGCCACCGACTACATCTCATCGCTGTGGTACCCGAGCGCGCCGGCGTCCGGCAAGTACATCCCGACCTGGGACTACGCCACCCTGCACCTCTACGGCGAGCTGATCGCCCACGACGACCTGGAGTGGACGACGATGGCCGCCGAGAGGTTGATGAAGGCCCACGAGCGCACCATCGGCATGGACGACATGCCCGCCGACTACGTCGCCGGCCAGCTGCGCGCCATCGTCGGACTCCAACTGCGGATCACCCGGATCGAAGCGAAGGCCAAGCTCAGCCAGAACCGGACGCCTGAGGACGTCCGCGGCGTGATCGACGGCCTGACTGAGGCCGGCTCCGACACCGGCGCCGCCCTCGTCGAAGAGTTCGGTCTGCCGCCCGCCGAACGTCGTGCCGCCCTGGTCGCCGACGTCGCTGCCCGCCACCGCCCCGGCGACGACAGCCTCTCCACCGGCCGCATCATCGGCACCCCCACCCCTCGCTGACCTCGGGGACCGTTCTCCCGGTCACCTGCCGCGCGGGTCGGGTGATCAAGAGAACCGTCTCCATCGGTTCACTGGCCATCCGTCCCGCTCGGTTCGTCGTGGCAGCGTGGCGGCACTACACTGAGCGGTCGGCTCGCAATCGGTGAACGAAGGGTTTTCACGTGGCTTCCACCAACGATCTGAAGAACGGCATGGTGCTCGACCTCGACGGTCAGCTCTGGCAGGTGCTGTG
>JBDHZN010000009.1:0-31918 GCA_039811845.1 Micropruina sp. | reverse complement strand
GTCGCCGGCGGTCAGCGGCAGCCGTCCGGCCAGGGCGAGCAGCAGGGCCCGGCGGGCCGTCACTTCACCCTCGACGACCAGCACCTCACCGGGCTTGACCGCCACATCCACACCCTCGAACGCGCCGTGCACTGACAGCACGCGGCCGTAGACGATGTGCCCGCCGGCTTCCGGCCAGGACTGCAGCTTCAGCTGGTGGGCCAGCGCTTCACCTTCGATGTCGACCACCGGCATCCGCCGATCGAGCCAACGCGGCAACCACCAGGCGTGCCGTCCGAGCAGCTTCATCACCGCCGGCACCAGCGTCATCCGGACGATGAAGGCGTCGATCGCCACACCGATGGCAAGGGCGAATGCGATCGGTTTGATGGTGCCCTCACCGGAGGGTACGAAGAACGCGAACACCGCGAACATGATCAGCGCGGCGGCCACCACCACCCGCGAGGAGTGCACGAAGCCGTCCTCGACGAAGTGGTCGGTGTTGCCGTGCACATATTCCTCGCGCATCCGCGAGACCAGGAAGACCTCGTAGTCCATGGCCAGGCCGAACAGCACGCCCATCAGGATGATCGGCAGGAAGCTGATCACCGGCGCGGGTTCGCCGAGGTTGACGATCTCTTTGAACCAGCCCTGGTTGAACACCAGCGCGGTGGCGCCGAACGCCGCGCCGACGCTCAGCAGGAAGCCGAGCGCGGCCTTGATCGGTACCCAGATCGACCGGAACACCAGAGTCAGCAGCACCAGTGACAGCCCGACCACGAAGATGCCGAACGGCAGCAGCGCGCCGGCCAGCCGTTGCGTCACGTCGATCTGGACGGCGGTCGCCCCGGTCACCGAGGTGTCGATGCTGTAGTCGTGCAGCCATCTGTCGTGTTGGGCGCGTAGTGCCTGCACGAGTTCGGCGGTGGCCGGGTCATCCGGTCCGGTGGTGGGAATGACTTGGACGAGAGCGGTGTCGGCGTTCTCGTTGGGGGTGGCCAACGGCACCAGTTGGACGCCGGGCATCTTCTCGATGTCGGCCTTCAGGTCGTCGACGATCTGCAACGGGTCGTCCGATTCGACGATGGTGCCGGTGATCACCAGCGGCCCGTTGTAGCCGATGCCGAACTCGCGGCTGATCACGTCGAAGGTGACCCGGTCGCCGTAGCTGACCGGGTTGCGGCCCGAGTTGGGCAGGGCGAGCTGCAGGTCCTTCGCCGGGACGGCGAGCGCACCGAGCGCGGCCACCACCAGGGCGATGGTGAGCAGCGGGACGGCGGTCACCGCACGCACCCAGACCCGGCGCAGGTCGAACCGAGGTCCGCGCGCCCGGGACGCCTTGGCCGCCTTCGGCGTCAGCCGGCTACCGGCGAAGCCCAGGAAGGCGGGCAGCAGGGTGAGCGCCAGCAGCACCTCGAAGAACACCCCGACGGCCGAGAAGATGCCCATCACACCCAGGAAGGGAACGCCCGAGATGGTCAGCCCGGCCAGCGCGATGATCACCGTCAGTCCGGCGAACACCACCGCGGAACCGGCGGTGGCGACGGCCCGGGCGGCCGACTCTTCGGCGTCCAGGCCCTGACTGAGCTGGTCACGGTGCCGCGAGACGATGAACAGCGCGTAGTCGATGCCGACCGCGAGCGAGATCATCACCGCGAGCATCAGGCTGGTCGAGTTCACCTCGATCACCTTGGAGGCCAGCATGGTGACCTCGACGGCGATGCCGACGCCGATCAGGGCCGTGCCGACCGGCATGGCCGCGGCGGTGACCGAGCCGAGCACGACGAGCAGCACGATGATCGCGACCACCACGCCCAGGCCCTCGATGATGCTCAGGTGCGGAATGTGGGTGGAGAACACTTCGCCGCCCAGATGCACCTCGGAGCCCGGCAGCAGACCGGCGACCTTGGCGGCCTGATCCTCCAGCTGCTGCTTCTGGTCGGCGGTGATCTCGGTCACCGACACGTTGAGCTGCACATTGGCGAGCCCGGCCCGTCCGTTGTCGGAGATCAGGCCGTCGACGTGCTCGTTGTAGGGGCTGACCACCTCGTCGACGATGGAGAGGTCCTTGAAGGTGTCGAGTGCGTCGATCACCTTGGTCTTGGTCGCCTTGTCGTTCAGCGACTCACCCTCGGGCAACAGCAGCACCACCTGTGCGGTGGTGGCGGCGCCCGAGGGGAAGGTCATCTTCAGCTGATCGAGGGCGACCTGTGAGGACGCCCCTGGAATCCGGAAGCTGTCGTTGAACTGGGCACCGCCGAGCAGTCCCACCGTGCCGCCGAGCGCGGCCACCAGGGCCAGCCAGACGATCAACACCCGGACGCCGTGCCGATAGCAGGCACGTCCGATCCGGTAGAGCATCGACGACATCGGCCGTCCCCTCCCACAGTTCTCGATACAGATGTGTATCCGATGCAGTAGTGTATTCAATACGAGCGTGTATGCAAACAGCTAGGATGCGGCGATGAACACCACCCCCGAGACCGTGCGGCGCAGCCCCCGCCGCGAGGCGACGCGGCAGCGGCTGCTGGACGCCGCCGTGGAGTTGTTCGGGGAACGCGGCGTGCTCGGTTCCTCAGTGGAGGAGATCTGCGAGCGGGCCGGCTTCACCCGCGGGGCGTTCTACTCCAACTTCGACTCCAAGGACGAGCTGTGTCTCGACGTGCTGCGCCGCAAGGGCGAGCAGTACCTGTCGGCGATGCAGGCCGCGATCGCGGTGATTCCCGACGAACCCGGAACGACCGACGGCACTGAGCGGCTGATCCGCGACGCCGTCGGGGTGTTCCTGGAAGCGCAGCCGAAGAAGTCCGCCGAACTGGTCAGCATGATGGAGTTGCGGCTGCACGCGCTGCGGACGCCCGAGCTGCGCGAGGGCTGGCTGGCGGTGCACGAGGGCATCTCGAAGTCGACCTCAAGCCTGCTGGATCTGGCGCTCGAGCGGGTCGGTGCCCGACTGTCCGTCCCGAGCTCTCAGGTGATCGAGCTGCTCGGCGCCGTCTACGAGAACACGGTCAGCCTCAGCGTGCTGCGCGGCGAGAGCCGTCCGGCCGACCTGGCCGAACAGCTGGCGGCCCTGCTGGACGCCTTCATCGTCGGCGACTGCTGAGGCACGGACAGCGTGCCCCGGGCGTCCGATCAGCTCAGGCCACCGCCGACTGCGCTCGTCGCAGCCGGCAGAGGTCTCGACAAGCTCGACCAACGGGAGCTCGGACGCTGATCGTCCGCGGATCAGCGACCGATTCCGGGCGCATCTCACCTCGGCCGCCTCAAGTCGGGCCCGAATCGGTCGCTGATTGACGAGCCAGGAACGCTCGCCTCCTGCCGCGGGGACAGTGGGAAATCGGTCGCCAGTTGACGGATGGTCGGGCAGGGTCTCGACAAGCTCGACCAACAGTGGTTCGGACGCGGGCCTCGACAAGTCCGACCAACGGCGGCCGCCTGAGGAACTCAGCGGAGGGTCAGCTCGCCCAGCGTCCGGTGTAGAACAGCCATGCCCAGAAGCAGAGCACCACGGCGGCGACAGCACAGCCGAGCACGGTGAGCAGGATCCGGAAGCGGCGGCGTCCGGGGCTGACGTTCCAACCGCCCGACAGTGCCTCGCCGATCAGGATGAACAGCGGGAACCACAGCAGCACGGCCCGGTTCACGCTGAGGAACCAGTACGAGCACGAGAAGGCGAGCACCTGGACGCCGACCCAGGACGCCTCGGCCCAGCGGCGCCGGGCGAGACAGGCGAGGGTGACGACGATGCCGACCGCCATCGAGATGATCTCGGCGCGGAACACCCAGGACCATTCCGGGAAGGCCGGGTAGGCGGTCGAGCTCGCGGCTTCGATGGTGTGCTGCAGCGATACCCAGGGCCAGGTGAAGCCGCGCGGCCAGCCGGCGGACTGTGCGTGGTACCAGGCGTTCCAGTCCCCGGTGAGGTAGCGCAGGTAGCCGATGTAGACCAGCAGGGTGAGCGCCGGGATGGTCAACCAGACCAGGGCACGGACGCGCTGGCGCCAGGTCACCACCGGCGGGGCGGGGCGATAGCCGGTGGCCACCGCGCCGGACCACTGCGAGATGGGTCTCGACAAGCTCGACCAACTGAAGGACGCCGGCTGTCCGGACGTGGCCTGCTGCGGCCACTGCCGACGCCACGGCCAACTCCACCGGGACGGCGCCTGCGCCGTTCCCGGGCCCCCGACACCGAACGGGGCGGCACCCCCAGCCCTTCCGGATCGGCCGCGCAACCCCTGAGTGAGCGCCAGAATCACCAACGCACCCAGCAGGAACAGTCCCGACACTCGCAGCGTGCAGGCGATGGCGGCCAAGCCCGCGGCAGCGCCCCAGCGGCCACGACTGGCCCGTTCCCAGGCCCAGAACGCGGCTGCGCAGAACGGTGCCTCGGTGTACGGGACGAGGGTGAATACCGTTGTCGGAGCCAACAACCAGACCACCGCGGCGATCGGGCCACCCAGTCGATGCAGCGCTGCGGCGGCCAAGGCCGAACAGATCAAGGCCAGCCCGATGCCGGCCCACAGCATCGGGATACCCACCGCCGCGAACGCCCGCAGCACCAGCGGCCAGCCGGGGAAGAAGGCGATGTCGTTGGCGCCGGTGTAGCCGTTGGTGGCGATCGCGAAGTAGTGCTGCACGTCCCAGTTCGCCAGCATGTCGCCAGCGGAGCGTCCGGTGCTCAGCCCCACCCAGAGCGCGACGCCGACCAGCAGCAGCCGGGTGAACAGCCAGGTCTGGACGACCAGCCGTCCGCCGTCGCGGACCCGGTGGGTGGTAGCGGGCAACTCGGGACGCAGCATCACCGCAGCCATGGCGCCCACCTCATCCAGGGCGCCACCTGCGCGCCGTCGAGCACGCCGCCGTCCGGGTCGTCGAGCCGCGGCATGGCCAGCGCATGCCGGCTGGTCCACTGCGGGTTCCGCACCGGATCGAGATCGGGCCAGAGAATGTCGCGGACCACCAGGGCCGCGATCCACAGCTGGACGCCGACCCGCACCAGCACCGCCGCCAGGTACAGGCCCTGACCGCCCGAACCGGACTCCAGGGCGCCGTCCAGGTGGGCCCAGATGGCGATGAAGTACAGCCCCTCGCCGATGCTCCAGATCAGCCAGTCACGCCAGCGCGGACGGGCCAGCACCACGAACGGCAGCAGCCACAGCACGTACTGCGGCGAGTACACCTTGTTGACCACCAGGAACAGCACCAGCACCAACAGGATCCCCTGCGAGAGCCGGGGACGCCGCGGCGCCAGCAACAGCAGCAGGCAGATCGCCGCCGTCCCGACCACCATCCACCAGGTCTGCGCGCTGGAGGCGTCCGCGACCGGGTGGCCGGCGAGGCTGAACACGTACCAGATCGAGCCCAGGTCGGCGCCGCGGTCGACGTTGAACGTCCAGAAGTACAGCCAACCGGACGGGCTCAGCAGGTAGATCGGCAGGTTGACCGCCACCCAACTGCCGACACCGCCGGCCAGCGCCAGCCAGAACGCCCGGAGCCGTCCGGAGCGGAAGCACAACACCGCCAGCGGCACGAAGAGCAGCAGCGGATACAGCTTCGCGGCGACCCCGAGCCCCCACCAGATCCCGGCCCAGCCGGGCCGTTTCCGGGACCAGGCCAGGACGCCGAGCGCGGTGAACGCCAGCACCATGAAGTCCCAGTTGATCAACCCGGTGGTCATCACCGCGGGGGCGACCGCGATCATCATCGCGTCCCAGGGCCGGGCGAGCCGCAGATGCGCCCACAGCACCAGCATGAAGAACACGAACAACAGCAGTGCGTTCACCCCGACGAAGATCGCCGCGGCCTGCGCGATCTCGGCGGACGGGACGTCCGGGCCGACCCGGCCGCCGAGCAGCATGGTGAGGCGCCGGGCGACCTCCATCAGCGCCCCGGTCAGCACCGGGTATTCGACGTCGGCGCCGAGGAACGGCACCTTCCCGTCAGCGAGGCCCCGGGCATAGAACAGCGGCAGGATGTCGCTGTAACACATCGCCTGATAGACCGGCGCACCCAGCTGACACGGCAGTTGCCGCAGCATCAGCACCAGGTACGAGACGGTGCCGGCCAGCAACACCCAGGGCTGCGGGTTGAACCACACCCCGGCGCGCTCGGCCCTCAGACCGACCGCACCACCCAGGGCTTTCGCCCCGGTCATCGCCCGGAGGGCTTGCCGCTCGGACGCTCCGACGGGCGGTTGCTCGGCTGGCCGGTGGGTTCGTCCGTCGGCTCATCGGTCGGCTTCCCGGTGGGGGTCGCCGTCGGGGTGGCGGACGCCGTGGGGGTCTTCGTCGCGGTCGGTCGGGTCGTCCGCGGCGGCAGGGTCGGCGTCTGGGTCGACACCCGATGCGTCGGCGGGTCGAACGAGACGTCCTTGAGCCCCTGCTGGGCGACCTGCATGTACGACATCCAGGTGCTCAGCGGCGGACCGGCACCGAAGAAGCCGGGGTAGATCTTGTTGAGGTCGTCGGTGCCGTTCTTGCCGGCCACGAACATGACCGCCGTCGAGATCTGCTTCGACATGCCAACGAACCAGCAGGCGGTGGTCTTCGAACCGCCCTTGGCGGCCCGGTCGTAGGCCGTCCCGGTCTTGCCGGCGATCGGGAATCCCATGCCGCCGGCCCGCGAAGCGGTGCCGTCCTGCACCACATGGGTGAGCGCATAGGCGACGTCGTTGGCCACATCGGCGTCGATCACCTGATCGGCGTGGGTGTCGGCCTTGTAGAGGACGGCGCCCGAAGCGTCCTTCACCTGAGCCACGACGTGCGGCGGCACATGCTTGCCGCCGTTGGCGAAGGTGGCGTAGCCGGACGCCTGGTAGACCGGGCTCACCTCGGGGATGCCCAGCGGCACCCGGCTCACCGGCTTCCAGCCGCCCTCCTTGGGCAGACCCACCTTCTGGGCGAACTCCAGCGTCTCGGCCGGGCCGTTCTTCATGTTGCCCTCGAGGTCGACGAAGGCGGTGTTAATCGAATGCGTGGTGGCCTGCTGCAGCGTGACCCGTCCGTAGTTCGAGTCACCAGCGTTGCGCACCGGCACGCCCTCGCCAGGCGGGGTGAACTGCGAGCCGTTGAAGACGTCGTTGAGGGTGAAGCCCTGGGTCAGCGCCGTACCCAATGCGTAGGGCTTGAACGTCGAGCCGGTGGCCCGCGGGGTGGTGGCCCAGTTGCGGCCCTTGAGGAAGTCGGGGCCGCCGTAGAGGGCGACGATGCCACCGCTGTCGACGTCGATGGACGCCAGTCCGGCATGCAGCTGGGCCGCCTTCTTGGCGTTCCCGCCGGCGGTCTGCGAGGTGATTGTCTGCGCCGCCTTCACCGCGGCCTCCTGGGCCTTGGCGTCGAAGGTGGTGACGATGTTCAGGCCCCCGCCGGAGATCTGCTGATCGGTGAACCCCTTGGCCCGCAACTCTTCCTGGACCATGTTCAGCAGGTAGCCCTTCGGCCCACCGAACTGGGAATCGCGTTCGACCTTGGGGAACTTCGGCAGCTCGTAGTAGATCTTCGCCTTCTCGGCGTCGGTCATCTTGCCCATCTCGACCAGGCCATTGATCGTGTACTGGTAGCGCTCGAGAAGGTCGGCGGCCTGCTTGTCACCCCGCGACGGGTCGAGGTTGCCCGGGTCGTTCGCCATCGCAGTCAGCGCGATCGCCTGGGCGTCGTTCAGCTTGGCCACCGGCTTGTTGAAGAACGCCAGGGAGGCCGCCTCGACGCCGTACGCACCGCGTCCGAAGTAGACGGTGTTGAGGTAGCCCTCGAGGATCTGCTCTTTGGACAGCTCGTTGCCCATCTTGGCGGCCAGCAGGATCTCGGTGAACTTTCGGGTGTAGCTCTTGTCCTGGGTGAGGTACATCACCTTGATGTACTGCTGGGTGATGGTGGAGCCGCCCACCACGTCCTCACCGCGCAGCACCGAGATCACCGCGCGGGTCATGCCCGAGACGGAAAAGCCGGGATCGGTCCAGAACGACCGGTTCTCGCCGGCGACGATGGCGTCCTTCACGTTCTGCGGGATCTTGTCGTAGGGCAGGCTCTGCCGGTTCTGGATCTGGTAGCTGCCGATCTTGTCCTTGCCGTCGCGGTAGTAGACGAAGGAGGTGTTGGTCTGGAAGTCGGCATTCGGGTCGGGCAGCTTCACCGTGGCGTAGGCGACGCCGACCACGGTGCCGCCCGCGACGACCAGGGCCAGCACGGTGATACCCAACCAGGTGAAGAACCGGCGCCAGCCGCTCTTCTTCTTGCGGCCGGAGGTGCCGGGGGTGCGCTTGGAGGGCTCAGCCATAGATGTCCTCGACGGTTCGTTGACGGCGTGGCGGACGGCGGGTGACCCCGTCGCCCAGCAGGAAGGAAGTGATCATGTGGTTCCAGCCGCAGTCGGTGCACACCTCGACGACGCACACCTTGAACTCGCCGAACTCGTTCTGCATCTCGTCCAGTTCGGCACTCGACTTGATCCGGCCCGAGTACTGCCCGAGCTGGTCACCGAAGACGTAATGCAGGTGCACCACTCGCGACTCACAGATCGGGCAACGGTCGGTCGTGTCCTCGCCGTGATGCAGAGCTGCCCGGATGAGCATCGGGTCGGCATCGCAGGCGTCCGAGTGGGAAAGGGTACGCGGAGATCGCCGCAACGCTTGCAGCGTGTTGCGGCGTTGCAGCGCATAATCGATCACCTCGCGCTTGGACCACATGCGCTCAAGGGTAGTTGGGCCCACGACGAGGGTCGATCCCGGCTTCACGAAGACCTCAAGCTCTGGGCCTCCATGCCTGGGGCCCGTCTCTGTTCCGCCGAATGGGCAGCTGCCTGCCCGGACGGCTAAGATCGTCGCGTTCCGCGGCGCTCGGCGTCCGGAACCGACAATCGGGGACGTGGCGCAACTGGCAGCGCAAGACCTTTGCAAGGTCGAGGTTGAGGGTTCGAGTCCCTTCGTCTCCACCCAAGTGTTCTTACGGGAACAGATGACATCGCAGGATGCGGTGTGTTCGTGTTCCGTCTCGTTGCCTCGCGCCGCGTCGGCGATCGTGGCGAACGGCTCGGCAAGGGTCGGGCGTAGTTCCTCGTCTTCGGTGACTTCGAGCCGGATGTAGAACGTCTGGTTCGCAAGCCGTCGGCTGCCGTCGTCGGAGTGTGCGTAGGCGTGGTGGGCGTCGGTGAGCAGCCGCAGGGAGTCGTGCAGGAATGCCCGCCCGCCAGTGTGCAGGTCGTCATGCTCGGTAAGACGGCGCTCGACGTCCGCGAGTCCGGTTCGGATGCGGTCTTGGTGCCGCTTGAGTGTGGGGAGGTCGATGGCGTCGGCGAAGTGCGCGGCGAGCAGCTTGTCGCTCTCGGCTTCCAGCCGTGCCCGGTTCGCGGTCAGGTCGGCGAACTCCTGGTCGCGCCCTGCCGAGCGCTCATCGAACGCCGCATCAACCCTCGCGGTGAGGTTCCGGTAGTCGGCCTCGCTGATCGTGATCGAGGCGTAGGAGTCGGCGACGAGCCGTTCGGCCAGATGGACGGGTACGGCGCGTCTGGTGCAGGGGGTCTTCTTGGCGGCGCGGCCGGAGCAGACGAAGTAGGCGTACGTAGTGCCGCGAGGGTTGGTGGCGAAGTCCAGCAGCATCCGCGACCCGCACGCCCCGCAGTGCAGCAGTCCCTTCAGGTGGTGGGCGTGGCGGACGTGCCGGGTCTGCTTGGCGTTGCGGGCTTTCAGCAGCGATTGCACCGTGTCGAACAGCGCGGGCTCCACGATGGGCTCGTGCGATCCAGGATGCAGCGCGCCCTTGTAGCGGATCACCCCGGCGTAGTACGGGTTCGTCAGCAGCGCGTAGAACGTCGCCTTCCCCAGCGGCTTGGACGGACGCTTCGGAGAGGGCACCGTGCTCAGCCCGCGCGCGGTCAGATCGCGCAACAACTCGGCCACGGAGACCTCGCCGGTGGCGTACCGCCTGAAGGCCCACGCGATGAGCGGTGCGCGTTCGGGATCGACCTCGACCGTGCGGACCTCGCGACCCTGCTCGTCGGTGCGGCGGACGTTGAGGTAGCCGACCGGCGCGCGCATCGGCGTGCCGCCCTGGGCGAGCTTCTGATGCAACCCCTTGGTGACCTCCGTGGCGAGGTTGCGGGAGTAGAACCCCGCAATGGAGGACATGATGCCGTGCATCAGCATCCCCGAAGGCGTCTGGTCGATCGACTCGGTAGCGGAGACGAGGGTGACCCCTGCGGCGAGGAGTGCTTGGTGTATCTCGATGTCGTCGGCACGGTTGCGGGCGAGCCGGTCGAGCTTGTGCACGATACAGAACCGCACCCGGCTCGCGGCGATGAACGCCAGCATGTCTTGGAGTCCGTCACGGTCGGCCGAACGCGCCGACTCACCCGCGTCCACGAACTCCCGCACGATACGCGCCCCAAGATCGGCCGCCTTGCGCTGGTTGGCTTCGCGCTGTGCCGGGATCGAGAAGCCCTCATCGGTGCCGCCGCGCTCTGCCTGCTCCCGCGTGGACACGCGCAGGTAGGACACCGCCAGCAACAGCGGCGGGTCCGCCTCTGCGTCGGTGGTCGTGGGGGTGGGAGCGGTGATGCTCATAACGTGCTCCGATCGGTTCAGGATGTTCAAGCGTCTCGCCGTTGAGGCGATTCGGCGAGGTCGGGCGGCGGGAGCCCGTAGGGGTCGGGGTCGCCGTTGAGCCAGGCGCGGTGCCGGGCCTTGGCGATGTTCAGCACCCACTCCACCAGCCTGTCCATGTCGGGTTCTTCCCGCCGTGTCACCCGCAGTCGCAGATTCCTCGCATCGCCGTTCATGCCAGGTAGGTGCGCACCCGTTCCCACGCGCGCGGCCACTCACCGGATTGCTGCCCCGAGAATCGCCCTGTTTC
This sequence comes from Micropruina sp., assembly GCA_039811845.1. Classification (GTDB taxonomy): domain Bacteria; phylum Actinomycetota; class Actinomycetes; order Propionibacteriales; family Propionibacteriaceae; genus Micropruina. The sequence goes on along the minus strand of JBDHZN010000009.1, from coordinate 21,092 downwards.
GAGCTGCCACGCCTCTTGCAGATCAAGGACCGGACTAGTCCGTATGGAATTGTTACTGAGGCCAGACTACCGCTCTTCGGCGGCCTCGGGCAGGGCGAACTTCGGCAGGTGGAGCAGGCCCCGCCCGAGAGCCGCTGTGAATAGGTCGTCGGCGAGGGCATCGAACTCTGGCGCAAGGAACCGTGCTGCCGCGTCCGCGATGTCGAGGTCAGTGCCTGGCTCGTCAGCGCGAAGACGCACGACGATCACGGCACGGATGTCGTCACACCAGTCCTGGGTCGCGGTCGCCAGCGACGGGATCGCTCCAGCGACCGCATCGGCAAGGAGCCTGACCAGCGCCCGGCCCTCCTTGCGTGCGAACAGCCGATCCAGCACCACCACGATGCTCGCACGCACTTCTTCAACCTCGGAGCCGTCGGGTGTCGGGCTGCCGTCGAGGAACGCGATCGTGCTTGCCCGCATGTGACTGATCGCGTCCAGCGCGAGCCCTTCTTTCCCCTTGCCAGGGAAGTGGTGGTACATGCTTCCGTGACCGACCCCGGAGCGTTGCTGGAACATCTGTGGGCTCGTCGCCTCGAACCCCCGCTCTGCGAGCAACGAGCACGCAGCAGCGACAAGCTTCTGCTTCGAGTCATACGCCGGACGACCCGGCCCACGCCGCTTCTCCACCATCCCAGCCACTCCTCACTCCGCCGCTCCGCAGGCCACGTCCGCAGTTCCGTACAGACTAGTACGGACCTTGATCTGCAAGACGCGTGGTGGTTCGGAAGGGGAGCTCCGAGCAACGAGTGTCGGGGGCCCTCGATAGACTGGGGTGGCACGCCGAAGTCACGGTGCTGTCGCTGTGATCCTGCAAGAGGCGCAGTCGTTACGTCAAACGAGGGACGCAGTGGGAGCAGGTAGCGAGGCACAGAACCGCACGGTTAGCGATTGGCTCAGCAGCATCGATGGGGGTCGACTCCGCCTGCCGAGCTTTCAACGTGGTGTTGCGTGGGAACCGAAGCGCGTGAAGTCGATGCTGAACACGATCATCCACGACCTCCCCCTCGGGGTCGCGCTCGTGCTGAACGTCGGCGACAAGGAGCAGTTCGTCTCCCGTGCTCTGCACACCGCCCCTGAGACAGGAGAGTCGGTTACTGAGCATCTGCTTGACGGCCAGCAACGCCTGACCGCGCTCTACCGGGCACTGCGTGACAACGACGACAAGGTCACCTACTTCCTGCACTTCCCGGAACTCGACGACGAGCCGCGCAACGATGACGAGGAGGTCTCGATCCGGGTTGAGAAGCGGTGGCGGAGCAGGCAGGGCACCCTTCGTCCGATATGGGCGGACTCACCGCGCGACTGCCTCTATCGCGGTCTGGTCCCTGTGAGGCTCCTCGATCCCACGCACGATGAGGCCACAGAGTGGGTGAAAGCCGCGTCCGCGCATATGGATCCAGGTGACGACATCGATGACTTTGCGGAGTTCAAGCGGCGACTCGCCGAGGCAACGGCTTTCCGCGACTCGCTCAAGAAGGTCATCGCCGAGAAGCGCGAGATCGTCCGGCACTTCAACCTGCCCTATCTTCGACTGCCTGCGACGACGAGCAAGGACACCGCGCTCTCGGTCTTCGTGAACATGAATACGAACGCGAAGCCGCTCTCGGCATACGACATCGTCGTGGCTGAGCTCGAGGGCGCGACCGGTAAACGGCTCAAGGAGATGGAAGCCCAGCTCGCCACCGAGTTGCCGCGTTTGAGTCACTATCTCGATCTTGACAACGCGGTCCTGCAGACCTCTGCGCTTCTCCAAGGCAAGCTCCCCAACCAACGGGGTTACTTCGACATGGACTATGTGCTGTTCGTCGAGAACTGGGGGCGGATGACTCGTGGTCTCCGTCGCGCAGTGCAGACGGTCGAGTCTCTGCGTATCTTCGATGGCGAACGCCTTCCGTCCGCGATCCCACTGCCTGTCATGGCGGCGCTGCTCGCTGACGAACCAGACGAAGGCGACCGCCGCGCGGTGGTCGATCGGCTGATGAGGAAGTATGCCTGGCGCAGCTTCTTCACCAATCGCTATGAGGCTACCGCTGCCACACGAGCGGGAGCTGACCACAAGGGACTGGCCGAGGTGCTCGCAGGGGACGAAACCGCGTATGTGCCGGTCTTTGACCAAGAGCTGTACCCGCTGCCCGGATTGCGTGAGCTGAAGGCTGCGTCGTGGCCGAAGCAACGCCGTTCGCTCGCCCGTGCGATCCTCTCCGCGGCGAACCACTTCGGCGCACGGGACTTCGCCGACGACACCATCATCTCTGCGGATAACGTGGTGCGTCGCGAGTACCATCACGTTTTCCCGAACCAGTTGTTGACCGAGGCGGGTCTCGACTCGATGCTGGCGCTGAACTGCGCGCTCATCACTTGGAAGACCAACCGCTCCATCGGACGCCTCGATCCGCTCACCTACCTTGAGAAGCGGGCCGAGCACGCTCCAGAACCACGAGACATCAAGGATCGGCTGGAGTCACACCTCGTCCCCTACGAAGTCATCGCCGCAGCAGGCCCCTACGACCAGCCCGCGGGCGAAGAACTGCGCTCCGCTGTGCAGCCGGACTTCTCCGCCTACCTTGACCGCCGGGCCGAACTCGTCCACCGATTCATGATCGAGGCGTGCGAAGGCAACCAGCCGCACCTTCGCGAGCTTCTCGATGGTGCCTGACCAGCCTAGGGGAAGGCGTCTGGGGGTGAGTGGCCGGGCAGGAACGTCTGAAGGCCCGAGCGGTGGAGACCGTCGGACCTTCAGCAGATGTGTAACGCAGAGACCTGCCTGCGCTTACACCATAGAGTCTACCCCATGACCGGCACTCCTGACCCCGACGCGAGCATCAGCGCGATCGTCGCGGCGATCAGTGAGCCCAGGCTCCAGCCTTACCTGGTTGTCGCAGACGGCAACACCCGTGAGGCGTTGCGCCTCTACCAGTGGAACATCGACCTGTCGGGCGCGGTCTACGAGAGCCTGCATGTCTTCGAGGTGTTCCTCCGAAACGCGCTGGACGCACGCCTGGCCATGTGGAACGTCGCGCAGGTGGACCCTGCGACCGGCCGACCCCACTCGGAGAACTGGCTGCTCGACCCTTCCCGGCTGCTGCGCCGACTTATCGGCACGAACATCACGCGCGCAACCGAACAGGCCCGGGCGGCATTGCGCGGCAAGCGTGGGCGAGTGGTCGCGCATGCCGACATCGTGGCGCAACTCTCCTTCGGCACCTGGCGCTACCTCCTCCCAGACCGCGACCCCGGCCGTCAACGGCTCTGGAATGACTCGCTGAAGGCCGCGTTCGCTTACCTCAACGCTGCACCGGCAGTGCTCGTGACCCGGGTTGAGGACGTGTATCGGCTCAGAAATCGCGTCGCTCATCTGGAACCGTTGCTGCGCTCAGGAGTGGTGCGACGTGATCTGAACTCGATGCGCTGGGTACTGGCCGCGATGGACCCAGAACTAGAAGCCTGGTTCGTCTCGCGGCAGCGCATCACCCACGTCATACGTCGCAGAACCCACTGATAGCTCGCTGCTTCGGTGCGCTGTTACCCGTGTCTTCGCCCACACGGTGCCGCGGTGCACATCGAACTGCTTGGCCAGTGCGGTGACGCTGACGCCGTTGGTCCGGGCTGTTCGCATAGTGTCCACTTCGTCGTCGGTCAGCGGTGTTCGAGTGCGTCTCCTTGGCTCTGCCGACGCGCCGATGGACGGGTCATCGGCCCCGTCCTCAGGCTCGGCATCGGCGCGGACGCCCTGATTCCACGCGGAAACCAGCCTCTCGACCCGCTGTCGCCTGTTCCCGTAGTGGTCGATGGAGTCCACCGGAGACGTCGTTGTTCAACCAACGACGTCTCCGGTTTGACGCCCGGATTCCGCGATCTGGTGTTGCCGTTTCGACGGCGATGCGCTGCACGTCGGGGTCGAACAGGATGGTGAAGGCCTCACCGGGCCGACGTGAGCAGCACGAAGGGACGTTTTGTCCCCGACCGATTGTCGGTGGTCTCTGGGAGGCTTGAGGTGTGAGTGATCCCAGCGTGGCAACTCCGGAGGACGGCAGCAGCTCGGTGCGCCGTCGGGTGATCGGCGGGCCGCTGACCGGGGATTTCGAGCTGGTCGAGCGGGTGTCGTCCCTCATCGACCAAGCTCGCGAGCAGGTTGCCTCCTACGCCAACGCGACCTTGACGATGACCTACTGGCAGATCGGATCGCTGATCGACACCGAGGTGCTGCGCGGTGAGAGGGCCGACTACGGGTCTCAGATTCTTGTGTCGCTGGCACACGAATTGACCGAGCGGTTCGGGCGAGGCTTCGACCGCCCGAACCTCAGCCGGATGGTCAAGTTCGCTCGTCAGTTCCCCGACTCTGAGATTGTTGCGTCGCTGGCACACAAATTGAGCTGGACGCACATCGTGGCTCTCTTGCCACTGAAGTCCGACGAAGCGCGGAAGTTCTACGCCAGCCATGTCGCCGCCGGCCGGCTCACGGTCAGGGAGCTCAAGAGCGCGATCGGGCGCAAGGCATACGAGCGTCGGGAGATCGCCGACTCCCAGCTCGGTCCGGGGTCGTTGGTTCCGGCCGATACTTTCAGTGATCCCTACTTGCTCGACTTCCTAGGCCTCCATGACGGCTACCTCGAAGCGGACCTGGAAGCGGCGATCCTGCGAGACCTGGAGGCATTCCTGCTGGAGGTCGGCACCGGCTTCACCTTCGTGGAGCGTCAGAAGCGGATGGTCATCGACGGCAAGGACTTCCACCTCGACCTACTCCTGTACCACCGGCCGCTGAAGCGGCTGGTCGCCGTCGAACTGAAGATCGGCGAGTTCGACGCCAGGGACGAGGGCCAGATGAAGCTCTACCTGAAGTGGCTCAACCGATACGAGCGCCACGATGGCGAGGAGACGCCGATCGGGCTGATCCTGTGCGCCGAGGCCAGCCGGGAGCAGATCGAACTGTTGGAGATGCACAAGGACGGCATCGTCGTCGCGGAGTACTGGACAGCCCTGCCGCCCAAGCATGAACTCGAACAGCGCCTCCAAGTCATGCTCCGCGGCGCCCGCGAGCGCCTCACACGGCGAGAACTGCCCTCCGAAGGCGACGACTGACATCTGGATCCTCACCGATCCGGATCTCGATTCGAGGCAGTCAAACGGGTTTGACGCTGACACGAATTCTCGACTCTCGGGCTCGCCAACCCCAGCCGTCCAGTGCCCGGGGACGGGGCCGAGCGCCCGGTGAACACCGCGGGGAGGCACCGCATGAGCGAACCGACCGCCTTTCGAGGGTTTGAGAAGCACCTACGGAGGCCCACCTTCGTCTCCACCCAAAAGTGCGGTGGGCGGACATACTGGGCGATGAGTTGAGGAGTCGTTCCGCAGGCCATGACGACGCCGGAGAGGAACCCGAACATGGGACATCACAAGGACAACGACGAGCTGCGCGAGAACCGGGTCGATCAGGAGCAGCACCGGCAGGAGATCCGCGATGAGGTCTTCGAGGAGACCGGCGGCGCCGCTGACGATCTCGGCTTGCAGGATGAAAGGCGCAAAGAAGGACTCGGGCGTCCCTGACCCGCCGCGGCTGATCGCAACGGCGGAACGGATCCTGGGCCGTCACTCTATGACGCCTACTCCTCGTCGCCACTGCGCAGGACGCGGGTGATCCCCTTGAGCCAGGATCGGCGGATGATGCCGCTGCCGGCGCGGATGAAAAGCCAGTACAGACCGAAGGCGCGAGCCGAGAAGCTGTCGGTTGCCTGACATCGAGTCTCCGTGGACAGCAGGCCGTCGCGGCAGAGGAAGTTCATCGCCACCTTCACCGTGCCCACCGGGGATGTATCCCTGAATCCTGTGACGGGGTCTCCCTCGAAGTCCAGGGTGTCGGCCGCATGCCGAGGCCGGAGGAATCCGACATAGACCAGTTCACCGCTGTCGCGATGGGCGAGCGTATAGGGGCCGCGATCGAAGAGGTCGAGCACCCGTGCACCACGATCCCCGGGCAGTCTCCCGAGTGACGCGGCGGTCATGATCCGGCGGAACAACGGCACATCGTTCCAGGTCAGAGCGTCCACCGCGTCAATCACGCGATCCGCGGCCGCTCGGGTCTCAATGCTGTGGTATTCGTTCCAATCCCATGCCGGCAGCGCGCGATCAAGCACGGTGCCCGCGCGACCCCGGGTCACCGTTCTGCCTCCGCGCCGGGCGCGAGCACTCGTGCAACAGCCTGAGTGAACCGGCCCCAGGTGTCCTCCGGGAGCGCTTCGGCAATGCGGTCGAGAAGCAGGAGCGGCGCAAGATTGAGAACGGCGAGAACAACGGCCCCATCCGGGTCTACATCCGGTCGGAGCGCGGTCGCCTTCTCGACCGCGGCGCCGAACAGCGCACGCGACGGCTCGGGGTCGTCCGTCAGCACTCGGCCCAGGTAGCGGATGTCGGCCGATCGCTTCGCCAGTTCCTCGACCGCCCCGGACGGATCGGTGCGGGCCAGCTCGTCGGCGCGTTCCAGGACCACGGCCGTGCAATGGTCCGCGAGCGCCTGCTTCGAGCCGAAGTGATGGACGATCAACGCTTGACTCGTGCCTGCCTCACGCGCGATCACCTGCATGCTGGTGCCCGCGACCCCGCGCTCGCCAAAGCATGCGATCGCGGCTTCGATGATCCGCGCTGCCCCAGGCGAACTGATCCTCATATCACGAGACTAACTGTCTATTCAGTTAGCTTCCAGCGAATCCCGCGACGGCCTTGGCGCGGCGTTTGGCCGACGACAGCAGGAAGTAGCACGGTGCTACCCTTCATGCATGTCCAGGACCAGTCAGCCGACCCGGCTTCCGGCGGACGTGTACGAGTCCGCCCTCGCGGCGACGCGCGTCACGTCCCGCACGGTGCCCCAGCAGATTGCGCACTGGGCTCGCATCGGGCGCGAACTGGAGATGTCGCCGCAGGTCAACCGCCGGCAGATCGCCAGGGTCCTCGCCGGTGCGGGAGGCTACGACTCGCTCAGCGAGCAGGAACAGGCCATCGTCCGCGAGGAGTGGGCCGATCGCGTGACCACGCTGCGGAGCCACCTGGACTACGCCGGGGAGTTCGAGGCCGCCGGCGAGTCGTTCTCCGAGGTCGACGAGGACGGGAACCTGATCGTCCACCCGGCCCGCGGCTGATGCCGCTGCTGCATCTGCTCGCCGGGCCGAACGGCGCGGGGAAATCCAGCTACGTCCGCGATGTCCTTGTTCCGGCGACCGGCCTGCCGTTCATCAACGCGGACGAGATCGCTGCCGAACTGTGGCCCGACGCCCAAGTCGAGCACGCCTACGAGGCCGCGCAGATCGCCGAGACCCAGCGCCGGGACCGGATCGCCGATGGCGCATCGTTCATCTCGGAGACGGTGTTCTCGCACCCGAGCAAGGTCCAACTCGTCTCTGATGCCATCGACGCCGGCTACCTGGTGCACCTGCACGTGATCATCGTGCCGGTGGAACTCGCTGTGCAGCGTGTCCGCGAGCGGGTGCGCCGCGGCGGCCATGACGTGCCGGAGCAGAAGATCCGCGACCGCCACGTGCGCCTGTGGAACCACGTCGGTGCGGCGATCCGGATCGCCGACGTGGCCGAGGTGCTCGACAACAGCCGTGCACGCACGCCCTTCCGTCGGTGCGCCCTGTTCGAACAGGGCACGCTCATCGGTTCCGCGAGCTGGCCGTCCTGGACACCCGCCGCCCTTTACCAATAGGAGCGTGGGATGAGCACCACGAATCCGGTCGCTTCAGATGTGCTCGTAGATCATCGACCGCGGTGGCCCTGGCTGGCTCTACCTGCTGGTCCTGCTGTTTGCGTGGAATGCCCTGAAGTTCTTCTGGATCGGGCCGGTCAGTCTCATCCTGCTGCTCACCCCGCGCGCAGGAGCGACGCCAGCGAGGCGAGACGATGCACGCCGCCGTGACCGCAGACGACCCCTCGCAGAGCTACGCATAGCCCGGTGTTCATCCGCGCGCTGGATGACGACCGCGCGACCGGATGGTTCCCCCGCACGCGATAATCCCTGCGCGTGCGCCGTCGTTGCTGATACCCAACCGTGCGGCGACCTGCGGCAGCGTGAAGCCCGCAGCGTAGAGCCGCGCCACCTCCTGTCGCGCCTGCTCGGGCAACCCCAGCGTGCGGCTCGGGAGACCAGCCCGCCGCGCCACCTCACTGACCATCGCGCGATGTACCCCGAAGCGGGACGCAAGCTCCTTCACGGGCATGCCCTCGGCGTAGGCAGCCAGCAGCGCGGCCCGATTGCTGGTGTGCCTGGCTGGTTCCAGTGATGAGGCACTGCAGGGAGCGTTCGAGTCGTTTCACGCGGGCTCTGTCGATTGGTCGTAGGCGTGCGCGTCGGTCTGGTAGCTAGGTCCTGGCAACATACGAACTGAGATAGTCTCGCTGGGTGCAGCGTGGCGAACTGTGGTGGGCACAGATCGACGAGAAGCGACCGGTGGTTTTGCTCTCGTGTGATGCGGGGCCCGAGGTCCACGTCTTGCAGATCGTCGCACCGGCCACGTCGGCCGAGAGACGCGGCTTCTTGATCATGTCAGGTGACCAGGCGGTCGATGCTGACGTCCGGCGCCGCCTCGTTGCTGAGGCCGGTGCGGTCCAGGCAGTCGGCATCGAGGTCTGGTTCGGCCGTTCGGAGGGGTTGGCGGAGTCAGGCGTTGTGCGGGTTGCCCTCCCGCAGGACGGGACGATCTTCTGCACCTGGACTATGAGCCTCACCGAGGATTCTCTGATCGAGCGGATCGGTGCGTGTTCGCCGGATAAGCTCCATGAGCTTGACGTGGCAGTGGGGTTGGCTGGCAGCTGAGGCTCACACCACAAACGTAACCCTGCTGCACGAGATCGCATGACTCATAGGGAGATTCCTTCAGGGCGTGGCGTCAGTGTCGGATTCACGGTCCCGACGCGAGGGGGCAACGGATCAGTTCAACCCCCCTCGCACACGAGAATGTAGTGTTCCTGACCTGGGATTTACCTCTCGGGTAGGGGGTCATTCCGCGTTGAAGTGCTAGAGAAGTGCTGAGTCTGGCCGAGGTAGGAGGCTGCGCGTGATCGGCGGTCAGCCGCTTCGCTACCCCAGTAGAGTTGTCTGAATGTCCCTGGGTCGTGCCTTTGCCACTTTGTGGGGAGCAAACGCAGCATCGAACCTCGCCGATGGACTCGCTTTCGTTTCGATTCCGTTGCTGGCGATGTCTTTCACCGATGACCCCCGGTTGGTCGCCGGTCTGGCAACGCTCTACGCCGTGGTCAGGTTACTTGCCGCACTGCCTATCGGTGTATTAGTCGACCGTCTTGATAGACGGACGATCCTGGTCATCACCAACCTCATCAGAGGTGGCGCTGTCACTGCACTAGCGATTTGCACACAACTTGATATCGGCGGGTTGATCCTGCTCTACGTCGTCTACGGAGTTATCGGCACGCTGGAGAGTGCCGCCGACAATGCAGCCGTGTCGCTCGTGCCGAGCATCGTGAAGAAGCGGCAGCTCGACAGCGCAAACGGTCGCATCTCAGCAGCACAACTTGTCGCCGACGAGTTCGCTGGCCCACCACTGGGCGGGTTCCTCTTCGCTTTCGCCGCTGCTGCACCCGTTTACGCGATGGGCGGCCTCTGGGCAGCAGCGGGCATGATCGCGCTCGCGCTTCCATCGCGGATTACGGCGACGCCTGGCGCAACGCCGACCAAACGGCCGCCGATGTGGAAGGAAGCCGCGGCCGGTGCCTCATGGCTGGCAAGGCATCGAATTGTGGGCAGCCTGGCCATGATCGGAGCGCTTGCCAGTGTCGGCTATATGCTCACGTTCTCCATCCTCGTAATTTTCGCTCAGGATCGATTGGGAGTCAGCCCCGCCGGGTACGGAGTGATCCTGTCGGTGTCTGCGCTAGGCGGCCTCATTGGCTCGTTTACGATCGCGCGAGTCCGTCTGAGAATCGGGTATCGGTGGACGATTGTGGCGAGCCTGACCTTGGGCGCAGCCGCACTGCTCGGCCTGGCAACGACCACTAATACAGTCGTTGCTTCAGCGTGTCTTGTGGTCTATATCTTTCATGCGGTGGTGTGGGGGATCTGTTCTGTTTCCCTGCGTCAAAGGCTCGTTCCAGAGCCCTTGCGTGGACGTGTAAACGCTACGGCCCAAGTACTCGGCCTACTTGGCCTAGCCGTGGGATCATTTGCGGGCGGGCTGTTGGCGGTCATTGACATCGCCCTACCTGTAGCGGTTGGGGGTGGAATCTTCCTCGCTTGTGCACTTGTGGCTTTGATCCTCCTCAGAGACGCAGAGGCCGGCTGATCAGGATCGAGGCGGCTTCACCTGGACTCCTGGCTAAGTGGGGATATCCCCGTTAGTGTGTCAGGAATAGTCGGGGAGTTCCCCACCTACTTGTCGGAAGGTGGCGCGAAGATGCTGCTGTCCACAGCCGACCGTCTCGCGATCCACGAGCTACTCAACCTCCACGGGCATCTCTGCGACGTCGGCGCCTTTGATCGCTTCGACGAGATCATGACCGCGGACGTCACCTACGACGTCAGCGATCTCGGCGGCGGCGTGATGCACGGCGTCGATGAGTGCCAGGCGGTGGCGATCGCACTCGGCTCCGGCAACCCGGTTGCCCACCTGGTGACCAATATCGTGATCGGAGAAGCCACCACAGCCGGGGTCGACGTGGCCTCCAAAGGACTCGGGGTGATGGGGTCGGGAACGATCGGCAGCGTGGTCTATCTCGACCGAGTGATCCGGACCACCCACGGGTGGCGCATCGCTCGACGGCGAGTGATCGCACGCCGAGTACCACTCTCTCCGTACGACCTACCTGTGTCCCCGCCCCGCCCAGTTGATGGCGACGAGACGCGGCGTGCCGAACGAGAGTGATCGTCATCCGCAGGGCGCGACTCTTGTCGGGCGGCTTCGGGTGACTCGCACGCGCTTCAGATGTGCTCGTAGACCCAGATCCATTCCCCGGCGAGTTCGGTGCAAAGCTCCTGGGTCAAGGTCGTCACCGCGTCGGTCAGGTTTCCGCCGAGCAGGTCGCCGCTGATCGCGACGTGGCTGCATACGGCCGCGGCACGAACGTCCCAAGCGGTGAGCGGCGCCGTCCAACCGCAGCGATCGCAGCGGTGAATGGGCACCTGTGCCGTCCGGTACCAGTCGTCGACCAGATCGAGGGCTGCGTCGCTCACCTCCCGGCAGGCGGCGCAGCGGAAGCCCTCGAAGGCATCGCCGCTGTCATAGATGGCCCATCGGTCGATCACCGTGATCGGGAACTCCGCTCCCTCGGACGCCGCCGCGGCCGCCGTCCCGAACAGTCGCGGGCCGGCCGCATCCGCCGCTATCACGTTTCCCTGCTGGTCCTTCGGCTTTCGCCAGTCCACCAGGCCTTCGCACGGCTGAGTCCAGCCTCGATCCCGCAGCCACGACCGGACGCGGCGAGCGCGGTCCGCGGCTGTCTGCGCTGGCGCACCGACATCCAGGACGTGAAATCGTTGATCGCCCATGGCACGAACCTAACCCGGCCGCACTAGCCGGCGAGCCCGTCCGCTTCCATCCGGACATCGCGCGATCCTGCGGCCGGCGAGCAGTCGGCCGAGCCAGGCCAGCGGCCCGCGAAGTTCTAGGGTGAGCAGGATGTGTGTCCCTTCCGGAGTCGCGTTGAGGACATGCCGGGCGATCGCGGGGACACCCCGGCTGCCGGCTCTGCCGCCCTACGATCACCACCATGGCGATCAGAATGGACAACGTCGGCATCGTCGTCGAGGACCTCACCGCGGCGATCGCGTTCTTCGAAGAGCTCGGCCTGGAACTCGAAGGCCGCGCGATGGTCGAGGGCGAGTGGGCGGGCAGCGCCACCGGCCTGGGCGACCAGAGTGTCGAGATCGCGATGATGCGAACCCCGGACGGCCACGGCAAGCTCGAACTCTCGCGTTTCCTCACCCCGGACGTGGTCGCTGATCATCGCAACGTCCCGGTGAACGCGCTCGGCTACCTGCGGGTGATGTTCGAGGTGGACGACATCGACGACACGCTGCGCCGTCTCGACAACCACGGCGTGCAACTGGTCAGCACCGAAGTCGTCCAGTACGAGAACGTGTCTCGGCTCTGCTACGTCCGCGGCCCCGAGGGCCTGCTCATCGGGCTCGCCGAAGCGATTCGCTGACCGGCAGAGGTGACTTTCAGCCCGTTGGGAAAGTGCTGCGGTAGTCAACGGGTAGCAGGTGACCGTCGGCGTCGACGACGTTGGTCTCCATCCCGACGATGATGTCTGTATTCTGGGCGGACACGCACCGCCAGCCGCCAGGACCACGGCGCACGACGAGGGACATCAATGTCTGCCGCGGCTTCGGGGCTCCCACCTCACCCACCGGGGTTTGCCCGGTCAACACCATCCGGGCATGGACGACGGCGATGTCGTCCGTGAGTTGTTTCACTCGGGTGTCACGCAGCCACAGCTTCGAATCGGCAAAGATCACCGACAGCCCATACGCGTGCGCCCGCCGGATGGAGCGCCGGTCGTGCCACCACAGACCGGTGACATTGACGAACTCCGCATCCTCGTCGAACAAGTCAGCGATCCCGTCCGGATCGCGCCGCTGCCAAGCCTCGACGAACGCCGCTGGGACATGCTCAGGTTGATCCAACGGCGTGTTCACCATGCGCATCATCCTCCCACTCCGCGGCGGATCAGGGCCTCCCCGGCAGGTGGGCGAATTTGGCGATCGTGGCCTCGGCGCGACGGACTCGCGCCGGCGTCCCGGCCGGGATGATGTCGGGCAGAAAGCTGTACTCATCACGCAACCGCGTCGCGACCGGATCCCCGGACGTAGCCGCCCGCACCTGCTCGGTCCACCAGTCGGCGACATCGCCCCAACCCGGGGTGGCCAGCGCACCGGCGAACTGCTGGACGGCCAGCCCCGCGGTGAGGGTGGCGAACTTGAGCCGGACGTCCAGCGGCCATCCGGCCAGAGTGCCGGCCACCAGCGCCGCGCCGAAGCAGTCGCCGGCCCCGGTTGGGTCGATCGCCCGGACGGGCAACGCAGGCACCCGAGCCCAGGTTCCGCTGCCGGAATCCAGCGCGATCGCACCCTGGGCGCCGAGGGTGACCACCGCCAGCGGCACCCGGTCACCGAGCAACTCCAGGGCCTCCTCCGGGGTCCGGGTGCGGGTATAGGCCATCGCTTCCCGGTCGTTGGGCATGAAGCAATGGCAGCCCGAAAGCCGGTCCAGCACGCAGGGGTCCCAGGCGCCGGTGCCGTCCCAGCCGACGTCGGCGAACACCAGGGCACCGGAGGCCCGCAACTGCTGCCACCAGGGGTCGCCGTCCAGTTCGGCGATCACCGCCCGTGCGGTGCTGCCCGGCGTCAGCAGTCGTGACGGCGGCACCGGGGACTCGTGTCCGTGGGTGACCATCGCCCGGTCACCGTCGTAGGCCATCGACACGGTGACCGGGGTGTGCCAGCCGTCGAAGCTGGGTGACATCGAGGTGTCGACGCCCTCCTGATCGGTGAGCACCTGCCGGCACCATTGCCCGTAGCCGTCGTCGCCGAAGCCGGTGATCAGCCCGGTTCGCAGTCCGAGCCGGCTCAACGCCACCGCGAGGTTGGCGATGCCGCCCGGCGAGGTTCCCATGCCGGCGGCCCAGACCTCGGTGCCGGGTGCCGGCGGGGTCGGCAGATCGGTGAAGACCACGTCGGCGAACACCATGCCGGCCACCAACACGTCGAACTCGCCCGGCGACACGGCGGATCCCGGGGTCACGGTGGAGCGTTGCGTCATGGTGAGTCCGTCACCGCGGCCCAGGTCTCGGCCACCCGATCGCGACGCCGCTTGCGCGGTCCAAGCACCCCGGCGACCACCACAGCCACGATCGCCAGCCCGAGCAGAGTCTTCACCCGAGCAGTCTATGGAGCCGCTCAGCGGGGCGGCAGCGTCACCAGCGGCGCCCAGGGGTCGGTCTGCCGAGCCGCCCAGCCGCCCAGTTCATCGGCGGACATGGCGGCCACCAACTCGGCCAGGCGCGGCTGGTCGACGACGGCGACCTCGACCCCGTCGAGCTGGCTGACGCCGGCCATCGGCAGCGGCTTGCCGTCGATGTTGTCCGAGCCCAGATGCACGTCGAGCGCCGTCCGACGGATCTCCGCCGGGGTCAGGTCGGCGTCCACCGTGAGGCAGTTGTGCAGGATGCCGCCGATGGCCTCGACCTTCGCCGGATTCGTCACCGCGTCCCCGCTCACCACGGATCGGACGATCTCGACGAACACCGCCTCGGTCCGCTCCAGCCGGGTCAGCGGTTGCCGATTCGCGCTCAGATAGACCTTCGCCTCAGCACCCGACAGCACCAGGTCACCCGAGGGGAAATGCCAGCCCTCGGCCGACATCTCGGCATCGTTGCGGACGTCGACCCCGCCGAGCACATCGATGATCGACAGGAACCCGTTCAGCTTGAGTTCGACCAGATGGTCGATCCGCAGGCCGAGCATCGACTCCAACGATCGGACGGCACCGGCGGCACCCGCCGCGCTGAACCGGCCGGCCAGCGCCATCTCGGTGCCGTCGGGATCGGTGACCAGGAGGTTCGCCGGCATCCCGATCAGCTGCAACGCGTCACGCTGCGCGGACATCTGAGCGAGGTAGGCGCTGGCCAGTGCGCCGTCCTCGTCGGTGACCAGCACCAGGTAGCGCATCGGTGTCGCAGTGTCCGGGGCCGCGGTCGCGTCCGGCCGGCCCGGATAGTCGGGCAGCGGCGAGCTGCGCGGCACCTCGGCGAGCGCCTGGGTGACCGCGCCGAGGTAGAGCGAAACCAGGCCGAGCACGCCGGCGACCACGACGAAAGCGCCGAGGGTCGCCACGGCCACCAGCCGATCGCTCCGGGTATGCACGGGGACAAGGCTAGATTCCTGATCCAACAGCTGGCACCCGTAGGCCCGGCTGACGTGCTCGGACGCCTACTCTTGGGGCGATGGATCCGCGTGACCTGCTCTTCCCACCCGGTGCCACCCGGCACGACTGGGTGCTCGACGGCATGCTCACGCTCGCCATGATGATGGTCACGGTGCTGCCGTACGCGCCCTATTCCTATTGGAACTCGATCCCGCGTCCGTTGCTGCTGGCCACCCTGACGATGATGGTGCTGCCGTTGGTGCTGCGCCGGCACTCACCGCTGTTGATGCTGGCCGGCTGCACGGTGGCCGGCATCGCCCAGGTGATCGTGGTCAACACCTTCACCGCGACGCTGGTGGTGCTGCCGATCGTCGCCTATTCGGTGGCTCGCTGGGTGCATGGTCCGGTGGCCCGGTCGGTGGTGGTGGTCGGCGGCTTCGCGTCGGTGATCGGGCCGCTGCGCTGGGCGACGGCCACCGAAGGGCTCAGCATCAGCGCCCGCGGCATCGTGCTGTTCGTGCTGGCGGCGTTCGTCTGCCTGGGTCTGATCGTCACCCCGTATGCGATCGGACGTCGGGTGCGCGAGTCGACCGTCGCCCACGCCGACCGGATCGCCGCCGCCGAGGAGCGCTACCAACTGCTGCTGGCCGAACGCGAGCAGCAGGGCCGGCTGGCCGAGTCACGGGCCCGGGCCACCATCGCCCGCGAATTGCACGACATCGTGGCCCACTCGCTGTCGGTGATGATCGTCCAGGCCGAGGGTGGACGCGCGCTCGCCACCAAGCGTCCGGACGCCGCCGTCGCCGCCCTGGACACCATCGCCGACACCGGACGCGAAGCGCTCAGCGAAATGCGCCGGATCGTCGGGGTCCTGCGGTCCGAACCCGAGCGACGCGGCGCCGACTGGGAGCCCGCCCCCTCCCTGGCCGACATCCCCGATCTGGTGCACCGGGCTTCCGACCGGGCCACCCTGGTCGTACACGGTCAGCCGCCGCGGGTCTCGCCCGCCCTGGAGCTGACCATCTACCGGGTGGTCCAGGAGGCGCTGACCAACTTCCTCAAGCACGCCGGCCCGACTGCGACCGCGGTGGTCACCCTGGCCTACGGGGCGACCGAAATCATGGTCGAGATCGTGGACAACGGCCCCGGTCCCGAGCTGGTCAACACCACCCCCGGCCACGGCCTGCGCGGCATGGCCGAGCGGGTCACCTCGATGGACGGCCGGCTCGAAGCACATCCGCTGGCCCTGGGCGGGTTCGTCGTCCGTGCCGTGCTGCCCGTCCAACCCCGACAAGGAGTACATCGATGAGCCCCACGATCCGGGTCTTCCTGGCCGACGATCAGGCCCTGGTCCGCAGCGGTTTCCGCATGCTGATCGAGGCCGAGGACGACCTCGCGGTGGTCGGCGAGGCGGCCGACGGTGCCGCCGCCGTCCAGGCGTTGACCGCCCACGCCGCCGACGTGGTGTTGATGGACATCCGGATGCCGGTGATGGACGGCGTCGAGGCCACCCGGCAGATCATCCGGGCCGGGCTGGGCACGAAGGTATTGGTGCTGACCACCTTCGACGTCGACGAGTACGTGTTCGCGGCACTGAAGGCGGGGGCGTCCGGCTTCCTGCTGAAGGACGCCCGACCGACTGATCTGCTGAACGCGATCCGCAACGTGGCTGCAGGCGAGGCGGTGATGGCGCCGTCCGCGACCCGCCGGTTGCTGGACCAGGTAGTACCGACCCTGCCCGCCTCGCCGGGTGCCGACCGCCGCCTCGACGTGCTCACTGACCGGGAGCGCGAAGTGCTGATCGAGATCGCCGCGGGCGCCACCAACTCAGAGATCGCCTCCCGGCTGTACATGGCCGAGGGCACCGTCAAGACCCACATCGGCCGGCTGCTCTCCAAGCTGCAGTGTCGCGACCGGGTCGGCCTGGTGCTGCTCGCCTACGAGTCGGGCGTCGTGCGCCGATAGCCGGGCTGTCGCCAGTCGAGCCTGTCGAGGCCCCGCACCTTCGACCCTCGACCCGCTTTCTGGTTGGAATATCGCTACCGGAGTCCGCCGGAGAGGCTCCAAACCTCCTAGTGGTTGTTATCGATACCCCCCGCCGGTATCGATAACAACCGGGATCCGGTTTGAGCCGGGAAGGTGGAGGGCCGCCTTCGCGATACCCACCAAGAAGCGGTTCGAGGGTCATGCGGTCCGCGAACCCCGGCGTCGTCCTTGCTCGATAGAGTCGCTGTCGTGCGCTATCTGTCGACCCGTGCCCTCGAGTCCAGCCCCGGGCTGCCGTTCTGCGACATCCTGCTGGACGGCCTCGCCCCAGACGGCGGCCTCTACCTGCCCGAGCACTACCCGAAGCTCACTGCGCAAACCCTGGACCGCTGGCAGGCCTTGCTGTCATCCGAGGGGTACGCGGCGGTGGCGTACGAGGTGCTGCGGCTGTTCGTCGACGACATTCCGGACGCCGACCTGCGGGCGATCTGCGAACGCGCCTACGCCGTCGAGGTGTTCGGCGACCCGGTCGTCCCGGTGGCACCGCTGTCGGACGGCATCTGGCTGGCGAAGCTCTCCGAGGGCCCGACCGCAGCATTCAAGGACATGGCCATGCAGCTGCTCGGCCAGCTGTTCGAGTACGAACTGGGACGCCGCAACCAGACGCTGACCATTCTGGGCGCGACTTCGGGCGATACCGGTTCGGCCGCCGAATACGCGATGCGCGGACGACGCGGCATCACCGTGTTCATGCTGTCGCCACAGGGCCGGATGAGCCCCTTCCAGCAGGCGCAGATGTTCAGCCTGGACGACCCGCACATCGTCAACCTGGCCGTCGAGGGCGTCTTCGACGACTGCCAGGATCTGGTCAAGACGGTGATGGGTGACGCCGCGTTCAAGGCGGCGCACAACCTGGGTGCGGTCAACTCGATCAACTGGGGACGGGTGGTGGCCCAGGTGGTCTACTACATCGTCTCCTACCTGCGGGTGACGACCGCCCTGGACGCTGCCGGCGAGTCCGTGACGCGGGTGTCGTTCGCCGTCCCGACCGGCAACTTCGGCAACATCTGCGCCGCCCATGTGGCCCGTGAGATGGGGCTGCCGGTCGACGCCCTGATCCTGGCGACCAACGAGAACAACGTGCTGGACGAGTTCTTCCGCACCGGCGTCTACCGAGTCCGGGCCGGCGCCGAGGAGACCTCCAGCCCGTCGATGGACATCTCCAAGGCCAGCAACTTCGAACGTTTCGTCTACGACCTGCTGGGCCGCGACGGCGCACGGGTCACCGAACTGTTCACCCGACAGTTGCCCGAGCAGGGGTTCTTCGACCTGTCCGGGACACCGGAGTTCGCCGGCATCCGGCAGCGCTACGGCTTCATCTCGGGGACCTCGACCCATGCCGACCGGTTGGCCACCATCCGTGCGGTGGACGCCGCCAACGGCGTGGTGATCGACCCGCACACCGCCGACGCCGTCAAGGTCGCCCACGACCTGCGCGGCGCGGTCGCCGGACCCATCATCGCTACCGAGACGGCCCTGCCGGTGAAGTTCTCGGCCACCATCGTCGAAGCACTGGGTCACGAACCCGCGCGTCCGGACGCCTTCGTCGGCATCGAGGACCTGCCCCGGCAGGTCACCGACATCCCCGCGGACGCCGACCTGCTCAAGCGGATCATCGAAGACCACTAGCTGCCGGGAGCCCGCCAAACCTGCAGCGGAACAACGCGCGCGATATGACCGAAGTCGGCGTCCGTGGTGAGCATTGTGTAGTGGTGGGCGATCGCGAGTTGGGCGATCAGCGCGTCTACCGAACCGGCCTGGACGCCTGAACGTCGGCATGCCGTCGCCAGTTCAGCCGCGGCCACGTAGTCCTCGCGGGTCGGTTCGAGAAGTTGGACGTGGGCCAGATCAGCCAGAATCCGCTCCCGGGCGGCAGACGGGACAAATCCACGCAGCAGCTCCAACAGGATCATTCCAGTGATCGCGACCTCGCCCCCACCGAGAAGGGCCGAGCGTAGTGCGGCGACGGCCGGTACGTCTGGTGGCGCATCGCGTCGGTACGCCAGCGACCACACGCTGGTATCGACCAGCAGTCCGGTCACTCGACCGCGCTGGTACGAACGTCACGAGAACGACGATCTGCTTTGTGATCGTATGAGGCGTCCCACTCGAGAGTGCCGAACGAGTCAACGATCCTGGCTCGCTCCCGACGTGCGATGAACTCCTGCAAGGCGATCGTGACCGCCTCCTTCTTCGTTCGCGCACCGCTCACGGCCACAGCGTGATTCAGCAGCTCCGGATCGATCGCGAGATTGGTAGCCATGCGCATCCTCCTACACACGAGCTTACACATCCATCTGTGCGAGGTGTGATGCCGATCTGTCCCTCCGGACCCGCCGTGGATCCCCGCACCGAGCAGTCTGGTTGGTGCGGGGATCCCGGCGTCCGCCGGGATGACGAGTCGGCGGAGGACCCGGATCACGGGACGTCCATGAAGGACTCAGTGTTCGTGGTCACCGCCGTCGTGGTCGTGCGGGGCCGGCTGGACGCCGCCGGTTCCGACGCCGGGGTCGCGTCCGTCGACGAAACCGCTGGTGTCCCGGGTCATCTCGTCGAGCGGTACCTCGTGCACCTCGCCGTCGGCACCGAGCCGCCACGGCTGGAAGAACATCGAGTCATGGTCGTGGTGCTCATGTCCGTGCTCGTCGTGTTCCTCCGCCCGCCCATGGTCGTGCGGCTCCATCGGTTCGGCTTCCGGACGTGACAGCAGCCCCGGCTCGTCGGCGGACGGCATCGCCGGTCCGCGCCGCACCACCGGGCCGCCGCGCTCCTCATGCTTGCCCATCTCCTCGGCCTCCTTCCGGCGCTGTTCCGCGCGCTCCTTCTGTTTGTCCGGGTCGCCTCGATCCGGACGCTTGTCGTCCTCGGGCTGGCCGTCCGACTTCGGGATCTCCGCCCGGTAGACGGCGGCCGTCCGCAGTTCCTCGCGTTGGAACTGGGTGGTCCGCCGATCGCCCCCGGTCGCGGTGAAGCGCACCGAGTAGACACCCGGCCTGGCCGTGACGAACGCACCACCGAAGCTGCCGTCACCGGCGGCCCGAAGCGCGACCAGCGTCTCCACACCACCCGGATCGGTGATCCGGGCCAGCACCCGCGCCCGGCCGGTGAACGGCTGCCCGAACATGGTCAGCGTGGCCCGCAGTTCGAGCTTGTCGCCGGCGATGGCAAGGGGCGGCGCGATCTCGGCGTCCAGGCGTACGTCGGAGTAGCTCTGCACGATCATGCTGTACGGCACCGTGCCGCTGGCCCGCAGCTGGGCCAGCCGGACCTGCAGATCCTCACGGCTGCGGAGCTTCTTGATCGCGTCCCGAGGCAGCCGGATCACCGCCTTCCACTCGCCGACGGCCGTGATCCGCGGATCGACCGGCAGGGTGAGCCGGTACAGCACGTCGTCGAGGTTCTCCTGGTACTCCACGGTGGCCAGGCCAGACGAGCCGTCGATGGTGGTGCCGTCCGGAGCGACCAGTACCGCCTCGAGCAGCGGGGCCAACGGCGACAGCACGATCACGTCGACCTGGTGATCGAGCTCGCCGAGCAGGAACGGCACGGTGTGCTCGCTACCGATCGCCAGCTCGCCCTGCGGGTCGACGACGATCGCGGTGTCAGTCACCCCGGCCAGGATCTGGATGAAGTACTTGGTCAGCCGGAAGCGGCGCTCGGCGGCGGTCATGTCGCCGGTGATCAGCATGTACCGCGAGATCGAGGTGAGCACGGCGTCGCTGACCCCACCCGGACTGCCGAGGCCGATCGCGTACACCTGGTCGGCGTAGGGCGCGATGGCGGCCAGCACCGGCGCGTCGGTGACCCCCGGCGACTGGTTCTGGTTGCCGTCGGTGAGCACGCACAGCGCGAACTGCTCGTAGGGCGTCGCGGGGTCGGTGCGCTCGGCGTCCAGCACCGCGGCACCCTCGATCATGCCCTGGCCGATGCCGGTCAGGCCGCGCGGTTCCAGCTCGGGTGAGGCGATCGCCGAGTCGAGCACCTCGCGTCCGGAGCCGGGCGTGGTGGGCGCGGGACCCATCTCGGTGATCCCGTCCAGGACGGCGGTCAGGTCGTCGAAGGTGACCACCCCGACGCCGTCGATCGGCCGCATCACGTCGCGGATCACCGCCAGCGACTCCTTGAGCAGGTCGTAGC
>JBDHZN010000008.1:0-32671 GCA_039811845.1 Micropruina sp. | reverse complement strand
CTCGCACCTGGTCACCGTCGAGGAGGTCGACTGACATGCCGCTGAAGTTGCATCACTTGCGCCCGGCTCCGGGTGCCAAGACCGAGAAGACCCGGGTGGGTCGTGGTGAGGGCGGCAAGGGTGGCAAGACCGCCGGCCGCGGCACCAAGGGCACCGGGGCGCGCAAGAACGTGCCGCAGAACTTCGAGGGCGGGCAAATGCCGCTGCACATGCGGCTGCCCAAGCTGCGCGGCTTCAAGAACCCGTTCCGGGTCGAGTACCAGGTGGTGAACGTCGCCAAGCTCGGTGAGCTGTTCCCCAACGGTGGTGAGGTCGGCGTGGCCGATCTGATCGCCGCTGGTGCCGTCCGCGACGGCAACCTGGTCAAGGTGCTCGGCAACGGGGAACTCTCCGTCGCCCTGCAGGTGAGCGCGCATGCGTTCTCCGCCTCGGCCAAGTCCAAGATCGAGGCTGCCGGGGGCACCGCCACCCAGCTCTGAGCTGATCTGATCGCGAGGGCGGGACGACGTTCGGTCGTCCCGCCCTCGTGCTGTGTGCCCCGCCAATCGCGCGGTGACACCGCGTCCGGCGCGGTGGTCGCTGCCCGCTATCCTGACCGGGATCGAAAGGGAACATCCCTGCCATGACCTCCGCTCACCTGCACCACGCTGCCCTGGACGCGATCGGGCAGGAGATCGTGGACGGCGCCCGCCCGGTCGGTTCGGTGTTGACCCTGGCCGACCTGGAGCAACGGTTCACCGTGTCCCGGACGGTCGCCCGCGAGATCATGCGGATCCTGGAATCGCTGGGCATGGTGCGTTCCCGGCGCCGGGTGGGCATCACGATCCGCCCCCGGTCGAGCTGGAACGTGCTCGACCCGCTGGTGGTCGGCTGGCGGCTGCGCGGCGAAGAACACGACAGGGTGCTGCTCGACGTCACCGAACTGCGTGTGGCGCTGCAGCCGATGGCCGCTGAGCTGGCGGCCCGTAACGCCACCGTCGAGCAGCGCGAGCGGCTGATCGAGCTGGCCGACGAGATCGTCCGCCGCAGCCGCCGTCCGGAGCGCACCGACGAGCTCGCCGAGGCCGAGCTGGCCTTCCACATGCTGCTGCTGAGGGCGACGGCCAACGAGCTGTTCGCCGGCTTCTCCGGCGTGGTGCGGCTGGTCGAGCGACTGGACGGGCCGCAGTCGCCGGAACCCGGCCTGGTCTGGGCGGAGCGCTACCGCAGGATCGCCGCCGCGGTGGCTGCCGGGGACGGCGAGACCGCTCGGATCGCGTCCCGCGCCCAGGTGGCCCAGGGCCTGGCCGGGATGACCGCCCGGGTGGGGGAGCGGCCCTCGATCGCCGAGCCGCCGAGCTCGGATCACTGGTCTGTCTAGTGCCGCTTCACCGCCGAACCACAACGTTCGGCGAGCGCCTCGGACGTCCGTTTCCGGCTCGGTCCGGGCGAGGCTGCGGAACTTGGTAGAGTTTGCCGGGTTGCGCGCGGTTCTCGCGCGCGCTGATCAAGGGTAGAGGAGTACTGGTCGGATGCTGTCGGCCTTCGTCAACGCGCTGAGGACGCCAGACCTGCGCCGCAAGATCCTGTTCACCCTCGGTATCCTCGCGGTCTTCCGGCTCGGCTCCGTGATCCCGACGCCGAACGTGAACCTGGTGAATGTGAACGCCTGCCGGGTGGAGGCCGCCTCGGGCGCCAACGCCGGGCTCTACTCGATGATCAACCTGTTCTCGGGTGGGGCGCTGCTGCAGCTGGCGATCTTCGCGCTGGGGGTGATGCCCTACATCACCGCGAGCATCATCCTGCAGCTGCTCACGGTGGTGATCCCGCGGTTGGAGGCGCTGAAGAAGGAGGGCGCCTCTGGAACCGCCAAGATCACCCAGTACACCCGCTACCTGACCCTGGTGCTGGCCGTGCTGAACGCCACCGCGTTCGTCACCCTGGCCGTCAACGGCCAGCTGTTCCAGGGCTGCACCCGCGACCTGGTCTATGACAAGGGCATCTTCGCGATCATCGTGATGGTGATGACGATGACCGCGGGCACCGGCCTGATCATGTGGATGGGTGAGTTGGTCACCGAACGCGGCGTCGGCAACGGCATGTCGATCCTGATCTTCACCCAGATCGCCGCCCAGTTCCCGGCCTCGCTGTGGTCGATCAAGGAGAGCCGCGAAGGCGCCGCCGGCTGGCTGGCGTTCTCGGTGGTGATGGCGGTGGGCCTGTTGGTGATGCTCGGCGTCGTCTACATGGAGCAGGCGCAACGCCGCATCCCGGTCCAGTACGCCAAACGGATGGTGGGTCGCAGGCTGTTCGGCGGCACCACCACCTACATTCCGCTGAAGGTCAACCAGGCCGGCGTCATCCCGGTCATCTTCGCCTCGTCGATGCTCTACCTGCCGGTGCTGTATTCGCAGTTCCAGCCGGACAGTCCGGTCTCGGGGTGGATCCAGACCCACCTCGTCCAGTCCAACGGACTCTGGTACAACACGATCTTCTTCGTGATGATCATCGCGTTCACCTATTTCTACGTGGCGATCACCTTCGACCCGGTCGAGGTCGCCGACAACATGAAGAAGTACGGCGGCTTCATTCCCGGCATCCGGGCCGGCAAGCCGACCGAGGACTACCTGGCGTTCGTGCTGTCGCGGCTGACCGCTCCCGGCTCGCTCTACCTGGGCCTGATCTCGTTGATCCCATCCATCGCGTTCATCTTTTTCAACGCGCAGAACGATTTCCCCTTCGGTGGCACTAGCATTCTGATCGTTGTCGGCGTTGGGTTGGACACGGTCAAGCAGATCGAGAGCCAGCTGCAGCAGCGCAACTACGAAGGATTCCTCAGATAGCTCAACGGTGAGGCAGGACGCAATGCGATTGTTGATCATGGGCCCCCCGGGTGCCGGTAAAGGTACCCAGGCCGCCATCATCGGCGAGCACTACCACATTCCGGCCATCTCGACCGGGAACATCTTCCGGCTGGCCATCACGAACCGGACGCCGCTGGGCGAGCGGATCAAGCGGATCATCTCCGAGGGTGGCTACGTGCCCGATCGGCTCACCCTGCAGGTCGTCATCCAGCGCCTCGAAGAAGAGGACGCCAAGGGCGGCTGGCTGCTGGACGGCTTCCCGCGGACGGTGGGGCAGGTCAAGGCGCTCGACAAGGAGCTGGAGGCCCACGGCTTCCAGCTGGACGCGGTGATCTCGCTGACCGCCGACGAGGAGGCGATCATCCAGCGAATGCTGAAGCGCGCCGAGATCGAGGGCCGTCCCGACGACAACGAGGAGACCATCCGGAACCGGATGGAGGTCTACCACGACCAGACCGACCCGCTGCTGGAGGTTTACGGCGAGCGCGGCCTGCTGATCGAGGTCGACGGCATGGGCACTGTCGAAGAGGTCTCCGCGCGAGTGCTGGCGGCGTTGTCCGAGAGGCTCGGTCACTGATCCGTGGCGGGCGGCATCGAGGTCAAAACCCCCGAGCAGGTACGCGTCATGCGGCGCGCCGGGCTGGTGGTCGGCCGCACCCTGGCGGCGCTGCGCGACGCGGCGACTGCAGGAGTCACCACCGCTGAGCTGGACGCGCTGGCCCGCGACGAACTGGCCCGCGCGGGGGCGACGTCGTCGTTCCTGAACTACGGGGGCGGCTGGGGCATCCCGCCGTTCCCTGCGGTGACCTGCATCTCGGTCAACGACGAGATCGTGCACGGCATCCCCGGCTCGCGGGTGCTCGCCGAGGGTGATCTGGTGTCGGTCGACTTCGGAGCGATCGTCGACGGCTGGCACGGCGATTCGGCGATCAGCTTCAGCATCGGTCAGGCCCGGCCGGACGACTCCCGGCTCAGCGACGTCACCCGGGAGTCGATGTGGCGCGGCATCGCGGCTGCCCGTCTCGGTGGCAGGGTGGGCGACATCTCGGCGGCCGTCGAAGGCTATGTGCGTAGCCGGCGTCCGGAGCGGTACGGCATCATCCGCGAGTTCACCGGGCACGGCATCGGTTCGCAGATGCACCAGGCCCCCGACGTCCCCAATCACGGACGCCGCGGCCGCGGCCCGCTGCTGACCGAGGGCATCTGCCTGGCGGTCGAACCGATGCTCACCCTCGGCGGCGAAGGCACCGCCACCCTGGACGACGGCTGGACGGTGGTCAGCCGGGACGGCTCCCGTGCCTGCCACTGGGAACACACCATGACGGTGACCAAGCACGGCCTGTGGGTGCTGACCGCCGAGGACGGCGGCGAAGCCGAACTGACAGCGCTGGGCGCGAAGTTCGGCCCGCTGGCCGACTGAGGCGCGTGGCCAGCCGAAGGGCCCGGACGGCCACAGTACGGGACAGGGGCGATGACCGGACGGCGTCCGGACGCGGGGTGCTCGCACCACCACAGCTCGCCCCGCTCGGGCCACGTCATGCCCGGCCTGCACTCGTGCGCACGGCGGCGCCGAAGGAGGCCAGGTGGGCACGTTGGCGGCTCGAGTTCGTCCGATCGCGCGATCGACCACAGCTTTCGGGATGCGCCCGCCACTTTCGGGATATTTCACGAAAGCAGTGCTGGAACCTGCCAGCAGTGACCGATCGCGCGATCAGTGACCCCCACGTCCTGAGGGAGGGTTCGGGGTCGAACGGGAGTCATGGGGTCCGCCTACGGGGAGACCGCGCGTCCACACGAGGCGGGGACGGAGCCAAGGGAGTCAGCGCGGGGTGAGGTGTACCCCGGCGATCATGCAGCGCACCGACCCGCCGGCCCGCTCGATGGTGGGGATGTCCAGCGGCAGCAGCGTCGCGGACTCCTCGATGACCGCCCGCTGCCCCTCGGTGAGCGCCCCGGCGGCCCGCGCGGACAGTGCCAGCACCCGTCCGTTCGTCCCGGTCAGCTCGATGATGTTGCCGGCGAAGTCCGCGACCTGGTCGAAGCTCAACTCCAGCACCGCGCGTCCGCTGTCGGCGAGTCGCCGGGCCACCTGGTCGCGCCGCTTCGGTTCGCTGATCGCGTCCAGGCAGATCAGCACGTACTCCGAAGCGATGCCCATCATCACGTTGGTGTGGTAGACGGCGCGGCCATCCGGGCCGGCGGTGGGAAAGGCCATCGGCTCGTAGCCGAACGCGGTGCAGAACCGTTCTAGGATGACCGGGTCGGCGCGGTGCGAGTTCGCCACGTAGGCCAGCCGTTCGACGTGATCGAGCACCATCGCCCCGGTGCCCTCCAGGAACAGGTCGTCGTATTCCAGGCCCGAATAGTCGATGACCTCCTGGACGCGGTAGGTGCTCTTCAACAGCTCGATCACGTCAGCCCGGCGTTCCCGGCGCCGGTTGGGCGCGTACATCGGGTAGATCGCGATCCGTCCACCGTGGTGGGTGGAGAACCAGTTGTTCGGGAAGACCGAGTCCGGGGTGTCCAGCTGGCCGAAGTCGTCGAACACGTGCACCACGACGCCCGCCGCCAGCAGCTGCTCCACGGCGGCGTCGAACTCCTGCCTGGCCGCGGCGGCGATCGCGTCGGAGGCCAGTTCGCCGGTGGGCAATGTCTGGAACGCGTTGTCGGCCAGGGTCTGCGGGTTGACCCGGAAGCGGTGCGGACGCACCATCACCACGGCAGTCGGGGCCTGGACATTGCGGAAATTCATCGAAACCCTTCTGATCCGGCTGTCTGAGGGGCACGGTCCGGCCTCGGACCAGCGTCGCTGAGTCGGCCGGTGCGGACTGCCTGAACGCACCGGGAGATGAGAGCACCGTACCCGACCCGGCGGAACACACAGCACGAGTGATACCGCCGCGAAACATTTCGGCAATACTCTGAGCCCCGTGAGCGCACTGTTCTCGGATTACCAGGCATCGGGGCCGGCTTTCGACGAGATGATCGCCGGCGACGGGAGCGTGCGGACGGCGTATTCGTCCGCCCTGCGCCAGCTCGGCAAGCTGGAGGCGGACGAGGTCCGCTCGCGAGCCGACTACCTGAAGAGCACCTACCTGGACCAGGGAGTCACCTTCGACATCGGCGGCGAGGAACGGCCCTTCCCGCTCGACATCGTGCCGCGGATCCTGCTCGCCGACGAGTGGGCGGTGGTCGAGGCCGGAGTTGCTCAGCGGGTGAAGGCGCTGGAGGCGTTCCTGGCCGACGTGTACAGCGACGGCAAGGTCTTCGACGACGGGGTGATCCCGCGCCGGGTGGTGGCCAGTTCGCCCCACTTCCACCGGGTGATGCACGGCATCGTGCCGCCCAACGGCGTCCGGGTGCACGTCTCGGGCATCGACCTGATCCGCGACAATGAGGGCACCTTCCGGGTGCTCGAGGACAACGTGCGGGTGCCGTCCGGGGTGTCGTACGTGATGACCAACCGGCGGGCGATGTTCTCGGCGCTGCCCGAGGTGACCAGCCGGCACCGGATCCGCCCCGTTGAGCAGTACCCGCTGCAGCTGCTGGCGGCATTGCGGGCCGCCGCACCGAACGGCATCTCCGACCCGAATGTGGTGGTGCTCACCCCCGGCGTCTACAACTCGGCCTACTTCGAGCATGCGCTGCTGGCCCGGATGATGGGCGTCGAGCTGGTCGAGGGCCGCGACCTGGTCTGCCAGGCCGGACGGGTCCGGGTGCGCACCACCCAGGGGCTGCGCCCGGTGCACGTCATCTACCGGCGTCTGGACGACGAGTTCCTCGACCCGGCGACGTTCCGGGCCGACTCGATGCTGGGCTGCGCGGGCCTGATCAACGCCGTCCGGGCCGGCAACGTGACGCTGGCCAACTGCGTCGGCAACGGTGTCGCCGACGACAAGCTGGTCTACACCTACGTGCCCGACCTGATCCGC
Organism: Micropruina sp.; assembly: GCA_039811845.1. Lineage (GTDB taxonomy): Bacteria > Actinomycetota > Actinomycetes > Propionibacteriales > Propionibacteriaceae > Micropruina. The sequence goes on along the minus strand of JBDHZN010000008.1, from coordinate 25,896 downwards.
TACTACCTGAACGAGGAGCCGGTGATTCCCGGCGTCGACACCTGGCGGATGGAGGATCCGGACTCCCGCGAGGAGGTGCTGGACCGGTTGGACGAGTTGGTGCTGAAGCCGGTGGACGGCTCCGGCGGCAAGGGCATCGTGATCGGGCCCGCCGCCAGCAAGCGCAAGCTGGACAAGCTGCGCGGCGAGGTGTTGGCCAACCCGCGCGGCTGGATCGCCCAGCCGGTGGTGCAGCTGTCCACGGTGCCGACCATGATCGACGGCTCGATGCGGCCCCGGCACGTCGACCTGCGTCCGTTCGCGGTCAACAACGGCAGCAGCATCTATGTGCTGCCCGGCGGCCTGACCCGGGTGGCGCTGCCCGAGGGCGAACTGATCGTGAACTCCTCCCAGGGCGGCGGCTCCAAGGACACCTGGGTACTCGCCCGCGACGGTGTCCGGGCGCAACGGAAGCGGTCGAGGCCCAAGCCGGTACCGATCGGCGTGCCCCGCGTCGACATCGGCGAGGAAGGTGTCCAGCAACAACAGGAACAGCAGCAACAGCAGGGCCGGGGAACGGAGGCGTCATGCTGAGCCGGATCGCCGAATCGCTGTTCTGGATCGGCCGCTACCTGGAGCGGGCCGAGTACACCTGCCGGATCGTCGAGGTGCACCTGCAGCTGCTGCTCGACGACCCGAGCGTCGACCAGGACGCCGCCGGGCAGTCGCTGCTGGAGGTGATGGGCTGCCCGCCCCCTGAGGGCAGCACCGCCGACGCCCAGTATGTGCTGACCGCGCTGTGTTACGACGCGGCCTCGCCGGCGTCCGTGGCGGCCGCGCTGGGTGGCGCCCGGGAATCGGCCCGCCGCGCCCGCGAGACCGTCTCGACCGAGATGTGGGAGGCGATCAACACCACCTGGAACTCGGTGCGCGGCGGACGGCTGCAGCGGATGCGTCCGGCCACCGCGTTCAAGCTGATCCGGGAGCGCTGCGCGGTCATCTCGGGCACCGCCGATTCGACGATGAGCCACGACGAGGGCTGGCGGTTCCTGGTGCTGGGCCGCTCCATCGAGCGGGCCGACATGACCGCCCGGCTGATCCAGTCGGCGTCCCTGACGTCGGGTTCGCAGAGCGCCTGGAATAATCTGCTCCGCGGCTGCGGCGCGCATCACGCCTTCCTGCGTACCTACGGCGGTGTCACCACCGACCGGGACGCCGCCGAGTTCCTGCTGCTCGACCGGCTGTTCCCGCGCTCACTGGTGTTCACCCTGACCGCCGCCGAGGACGCGCTGGCCGACCTGGGTCAGACCGAACGCCGGGCCGGCATCGAGGACGCCGCCCAGCGGCTGCTCGGCACCGCCCGGGCCGAGCTGGAGTACCGGCCGCCGGGTGAGGTGCTGCACGACCTGCCCAGCCGGATGGCCGACCTGCAGTGGGTGTGCAACCAGGCCAGCACGGCGATCAGCCAACGGTATTTCGAGGGCGCCACAGCCGCTGTGTGGCGGGGAGGCGAACAGTGACCAGGCAGATCCGGATCGTCCATCACACCGGCTACGCCTACCGCGAGCCGGTGCTCGGGTCGCACAACGAGGTCAGGATGACCCCGCGGGCCAGCCGTGAGCAGTGGGTGCTGTCGTCCCGCATCGACATTCAACCGACGCCGTGGGTGCTCAGCTATCGCGACTACTGGGGCACCAAGGTGACCTCGTTCGAGATCCGCGAGCGGCACTCCCGGCTCGGGGTGACCTCCACCGCCACCGTCGAGGTGACCCGGTCCGAGGAGCAGGCGCCAGGGGCCAGCTGGGACGAGCTGCACGACCCCGGGCTCGAGGACCGGATGGTCGAGATGCTGACGCTCACCGACCACATCGACCCTGGCTCCGAGTTGCGCAACTTCGCTGCCGGGGTGGCGCGTGAGGCCGGTCCCGCCGAGACGGTCGCCGCCGTCGCGGCCACGATCCGCGAACGGGTGGACTACGTGCCCGGCGTCACCCACGTCCGGACCAGCTCACGCGACGTCTGGAAGGCCCGGGCGGGGGTCTGCCAGGACATGGTGCACGTTGCGCTCGGCGCGCTGCGCAGCGTCGGCATTCCGGCCCGCTACGTGTCGGGCTACCTGATGCCGGCCGCCGACCCGGTGCTGGGCGAGGCCCGCAAGGCCGAATCGCACGCCTGGCTGCAGTACTGGGACGGCGCCTGGGTGGGCCTGGACCCGACCAACGATTCGGCACCCGGCGAGTTCCACGTCGAGGTCGGCATCGGACGCGACTACTCCGACGTGCCCCCGCTGCGCGGCATCTACTCCGGCGCCGCCGAATCGCAGATGTACGTCGAGGTCGAGATGACGGTGCTCGCCTGAGCGGTGCGTCGTCCGGCTAGCCTGGGTGGGTGGACAACCTGCCGATCTCGTCGAAGTATCGTTCGCGGCCGCTGGATCCGTTGACCGACGGTGAGCGCGAGGAACTGGCCGGACGGCTGAACGAGGAGTTCGCCCGCGGCGGGCTCGACACCGACGACTACCGGGCGATGCTCGACCGCGTGTTCGCCGCCCGCACCCTGGGTGATGTCGCGGACGTGGTCTCCGCGCTGCCCGCCAAGGACACCTTCGCGGTGCCGTCCGTGATCGAGCAGGGGAGCGTGGCGCCCGGCGAGCTGGTGCCGGCCAAGAGCCCCGGCAACCGCGGCGCGATCATGATGGCCGCCGGTCTCGGCACCGGCATCGCCGTGGCGATCCTGCTGCTGGTGCTGCTCCTGCTCTGATCGATGCCGAGCCGCCGGCGCCGGCCTCGACCAGCTCGACCAGCGGTGTCAGCGGACCTTGACCGCCTTGTTGGTTGGCCGGATGTCGGCTCCGGTGAGGTTCTCGTGGGTGACGTAGGTGGCCAGCGCCGCCGACAGCAGTTGTGCCCACGGATCGTTGCCGCCCCGGCTGGAGGCGCTCGTCAGGGCGACGGTCGGGGTCTCCGCGCGCAGCGGCGGTTGCCGTAGCCAGGTGCGCGGCGAGGTCCAGCCGGTGCCGAACGACGGGTCGGGCGTGCCGGCGGTGTGGTCGTGGATGATCACCTGTCCCGGCTCACCAGGGAGCAGGTATTCGACACGCACACCCGTGGCAGCGTGGTGGACATGCTCGGTGATCGCATCCGGTGGTCTCTGCACGGCCGCAAACAAGGATCGGGATCGGGCACCGTCAGCCGTGCCCGATCCCGATCCTTGTTCGGCAGTCGACACAGACTCGGTGGTCATCAGGACCTGTGGCGCCAGTGCGGGTCGCGTCCAGACGGTGCGGCGACGCAGCGTCGGCTCGCCCCCGGTCAGCCGCAGATACTCCCAGGGGTTGACCGTGGCGACGATCGCATCGACCTCGACGGTGCCCGCGGCCGATTGCACACAGCCCGCAGCGATCGCGGTGACCGGTTCGCTCAGTCGCACCTCGACACGGCGCAGCTCCAGCCGGGTGGCCAGCAGTTCGATGAGCTCGCTGGCTGGCACCGGCACACCGTCGCGGGTCAGCTGCCAGCGGCCGAAGGTGCGCTCCAGCGCCAGCCGGACGGCGACGAACTCCGGCGTTCGTTCCGGCCGCGACCCGATCCGCCAGGCCGTCGAGCGCAGCAGGGCCGCCGCCTGCGGGTGGCCGAAGCGGCGGGCCATCCGGGCCAGGCTGTGGTTCAGGCCGAGAGCCTGACGGCGCCGCGGGGTCAACGCGGCGTCGGTGAACTCATCCTCGAGCCCGAGCCGGCGCAGCAGCTGCCAGCGTTCGTCGAGATCGTCCAGCAGATCCCGCCAGCGAGCGGCCGCGGGCGTGCCCCAGGCTTCGCTCAACACCGCCCACTGGTCGCCCCGGTCGGCCGGCAGTGTCAGCGAACTCCCGTCGGCGAAATGGTGGACGGCCGGCGCTGCCGGCACCAGCGCGTGCCCGCTGCGGGCCAGTTCGGCATCGAACGGACGCCCCGACTTGCGGAACAGGTCACGCCATGGCGCCGGGAAGGTGAACACCGGCGGCAGGGCGCCCGGCTCGGCCCAGCGTCCACCCAGCCGGTCACCGGCCTCGAACAACAGCACCCGATGGCCGGCCTTCGCCAACCGCGCCGCCGCTGCCATGCCGGCCAGGGAACCGCCGACCACCCCGATCGTGCTCACACCACGCCCTCGGACGCCACTACCAGCGGCATCAGGCCGCCAGTTCGATCAGCTTGCGGACGGTGTTGAGGTTGCGCGCGGTGCCGGCCACCGCCAGGGCACGGCCCAGGGCGGCGTCCTTCAGCTGTGCTCGTCCGGCGCCGTTCGCGTAGCGCAGGTGCAGTTCCCGGCCGACGACCGCCCAGCGGTCGTCACCGGTCTCGACCTCGCCGGCCTTGGCGATCGCCGCCGCGGTCGGCGCCGCGGTGAGGAAGCTGATGTAGGAGTACTTCGGCTCGATGATCTCGAACGGGTGCGCCTCCAGCGCGGCGATCACCTCGTCGCGGGATCGGCTGATCACTTCGCGGAAGAAGCCGAACTTCTCATCCACGGCCCGCTCCAGTGCCCGCTCGAACGCCTCGTCGTCGTCGGGCGGGGTGCACACCAGGTTGCCGGAGGCGATGTAGGTGGACACGTCGCGGGCGCCCAACGACTCCGCGAGTTCGCGCCACTGCGCCATCGGCAGCTTGCCGGTGCCCCCGACGTTGACCGCCCTGATCAGCAGGATGCGCTTCATGGCGGCACCTTAGCCTCGATCCACCGATGGGCGGCGTAGCGAGCGGCACCGGGGAACCTCCGTCGAGCAGCACCGATGCGACGCCCGGATTTCTGTCGGTGCCGGCTGACAGGCTTGACGTGTTCCGGCAGCGGAGGGTTATGCTGGAGCAACATCGAACAGTTGTTCGATAATGAGTCAGGGGGAGGGCTCGCAATTCCCTGGTGCGGACGGACCTCGACCCCCGTCCGCACCGGGGATCGCGGCTCCCTCTCGGCCGGGCGATGTGGTGACCGAGAGGAGGATGCGTGCACGCGATCGACGAGCGTGACAGTTCTCGGCCCGGCGCCCCTGCGCTGGCGGCAGCGACCGCGGCACTGACCGAGGCGGAATGCGCCGAGCGGCCGTCCGACCGGTTCCTGCTGGCTCATCTGGCCGCACTGCGAGTGGCGGCCGTGGTGCTCGCCTGCCGCACGGTCGGCAGGGCGTCGACTCGTCCGCAGAACGTCTGGCAGGTGCTCGCCCGGACCGCACCGGAATACGCCGAATGGGCCGGCTTCTTCGCCGCACTGGCTCCGAAATGCGAGGCGGTGCGAGCCGGGGCTGTGGCCGTGGTCAGCGTGCGCGAGGCCGATGACCTGCTCCGCGACGTCGGCATCTTCCTCGACCGGGTGGCCCGCAGACTGGCCCGGCCGGTGTGCCGACAAGGTGTGTCGTGACCGTGACCGCCTCACCGGTGGTCGATCCGCGGGTGATCATGCACGTCGACATGGACGCCTTCTACGCCTCGGTCGAGTTGCGCCGTCGCCCGGAGCTGGCCGGCCTGCCGGTCTACGTCGGCGGCGCCCACCGGGGCGTGGTGCTGAGTGCCAACTACCAGGCGCGCGCGTTCGGCATCGTCGGCGGCATGTCCTCGGCACGGGCCCGCCGGCTGTGCCCGCAGGCGGTGGCCGTCCCACCCGACTTCGACGCCTACACCGAGGTGTCGGCCGGCATCGGCGCGGTCTTCGAATCGGTCACCGCGCAGGTCGAGATGGCGTCCATCGACGAGGCCTATCTCGACGTCACCGGCAGCTTGCGGGCCTTCGGTTCGGCGCGGGCGCTCGGCGAATATCTGCGGGCGCTGGTGGCCGACGAGCAGGGCATCACCTGTTCGGTCGGTATCGGCCGCACCAAATTCGTCGCCAAGGTCGCCTCGTCCCAGGCCAAGCCCGACGGGCTGATCGAGGTGCCGCCGGGTGGTGAGGCCGCGTTCCTGCATCCGCTTCCGATCGAGCGCATCTGGGGTGTCGGTGAGTCCACCGCCACCCGGCTGCATCGGCTCGGCATCACTTCAGTCGCCGACCTGGCGGGCACCCCGGTCGGCACCCTGCAGCGCACCTTCGGTCGTCATCAGGGAGCGCTACTGGCCGAACTCGCCTGGGGGCGGGACTCCCGCCGGGTGATCGCCCGGCCCGGTGAGCGCGGAGTGGGCTGCCAGCACACCTTCGCCCACGACATCGCCGACCCCGCGCAGCTGCGCGCCGAACTGCTGCGGGTCTGCGCCACAGTGGCCCGGCGGATGCGCCGGGCCGGTGTGCTCGGCCGGGTGCTCACCGTCACCATCCGGTTCGCCGACTTCCGCACCACCTCGCGTTCGGCGACGCTGACCGGCCTCAGCGACCGCACCGATGAGCTGCATGCCCAGGCGGTTGCGCTGTTCGGTCGGATCGGCCGATCCGACGCCAGGGTCCGCCGGGTCGGCGTCCGGGTGCAGGGCCTGGTCGAGGCCGGCCGGGCGTACTGCCAGCCGGCGCTGGGCGACCCGGAACGTGGCTGGCGCGAGGCCGAGCTGGCGATGGACGCGGTCCGCGCCAAATTCGGGGCCCGCTGCCTCGAGCGTGCCGTGCTGACCCGCCGCGACGCGAAGGAAACCACCCCTTCGGGGTGAGCCGTTTTCGAACTTTGTTCCGTTTGGTGGGTCGCCAGCCTAGACTTGGTTTGCGGCTCAGCCGTGCGTGCTCCATTGAACCCGAAGGGAGGTTGGCATGGCTCTCTCAGAGGACGAACAGCGACTCCTCTCGCAGCTGGAGGAGGCTCTGGCAGTCGAGGATCCCAAGCTGGCCAGTACTCTGCGCGGTACCACGACCAGGCGGCTGCACCGTCGTCGAGCCGCGTTGGCCGGCGTCGGGTTCCTGATCGGCATCGGGTGCCTGATCGGTGGCATGCAGTTGAGCCCGGCGCTGAGCATCGCCGGCTTCGTCATCATGCTCGCCGCAACCGTTGTCGCGATTACCTCGTGGCGCCACGTGGGCGAAACCGCCGCCGTGCACCCGTCGAGCCGCTCGCCGCAGGGTGAGAAGGCGTTCATGGACAAGATGGAAGAGCGCTGGCGCCGCCGCCAGGACGAGGGCCAGTAACCCTCCCGTTCAGCTATCCCCAGTTCCGGCTATCCGCGCCAGCGCAGGCGCCGCCACACAGACCGTGGCAGCAGTTCCCGCCCCCACTTCCGTGGACGGCTGACGCCTGCAGCGAGGCCGCTGCGCACCGCCGCCACGTCTATGCCGAGTTCGCCGAGTTCGCCCAGGTCCTCCGCGTAACGTGCCCGTTCGACCTGCAGGCTCACCCGCCGCAGCGCGGCCCCCGCGTCGGGGGGCAATCCGTCGGCCAGCGCCCCGGCGATCTGTCGCGGTGAGCCGGCCGGCCATTGCCGTCCGGCGTCCCAGACGCTGTCCCTGATCTCATCCCAGGCGCCGGTCACCGCCGCCCGCGGCGTCCGGGCCGTCAGCCGCAGCGTGCGTCGCCGACGACGCAGCAGCGTCGGTGTGACCGCCGCCGCACCGACGAGCAGCGCACCGCCGGCCCAGCCCAGCCAGCCGAGGTCCGGCCCGGCCGTCGGCTCGGTGGGCGCCGCCTCCGGTTCGGGCGCCTCCGGCTCCACACTCGGCTCCGGCTCCTCACTTGGTGGGGCGGAGGCCGACGGCGTCGCCGACTGGGTCGGCCGGGTCGTCTGTGTGCCCGTCGCATAGTCGGGTGGCTCGGCGACGGAGGGTGTCGGCTCGAAGGCGACCCAGCCAAGACCCTCCAGATACAGCTCGGGCCAGGCGTGCATGTCGCGGATCGACACGTTCCAGGCGTCCCCGGTGCGCTCACCGGGCAGGAAGCCGACGGCCACCCGGGCCGGGATGCCGACGGCGCGGGCGAGCACGGCCATCGAGGTGGCGAACTGCTCGCAGTAGCCGCGACGATCGTCGAACAGGAACCGGGTGAGTGCCTCGTAGCCCGAGCCGGGCGCGGGATCCAGGCTGTAGCTGAAGGCGGGCGAACGCAGCCAGTCCTGGATCAATTGCGCACTCTCGCCGTCGGTGGTCGCCCGCCGGGTGATCTCCTCGGCCAGGGTGCGGATCCGGACCGGCAGGTCGGCGGGTACCGCGGCGGTCATCCCGCCGTCGCCCGGATCGCCGGCGCCGGCGGCGGCCACCTGCCGGGCGGTCGGCGTCACATCGACAATGGTGGCCTGGTAGCGCAGCCCATTGGTGGCGGCGTCGCGTCCGTCGCCGGTGGCCAGCACGCTCAGCGAGAGCGGGTCGTGCCGCCAACTCCCGGACGCCGTGAAATCGGCCGGCGCGTACGGCAGCGGCAGCCATTGCGAGTTGAAGTCGGTGATGCTGACGTCGACCTGGAAGCGCGGACGTCCGAACGCCACCCCGGGCGGGGCCGGCAGCGGCCCGGAGAACAGGTCGATCGGCTCGAGGTGGAAGCCGGTCGCGTCGAAGGCGGGCAGCGAGGTGAGCCGCAACCGGGTGCCGTCGCCGCTGCTGGTGGTGTAACTGAGCACCTGCCGGTCCACCGGGAGTTGCAGGTTGCGGCGCAGGTCGAGCGACGGATCACCCATCTGCACCGGGCCCTGGCCGGTGAACGGCGCCGTCTTGGCCGGATCCAGTCCCGGGGTGACCAGGCCGGCCAACAGCGCGGACGGGGTGGCGACCAGCAGGCAGACCAACCCGCCGGCCAGGAGGCCCCAGCCGGCCCGGACGGACGCCGCCGACCGGGGCATCCGTCCGGCCGTGTCGGCCAGCAGCACCAGCAGATAGCCGACGGCCGGCCAGAGCAGCGCACCGAACGGAACCAATGCCGGCAGTGCCAAAGCGGTGAGCAGGTAGGGAATGCCGAGCGGCAGCAGCGTCCAGGCCGCCTGCCGGTGGGTCACCGCGAGCTGATCGGCGAGGAACGCGAGCACGCCGATGGCGCTGGTGGTGATCAGCCGGACGCCGAGGTTGGGCCCCATCGGCGCGGACGAGGCCGCCACCCAATGGACGCCGTCGGACAGCACGGCGGGCAGTGCGAACGGGTTGGTCAGCCCGGCATTGAGGGCCAGTCCGGCCAGCGTCAGGACGCCGAGCGCGGCCTGCGCCAGCCCGGCCACCGAGTCGTTGCGCAAGCTCCGGCGGGCGACGATGCCGGCGGCGCCGATCACCGCGATCAGCAGCACGCAGTCGAGGAACAGGCCACTGTCGGAAGTGATCGGAACGAGCGCGACGAGTGCCAGCGCCATGGCGATCGCAGCCGCGGCACCGGTCCGGTCCGAGGTCCGGATCATCGCGGCACCTCGTCGGCCAGGGCTGCCCAGGCCTGCGGGATCCCGCAGGCGGCGGCGTCCCGGACGACCCGCCAGCCGTTGGCCAGCAGGATGTCGGCGGGATCGTCGGGGCCGGGCTCGGTGGGCTGCAGCAGGATCGCCCGGCACAGTGCGCCGTGCCGCCGCAGGGTGGTGAGCGCGACCGCATCGGCGCGGGTGAGCCGTCCGATGATCGCGATCAGCAACTCGGCCCGGCCACCGCCGTCCGAGCGCAGCGCGTCGGCCAGGTCCTCGGCATCGGTCAGGGTGCTGTCGGTCAGGTGGTCGAGCAGGCTCTCCCGAGTGGTGTCGCCGGCCACCGTCAGCCGGCGTCCGTCGGCCTCGCTGAGCGTCACGTCGTAGCCGGCGTCGATCAGGTGTGCGCCGACCGAAGCGGCCGCCGACACCGCCCATTCGAAGCTGGACGTCGGCCCCGCGCCGACATGCCCGGTGCCGCGGTTGTCCAGCAGGATCAACGCGCTGGGTTCCCAGGCGTGCTCCTCGCGACGCACCATCAGCGTCCCGGTGTGCGCGGTGGAGGGCCAGTGGATGCGGCGGAGTTCGTCCCGCGGTCGATACTCGCGGATCAGCGCGTCATCGGGCCCCAGCACGCTGCTGCGGCGTTGCGTCGCCTCGCCGACCAGGCCGGTGCCCGCCCCGGCCGCGGTCGCACCGATCGGGTGGACGGCGGGTGTCACGGTGAGCAGGTTCCGGCCGCCCAGCCGGCGGCGGGCGCTGGCCAGTCCGAGCGGGTCGAGCGTCGTCGACTGGCAGGGACCGATCCGGTACCGACCCCGCAGGAAGGTGCCCAGGCTGTAGTGCAGCTGGGTCTCCAGATGCCCCCAGCCGGACGGCACCGGCAGCACCGGTGCACCGCCCAGCCCCGGCGGCACCGCGTCCTCGAGATACCCCCAGGCGCCGAGCCCGATGCTGTCCCGGCTCAGCTCGAGCCGGACCGGCACCGACGCACCGGCCGCGACCCGGTCGGTGGACAGCCGGCGCCGCAGCCAGGCGCGCCGCGCCGAGAGCCAGGCCAGCAGCGTTGCCGCGGCCACCAGGCCGAGCAGCAGGCCCGCCGGCCAGGCGAGCGGACGCAGTCCGGTCACGCCCGCGGCGATCAGCAGGATCACCGCCACGGTGGCCAGGCCCAGGCCGCGCGCGGTCAGCCGGATCATCGTCAGTCGCGGTCGGGGACGCCGACGCCGTCGACCGCGGCCCGGACCACGTCGTCGGCGCTCCGTCCGGCCAGTTGGGCGGCCGGGCTGAGCAGGATGCGGTGTGCCAGCGCCGGCGCGGCCAGCGCCTGGATGTCGTCGGGGATCACATAGTTGCGGCCCTGCAGCACCGCCCTGGCCCGGCTGGCCCGCAGCAATTGCAGGCCGGCGCGCGGTGAACCGCCGAGCCGGACGTCGGGGCTGGTCCGGGTCGCCTCCAGGATCGCCACCAGATAGTCCTTGATCGCGGCATGGACGAAGACCGAACGCACCGCGTCGGTCAGTGCCGCCACGGTCTCGGCATCGGTGACAGGCCGCAGCTCGCCGAGCGGATCGCCGCCGCCGTGGTGGTCGAGCATCGCGATCTCAGCGGCCCGCACCGGGTAGCCGATCGAGATCCGCAGGCTGAACCGATCGCGTTGCGCCTCGGGCAGCGGATAGGTGCCCTCCATCTCGACCGGGTTCTGGGTGGCGACCACCAGGAACGGGTGCGGCAGCGGGTGGGTGACGCCGTCGACGGTGACCTGGTGTTCCTCCATCGCCTCGAGCAGCGCCGACTGGGTCTTGGGCGAGGCCCGGTTGATCTCGTCGCCGATCACCACGTTGGCGAACACGCCACCCGGTTTGAACTCGAAGACCCGGTGCTCGGTGTTGAAGATCGACACCCCGGTGATGTCGCTGGGCAGCAGGTCGGGGGTGAATTGAATCCGCTGCGCGGTACCGCCGATGGCCCGGGCCAGGGCTTTGGCGAGCATCGTCTTGCCGACGCCTGGGACGTCCTCGATCAACAGGTGACCCGACGAGAACAGCGCCACCAGGGCGAGTTCCACGGCTTCGGGTTTCCCTTCGATCACGCTCTGCACCGCGGTGCGGATGTCGTCGGCGACAGCGCGCAGGTCGTCGACCTGGCTCGCTGGGCTGCGTTCCACGTATTCCCCCCTCTGGCCTCGGCGCTGCGGCCACCCTACCGGGCGTCTCCGACGCACCGACGGGCGCACACTGATACCTCAGTGGAGGAAAGTGGAGTACAGTGGCGCCAAGTGGAGGGCAGAGTCGAGGGGGTGGGTCCCGGTGTTCTTGGGAACCCACACGCCGAAGCTCGATGACAAAGGTCGTTTCTTCCTCCCCGCGAAGTTCCGCGAGGAACTGAACGGGGGCCTGGTCATCACCAGGCAGCCCGACCGCTGTCTGGCGATCTTCACCCCAGCCGCCTACCAGGCGGCTGCCGATCGGATGATCGCGGGATCGTCCAGCCTGGCGAAGGTGCGCTCGGTGCAGCGGATGTTCGCCTCCGGCGCGGATTCGTCCACGCCGGACAGCCAGGGCCGGATCACCGTGCCGGAGCACCTGCGTAACTACGCGGGCCTGCGTCGGGAGATCGTCGTGATCGGCGCCTTGGACCACGTCGAGGTGTGGGACGCGGAGACCTGGGCCTCCTACGCCGCGGCGCAGGAGGAGGCCTTCGCACAAATGGACGAAGAGGTATTCGGAGCGGGGTGACCCGCCGAAGCAACACCGTCGCGTGCGGTGCGGCTTCAATCCGAGGGCATCGCCCCCTGGCGCACCTTCCCCGGTGCCAGGCGGCTCCCACGGATTGAAACCACGGCGCACGCGAGGGTGCCATCCAAGGTTGATGGAGGGGTCGAGATGGACGGGCAGCAGGCTGTGCACGTGCCGGTGATGTGCACGCGCATCGTCGAGCTGCTCAGCGTGCCTCTACAAGCTCCCGGGGCCACCTATGTGGACTGCACCCTCGGCCTCGGCGGTCACGCCGAGGCCGTTCTCACCGCCTGTCCGCGGGCCCGGCTGATCGGCATCGACCGCGACCGGCACGCGTTGGATGCCGCGGCGGCCCGGCTGGCCCCGTTCGGTGACCGGGTGGCCCTGTTCCAGGCCCGCTACGACGAACTGCCCGAGGTGCTCGCCGAGGCCGAGCGCCCGGCGGTGCAGGCGATCCTGGCCGACCTGGGCCTGTCGTCGATGCAGATCGACCGCACCGAACGCGGCTTCGCCTACCGGGCCGACGCCCCCCTCGACATGCGGATGGACGACACCCAGCCGTTGACCGCGGCCGAACTGCTGAACACCGCCGACGTCGCCGAACTGACCCGCATCCTGCGCCGGTTCGGCGAGGAGCGGTTCGCCGACCGGATCGCCCGGCGGATCGTGGCCGAACGCGCCACCGAGCCGTTCACCGGTTCCGCCCGGCTGGTCCGGGTGATCGAGCAGGCGATCCCGGCCGCGGCCCGTGCGTCCGGGGGAGGGCATCCCGCCAAGCGCACCTTCCAAGCGCTGCGGATCGCGGTCAACGAGGAGCTGACCGCGCTGGCCGGCCTGCTGCCGGCCGCGATCGACGCGCTGGCCCCCGGCGGACGCCTGGCGGTGCTGGCCTACCACTCTGGTGAGGACCGGCTGGTGAAGAACGCGCTGCGCGAGGCGGCCGCCGACCGCGCCCCGCGCGGGTTGCCGGAGGTCCCGGCCGCCCTGCGGGCCCGGCTGGTGCTGCTCACCCGCGGCGCCGAGCGCCCGGACACAGACGAAGTGCAGGTCAATCCGCGCGCCGCCTCGGCACGGTTGCGCGCGGCAGAACGGATCAACGAGGTGGCAGCATGACAGCACTCCTGGCCCCGAAGCCCAACCCCGGTCAGCGGCGTACCGAGCAACGCGCGCCGCAGGAGAGTCTCCGCGAGGTGCGGCGTCCGCAGCGCACGGTGGCCAGCATCCCGTTCATTCTGGGTCTCGGGGTGCTGCTGGCGCTGGGCATGGTGGGGCTGCTGCTGCTCAACACGGCATTGCAGGAGCAGGCCTTCGCGGTGCGCGACCAGCAGAAGGTGGCCACCCAGCTCGGCTACCGGATGGCCGCCCTGGAGACCGAGGTCACCCAGGCCCGCTCCAGCGAGGGGCTGGCGGTGGCCGCGTCCAAGCTCGGCATGGTGCCCAACCCCTACCCGGCGTACCTGCAGCTGCCCAGCGGCGAGATCATCGGCAAGCCGACCGCGATGACCGGTCAGGAGGTGCCGGACGTCCGCCACCGCACCCCCGAGGAGCTGGCCAAGATCGCGAAGGCCCGCGAGGAGGCCATTGCCAAGACAGCCGCCGAGGCCAAGCAGAAGGCTGCTGAGGCGAAGCAGAAAGCCGCCGAGAAGAAGGCTGCGGCCGAGAAGAAGGCTGCGGCCGAGAAGAAGGCGGCGGAAGCCAAGAAGAAGGCAGCGGCCGAGAAGAAGGCCGCGGAAGCCAAGAAGAAGGCAGCGGCGAAGAAGCCGGGTGAGTCCGGCACGAAGCGGAACGGGAGCGGCCGATGACGGCGCCGAAGTCCACCGCGGCCCGGCAGCTGTCCCGGCTGCGCCGCGCCCGGCTGCCGCTCGCCTCGCCGATCCGCCGGCTCCGGGTGCTGCTGATCGCCATCGCCGTGGTCTTCTCGTTGTGCGCCGGACGCGCCCTGCAGGTGCAGGCGTTCGACGCCAAGACCTACGCGACCGCGGCCGCCGACCAGATGCAGCAGACCCAGGTGCTGCCGGCGTCCCGCGGTGAGATCAGCGATCGCTACGGCGACATCCTGGCCTTCACCGAGGACACCGTGCAGGTGGTGGCCGACCCGAAGATGATCCGGACCAACGGCAAGATGACCGACGGCCAGATGACCAGCTACGACCGTGAGGTCGCGGCCGCGGCACCGCAGCGGCTGGCCGAGATCCTGGCCAGGCATCTGGGCAACACCCCGGACTCATACTTGCCGCAGCTGACCGACCCGAAGTCGTCCTACAAGGTGATCGCCAAGCGGGTGCCGGCGCAGACCTTCGCCGACATCCAGGCCGAGATGACGCAGGCCAAGCTGCTGGGCCTGCGGCGGATCACCGCACCGACCCGGCGCTATCCGAACGGCTCACTGGCCGCCAACCTGATCGGCTGGGTGAACCAGCAGGGCGAGGCGGCCGGCGGTCTGGAGTTGTCGCTGGAGAAGCAGCTCAAGGGCACCGACGGCAAAGAGATCTACGACTCCTCGCCGAACGGCAAGATCCCGCTCGGTGACAACGTGCTGATCCCGCCGCAGAACGGCCACAACGTCGGCCTGACCATCGACAACTCGTTGCAGCTGCTGGCCGAGCAGCGGCTGGCCAAGGCGCTCGCCGACACCGGCGCCGAGGCGGCCGCCGTGGTGGTGACGAACCCGAACACCGGCGAGATGCTGGCGATGGCCAACGCGCCGTCCTTCGACAGCAACGACCCCGGGAAGAGCAAACCCCAGGACATGACCAACCGGATCACCACCAACGCCTACGAGCCGGGCTCGGTGCAGAAGATCCTCACCTTCGCCGCGATGCTCGACTCGGGCACTATCGACCCCGACGAGAAGGTCAAGGTGCCGAGCGTGATCAAGTACGACAAGGTCAACTCGGTGCACGACGCCTGGAACCACGGCGACATCACCCTGCGGGCCCGCGGCATCTTCGCCAAATCGTCCAACTTGGGCACCATCACCCTGGCCCGCCGGATGCCCAAGGAGCAGCTGTACTCCTACTACAACGCGTTCGGCCTGGGGAAGCGCACCAACATCGGGGTGGGCGGCGAGTCCGCGGGCCTGTTGCCCAAGGCGAACATCGCTGACTACACCCGCGACAGCAACTCCTTCGGCAGCGGCCTGTCGGTGACCGCGGTGCAGAACGCGGCCGCCGTCGGCGCGATCGTCAACGGCGGCGTCTACCACGCGCCCACGGTGATCTCGACGATGGATGGCCAGCCCTACACCCGGCCCAACCAGGACACCACGCCGCGCCGGGTGATCAGCGAGAACACCTCGGCGCAGGTGCGTTCGCTGATGGAGCAGCAGGCGCTGAACCAGACCAGCCCGGCGTTCAGCATCAACGGCTACCGGATCGGCGCCAAGACCGGCACGGCGCGGCTGTTCGACCCCGGCTGCAACTGCTACTCGCGTGACCGGCTGGTGGTCTCGACGGTCGGCGTCGCCCCGATCGACAACCCCCAGGTGCTGGTCTACGCGGTGGTCTGGAATCCGAAGAAGGGTGCCTCCGGTGCGGCCGTCGCGGCCCCGATCATGCACGACGTGATGCAGCTGGCGCTGCCCCGCTACGCCGTCCCGCCGTCGTCCACCAAGGGCGTCAAGCTCCCGCTTCAGTAATAGGGTCGTGACCATGGCTGAGCGCGCTACTCGCCTGGCCGGGCTGCTGCCCGGAGCGGGGGACGCCGACGTCACCGGCGTGACCCTCGACTCGCGGGCGGTCCGACCGGGCGATGTGTATGCGGCGCTGCCGGGGCAACGCACCCACGGCGCCCGGTTCGCGGCCGAGGCCGTCCGACGCGGCGCGGTGGCGGTGCTCACCGATGCGGCCGGCGCCGAACTGGTCGAGGCGAGCGTCCCCGTCGTCGTGGTGGACGACCCGCGCGCCACCCTGGCCGAGGTGGCCGCTGCCGTGCACGGCCATCCGGCCCGGGCGATGCGGATGTTCGGGATCACCGGCACCAACGGCAAGACCAGCACGCTGTTCCTGCTCGAGGCCGCGTTGACCGCCCTCGGTGAACGCGTCGGCACTGTGGGTACCATCGGCTTCCGGCTGGCCGGGACGGCCATCGACCGTAGTCGCAGCACGATCACCACCCCGGAGTCGCCCGACCTGCAGGAGCTGCTCGCCCAGCTGCGGGACGCCGGTGCCAGCAGCGTCGCGATGGAGGTCTCCTCGCATGCCCTCGCGCTGCGCCGGGTCGGCGGGATGGTCTTCGACGTCGCCGGCTTCACCCAGCTGGGCCGTGACCATCTCGACTTCCACGGCGATATGGAGAGCTACTTCGCGACCAAGACCGAACTCTTCCTGGACGGCCGGGCGCGGGCCTGCGTGGTCAACGTCGACGGCGACTGGGGACGCCGGCTGGCCGACCTGATCCGTGCCCAGGGCACTCCGCTGTTCACCACCGGACGAGCGGCCGAGGCCGACTTCCGGCAGCTCTGCGCCGAGCCGGACGCCGCGGGCCGCGCGGCGGTGCGGATCGCGTCCCCGGCCGGCACCCTCGACTTCAACGTCGGCATGCCGGGCGCCTTCAACGTGGCCAACGCGATCACCGCGGCGGCCATGGTGCACGCCGCCGGCCTGGACGTGACGGCGGCCGTCCCGGCGTTCGCCACCGCGGCCGTCCCGGGCCGGATGCAGCGGGTCGAGCTGGGGCCGGGCGCACCGTCGGCTGTCGTCGATTTCGCGCACACCCCGGAGGCGGTGGCGGCGGCATTGGCGGCCCTGCCGGCGCCTAGGATCGCGGTGCTCGGCGCCGGCGGTGACCGGGATCCGAGTAAGAGGGGCCCGATGGGTGCCGCGGCGGCGGCCAACGCCGAGCTGGTCGTGGTGACCGACGACAACCCTCGTTCGGAGGATCCGGCGACGATCCGGGCTGCCGTCCGGGCGGGTGCCGAACGAGCGGGGGCCGCCGAAGTGGTCGACGGCGGTGACCGGCGGGCCGCGATCGGGCTCGCCCTGCGTCGCTCCGCAGGCCGTGGCTGGGTGGCGGTATTGGGTAAGGGGCATGAGACCGGTCAGGATGTGGCCGGCGTGATCAGCCCGTTCGACGACGTCGCGGTGCTCCGCGAAGAATGGCAACGACTGGTGGGGGAGAGCAGCGAAGGTGCGTGAACGGACGATTCGAGAAGTCGCGGCGCTGGCGGGTGCCGCGCCGATCGACAGCGACCGCCCGGCCGGCCCGGACGTGGTGGTCGACTCCCGGCTGGCGACGCCCGGCGCGGTCTTCGTGGCGCTGCCCGGCGAACACGTCGACGGCCACGACTACCTCGCCGCCGCGGCCGACCGCGGTGCGGTGGCGGCGGTGTGCACCCGGGCCACGGACGCGCCGCTGGCCCACCTGCTGGTCGATGACGCCGAGCGCGGGCTGAGCGACCTGGCCCGCGGCGTGGTGGCGCAGGCGGCGGCGTCCGGCCTGGTCTGCCTGGCGATCACCGGATCGTCGGGGAAGACCAGCACCAAGGACCTGCTCGGCCAGGTGCTGGCCGCGGCCGGACCGACGGTGAGCCCGGAGGGCTCCTTCAACAACGAGATCGGTGTGCCGCTGACCGCGCTGCGGATCGGCGACGACACCCGCTATCTGGTCAGCGAGATGGGTGCCCGCGGCGACGGCCACATCGCCTGGCTGTGCGGCATCGTGCCGCCGCGGATCGGGGTGGTGCTCAATGTCGGTCATGCGCACCTGGGTGAGTTCGGCTCGGTCGCCGGCATCGCGCGGGCCAAGGGCGAACTGGTCGAGGCACTGCCGGCCGACGGCTGGGCGGTGCTGAACGCCGACGATCCGCTGGTGCTCGGTATGGCCTCCCGGACCAGCGCCCGGCTGGCCACCTTCTCGCTGGCCGGTGAACCGGCCACCGGCGAACTGCGGGTCTGGGCCGCCGACAGTGCGCCGGGCGACCTGCAGCGCTACGCGTTCACCCTGCGCGCTGCGGGGGCGGTCGAGGCCTCGGTGCCGGTGCGCCTCCAAGGTCCCGGACGGCACCAGGTCGCCAACGCGCTGGCCGCGGCCAGCGCCGGATTGGCGGCCGGCCTGCCGGCAGAACTGATCGCCGACGAGTTGAGCACCGCCACCGCCCGGTCCCGGTGGCGGATGCAGCTCAGCCCACGCACCGACGGCGTGCTGATCGTCAACGATTCCTACAACGCCAACCCCGACTCGATGCGGGCCGCGCTGACCACGGTGGCCGCGATGCGGCGTCCGGACGGCCGGCTGATCGCCGTACTGGGCGACATGCTCGAACTCGGCCCGGACGCCGCCGACGAGCACCGCCGACTGGGCGAACTGGCCGCCGGTCTCGGCTTCGAGGTGGTGGCCCTGGGCGAGTTCGCCGACGACATCGCTGCTGGCGCGCGCGAGGCGTCCGGGGCAGTGCAGGTGGTCGCCGACCGGGCCGCCGCGGTTGCGGTGGCAGGGGCTGATCTGCAACCGTCCGATGTCGTGGTGGTGAAGGCATCCCGGGGGCTGGCCCTGGACGTGGTGGCGGACGCGCTGGCGTCCGGCGCCCAGCACGAGGCGGGGAGGACGGCGTGAGGAGCATCCTGCTCGCAGGCGGACTGGGCCTGCTCGGCACCCTGATCGGTACCCGGTTCGCGATCCGGGTGCTGGTCAAGAACGGCTACGGCCAGTTCATCCGCGACGACGGACCGACCGCGCACCACACCAAGCGCGGCACACCGACCATGGGTGGCATCGTCATCATCGGATCGGTCATCTTCGCCTACGCGGTGTCCCATCTGATCACCTGGTCGCCGCCGACGGCGTCCGGAATCCTGGTGCTGTACCTGGTCACCGGGCTGGGCCTGGTCGGCTTCGCCGACGACTGGATCAAGATTTCCAAGGCCCGCTCGCTGGGCCTGAGCAGCCGGGCCAAGCTGGCCGGGCAGTCGCTGGTCGCGATCTCGTTCGCGATCCTGTCCTTCCAGTTCCCCGACGACCAGGGCATCACCCCGGCCAGCAACGCCATCTCGTTCCTGCGCGACATCAGCTGGCTGCAGTTGCCGATCTGGGCGGCGGTGATCTGGATCGTGCTGGTGATCGCCTCCTGGTCGAACGCGGCCAACCTGACCGACGGCCTGGACGGCCTGGCCACCGGCGCGGCGACCATGGTGTTCGCCGCCTACGCCCTGGTGAACATCTGGCAGAACAACCAGTCCTGCTCGACGCTGTCCACCTCGGGCCCGCAGTGCTACTGGGTGCGCGACCCACGTGATCTGGCGCTGGTGGCGCTGGCCCTGGCCGGCGCCTGCTTCGGCTTCCTGTGGTGGAACGCCAGCCCGGCCAAGATCTTCATGGGCGACACCGGCTCGCTGGCGATCGGCGGCGGCCTGGCGGCGCTGT
The DNA here is from genome assembly GCA_039811845.1 of Micropruina sp. Taxonomy (GTDB): domain Bacteria; phylum Actinomycetota; class Actinomycetes; order Propionibacteriales; family Propionibacteriaceae; genus Micropruina. Next base: position 6,575 of record JBDHZN010000008.1, on the reverse strand, counting down.
CGGTGTTCACCCGCACCGAGCTGCTGATGCTGATCGTCGCCGGCCTGTTCCTGATCATCACCTTGTCGGTGGTGCTGCAGGTCGGCTACTTCAAGGCCACCAAGGGCAAACGGTTGTTCAAGATGGCTCCGCTGCAGCACCACTTCGAGTTGCTCGGCTGGGCCGAGATCACCATCGTGATCCGGTTCTGGATCATCTGCGGGCTGTGTGTTGCGCTCGGCCTGGGCATCTTCTACGCCGAATGGACGGTGGGCCTGCCGTGATCGACTGGTTGCCGGAGGCCACCCGGCTGTCGCCGTGGGGGCAGGCCGTCGTGGTGGTGGCCGGGCTGGCGGCGTCCGGGTACGCGGCCGCCGACGGCCTACTCGAGCTGGGCGCGAAGGTGCTGGTGCTCGACGACGCCGACACCGCGGCCAACACTGAGAAGGCCAAGATCCTGGAGGTCCTCGGCGCCCAGGTGCGGCTCGGCCCCGGGTCGACCGCGACGCTGCCCGAGCAGGCCGACCTGCTGGTCGTCTCACCGGGCTGGACGCCGCGCGCCCCGCTGATCGCGCAGGCCCGCCGCCGCGGGGTGCCGGTCTGGGGCGAGGTCGAGCTGGCCTGGCGGATGATGCAACCCGACCGGGTGGTGCCCTGGCTGGCGGTCACCGGCACCAACGGCAAGACCACCACCGTCAACATGCTCGAGTCGATGCTGACCGCGGCCGGGCTGACCACCAGCGCGGTCGGCAACGTGGGCCGTCCGATCGTCGAGGCGATCCTCGACGAGGTCAGCTACGACGTGCTGGCGCTGGAGCTGTCCAGCTTCCAGCTGCATTCCACGAACTCACTCGCCCTGCATTCGGCGGCCGTGCTTAACCTGCACCCCGACCACCTCGAGTGGTACGCCGACCCGGCGTCCTGGGACAGCGAGGCAGCGGACGCGATGGCCGCCTACGCCGCCGACAAGGCCCGGATCTACCAACGGGTCACCCACAGCTGCGTCTACAACGTGGCCGACGAGGCGACCCTGCACATGGTCGAGGAGGCCGAGGTCACCGAAGGTGCCCGGGCGATCGGCTTCACCCTCGGCATCCCGACCATCGGCCAGCTCGGTGTGGTCGACGACCTGCTGGTCGACCGGGCGTTCATCGCGCAGCGCCGCGACTCGGCGATGGAGCTCGGCAAGCTGTCCGACGTCCGGCCCTACGCCCCGCACAACGTCGAGAACGCCCTGGCGGCCGCGGCGCTGGCCCGGTCGTTCGGGGTGCCGGCGACCGCCGTCCGGGACGGGCTGCGGAACCTGGAACTCGGCGACCACCGGATCCAGACCGTCGCCGAGGCCGACGGCGTGGCCTGGGTGGATGACTCCAAGGCAACCAACCCGCACGCGGCCGCCTCGTCGCTGCGGGCTTTCGACTCGATCGTCTGGATCGCCGGCGGCCAGGCCAAGGGCACCAGCTTCGACGAACTGGTCCGGGCCTACGGCGACAAGCTGCGCGCCGCGGTGCTGCTGGGCGTCGATCGCGGGATGATCGCAGAGGCACTCGCCCGACACGCGCCGCAGATCCCCGTCACCGTCATCGATTCCACCGACACTGGTGCGATGGCGCAGGCGGTTGCCGCCGCGCGCGGGTTCGCCCGACCGGGCGATGTCGTGCTGCTGGCTCCCGGCTGTGCCAGCAAGGACATGTTCAGCGGTTATGACGCGCGCGGCACGGCGTTCGCCCAGGCGGTCCGAGCGATCACCGGAGTCGAGGAGAAGGGCTGAGGCAAGTGGCGATCCTTTCTTCCCCGCTGGATCGTAAGCAGACCACCGCACGCGCCAGCCGTCGGCGCAGCCGGCCCAGTGTGATCGGCGAGGCGCTGGCACATCCCAAGGCCAGTTTCTACCTGGTGTTGGTGCCGACCGTGCTGCTGCTCAGCCTCGGCATGATGATGGTGCTGTCGGCCTCCAGCGTGCTCGGCAGCGTTCGTTTCGGCGACGCCTACTACTTCGTCAAGCGGCAGGTCTTCTTCCTCGCAGTCGGCGGAGTGGCCGCCTTCGTGCTGTCCCGGCTGCAACCGCGGGCGCTGAAGATCCTCGGCTGGGCGCTGGTGATAACCGCGCTGCTGTTGCAGATCCTCACCTTCACCCCGCTCGGCTGGGGTGAGGCGAAGGGCAACCAGAACTGGGTGCAGTTCGGCACCTCGTTCTTCCGCATCCAGCCCTCCGAGCTGGCCAAGCTGGCGATCATCATGTGGGGCGCCGACCTGCTGGCCCGCAAGCAGAAGCTGCTCGACCAGCCCAAGCACCTGCTGGTGCCGTTCGTGCCGGTCTCAGCGTTGCTGATCGGCCTGGTGGTGCTGCAGCACGACCTGGGCACCGGCATGATCATGGGCGCCATCGTGGTGGCCATCCTGTGGTACGTCGGTGCGTCCTGGAAGATCCTCGCCTCGATCGGCGTCACGGTGGGGGCGGCGGTGCTCATTCTGGTCGCCACGTCCGGCAACCGGATGGGCCGGATCCTCGGCTTCTTCAACGCCGACCACGACACCATGGGTGTCAACATGCAGCCGCTGCGCGGCGTGTTCGCGCTGGCCTCCGGCGGCTGGTGGGGGCTGGGCCTGGGGGCGTCCCGGCAGAAGTGGGGCTCGCTGGCCGAGGCCCACACCGACTATGTGCTGGCGATCATCGGCGAGGAACTCGGGCTGGTCGGCACCCTGGTGGTGCTGTCGCTGTTCCTGGTGCTGGGCTATGCCGGCTTCCGCATCGCGCTGCGCTCCGACCTGCCGTTCTGCCGCTATCTGGCCGCTGGGGTGACCGCATGGTTGATGATCCAGGCGCTGGTCAACGTCATGGTGGTGTTGCGGATGATCCCGGTGCTGGGCGTCACGCTGCCGTTGCTCTCCTACGGCGGGTCGGGGTTGATGGCGAACCTCGCCGGCATCGGCCTGTTGCTGGCGTGTGCGAAGCTCGAGCCGGACGCCCGTAGGCTGGCCGAGCGCAAGAAGCGCAAGGGCCGCAAAGCGGTCACCGTGGTCGAATCCCGATAGTGGTGGATCGCGGCCCGCAGCAGCCCATTCCAGAGACCTACCGCGAGGAGGACCATGGCTCACGTCGTGCTGGCCGGTGGAGGGACCGCCGGACACACCTCGCCGCTGATCGCCACCGCCGAACGGATCGCCCGTGCCGACGCGTCGGGCAGTGTGGTCGCGGTCGGCACCCCGAAGGGCCTGGAGACGACCGTGGTGCCGGCCGCCGGGCTGCGCCTGGAGTTGATTCCGCCGGTGCCGCTGCCGCGCTCACTCACCGTCGACCTGCTCAAGGTGCCGTGGCGGCTGGTCGACTCGGTGCGCCAGGCCCGCCGCATCCTCTCCCGGGAGAAGGCCGACGTCGCGGTCGGCTTCGGTGGCTACGTCTCGCTACCGGTCTACCTGGCGGCCCGCACGATGGGCGTCCCGGTGGTGATCCACGAACAGAACGCGCTGCCCGGCCTTGCCAACAAGGTGGCGGCCCGGTTCGCCCGGCTGGTCGCGGTCTCGTTCCCGGACACCCCGCTGCCGGGTGCGCAGTACTTCGGCCTGCCGCTGCGCAGCAGCATCGCCGAACTGGACGTCGAGGCCCGCCGCGGCGAGGCCCGGGTCGGGTTCGGCCTGGACGCCGACCGACCCACCCTGCTGGTCTCCGGCGGCTCCCAGGGTGCACAGAGCATCAACACCGCCACCCTGGGCGCCCGCGCCGAACTGCTCGCCGCCGGCATCCAGATCCTGCACGTGCTAGGGCCCAAGAACATCACCGACGCCGACGTGGTGGTGACCGACGACGCGACCGGCGCCCGCTACGTCCCGCTCGGCTACGTGGACGCCATGGAGGACGCCTACGCCGCGGCCGATCTGATGGTCGGCCGCTCCGGCGCCGGCACCGTGATGGAGACCGCGGCGGTCGGTCTGCCGGTGATCTTCGTCCCGCTGCCGCACGGCAACGGTGAGCAGGCCCGCAACGCGACCTTCCTGGTCGACGGCGGTGCCGCGCTGCTGATCGACAACGCCGACTTCGACGCCGTCCGGATGGCCCGCGAGGTACGGGCCCTGTTCGACGATCCGGAGCGGCTGCCGGCGATGCGCCGAGCGAGCCGCGACCTGGTACCACCGGATGCCGCCGGCGCCCTGGCCGAGCGGGTGCTGGCCATTGCCACCTCGACGACTGCCGGATCGACGAGTGCGGGCTCGACGAGTGCGGGGCGGTCCTGAGATGGCGCTGGTCGAACCCGTGGAACTGCTGCCCACCGACGAGCTGGGCGGCGTCCATTTCATCGCCATCGGCGGTGCCGGGATGAGCGGGATCGCCGCCGCGTACGCGGCTCTCGGCGTCGCAGTCTCCGGCAGCGACCAGGCCGACTCGCCCACCCTGCGCGGCCTGGAGCAGGCCGGGATCGCCGTGCATGTCGGGCATGACCCGGCCAACCTGGGCGACGCCCGCACGGTCGTGGTGTCCTCGGCCATCCGGGAGTCGAACGTGGAACTGGCGCAGGCCCGCCGTCGTGGGCTGCGGATCTGGCACCGCAGCGCGGCGCTGGGTGCCCTGATGCTGGGCCGACGCGGCGTCGCGATCACCGGCACCCACGGCAAGACCACCACCACCGGCATGGTCGCCGAGATGCTGACCGCGCTCGGCGCCGACCCGTCGTACGTGATCGGGTCACCCCTGGCCAGCACCGGCAGCAGTTCGCGGCTGGGCGCGGGGGAGGCCTTCGTGGTCGAGGCCGACGAATCGGACGGCTCCTTCCTGCAGTACCCGGCCGAGGTGGTGGCGATCACCAACATCGAGGCCGATCACCTGGACAACTGGGGCACACCCGAGCGCTACTTCGACGGCTTCGTGGCGCTGGCGACCAGGCCCGGCGTGGCCACCGTGGTGCTGTCGGCCGACGACCCGGGCACCCGGGCGCTGCGGCCGCGCATCGAGGGTGGCGGACGCCGGGTGCTGACTTTCGGTGAATCGGCTGAGGCCGACGTCCGGCTCAGCGACCTGGTCACCGACACCCCGACCGCGTCCGCGACGCTCACCGCGGACGGCGACGCCGGACCGCTGCGGCTGGCCGTCCCAGGCCGGTACAACCTGGCCAACGCGGCCGCCACCTACGCGATCGGCCGTGCGCTCGGGCTGGACGGAGCGGTGTTGCGCGAGGCTGCCGGTGCGTTCCGCGGCACCCACCGCCGGTTCAGCTACGTCGGCGAGGTGAGCGGTGCCCGCGTCTACGACGATTACGCCCATCACCCGACCGAGGTGCGGGCACTGCTCACCGCGGCCCGGCCGCTGGCCGGGGAGGGCCGGCTGGTGGTGTGCTTCCAGCCCCACCTGTTCAGCCGCACCCGCGACTTCGCCGCCGACTTCGGCGCTGCCCTGGCGGCGGCCGACGAAGTGGTCGTGCTCGACGTCTATCCGGCCCGCGAGGACCCGATCCCCGGTGTCACCGGTGAGCTGGTGGCGCAGGCCGCCCGTGCCGCCGGCGCGGCGGCGGTGACCTACGTGGCCGACAAGCAGCGCGCTCCGGAGGTTCTGGCCGCCCTGCTGCGGCCCGGCGACCTGGCGCTCACGGTGGGCGCCGGCGATGTCACCGCGGTCGGTCCCGCGGCCGTGGGGGCCGCCCGATGACGGTGACCGGGGTCAGTGACGCGACCGAGCGGCTCGACCTGCGCCGGCGCCGCGGACGCCGCCGCCGGGTGCTGCTGATCGCGATCGCGGCAGCGGTGGTCGTCGTGCTCGGCGTCCTGGCCTGGTTGATGTTCGGCTCGTCCGTGCTCGGCGTCAAGGACGTCGAGGTGCAGGGCGCCAAGCTGGTCGCCACGGCCGAGGTGGAGCGGGTCGCCGACGTGCCGGCCGGGCAGCCGCTGGCTCGGGTCGACCTGGACGCGGTCGCGACCCGGGTCTCCGGGCTGCCGGCCGTGGCCCGGGTCTCGGTGGCCAGGCAATGGCCGAACACGATTCGGATCACCGTCACCGAGCGGACGCCGGCCTTCGCCATCGAAACTCCCGGCGGCTACTGGATCGCCGACGATCAGGGCATCATCTTCGATTCGGCGGCGCAGCCGCCGCGTGGGGTGCTGGCCGCCCGGGTGCCGTCGGGCGATGCCCGGTTGATCCGCGACCTGGGCACCGTGCTGCGCAGCCTGCCGTCCGGGGTGCGCGGCAAGATCCGGACGCTGTCGGCCGAGACTCCGGACAGCATCACCCTGGAGCTGCCCGGCGGGGTCACGGTGATCTGGGGCAGCGCGGAACAATCCGAACTGAAGGCGCAGGTGCTGAGTGTGCTGATGGCCCAGCAGCACCGGGTCTACGACGTCTCGGCGCCGTCCAACCCGGTCACTCGATGAGGTTGAGACAACCCTGAAGTAGTACTTGAGGGACTCGCCGATGAGCCACCTCGCGTTGGACGGGGGTGTTGGCGGCTGCGTAGCCTTGCATCCGACGTCACCGAGTTGCCTTCCCCGTGTGGTCTGCACCGCAACTTGAGACTTTTTTCGGCAACGCATACAGCGCTATTGAGGTGGGAATCTTCGTGGGCAGTGCATCCCAGAACTACTTGGCGGTCATCAAGGTCGTCGGCGTCGGT